>CAZUII010000018.1:0-2435 GCA_964619985.1 uncultured Candidatus Saccharibacteria bacterium
TCAGATCTATTTCACCGCCCTTCCGGGCTGCTTTTCACCTTTCCCTCACGGTACTTGTTCACTATCGGTCTAGAAAAATATTTAGACTTGCCAGTTAGTTCTGGCAGATTCCACCGAGCTTTTCGTGTCCCGGTGTACTTGAGAATCAAGACAAAGAAGATCTTTTATTTTCGCTTATGGGACTATCACCCGCTAGGGTTGAGCTTTCCAGCTCATCAAGCTAATAAAAAATTTGATAACTTCCCTTCTATAAATAGAACGTCTCAACCTCGCAACCCCTATTGTATTGCTACGATAGGTTTAGTCTTCTCCGCGTTCGCTCGCCGCTACTGACGGAATGCATGTTTGTTTATTTTCCACCTGGTACTGAAATGTTTTACTTCCCAGGGTACGCTCTAGTCGCATGTTAGTGCGACAAGTCATCAGGTTTTACCTGAAGGGGTTTCCCCATTCGGACATCTCCGGATCAAAGGTTGCTCGGCACCTCCCCGAAGCGTATCGCCGCCACGCCACGTCCTTCATCGCTTTTTCTAGCCAAGGCATCCACCATACGCCCTTTAAATTTCCTATTAGGAAATTTAAAAACCGCTACACCCCGCCTACAAGCGGGGCATTACTTAACTTACCTACATGGTATCTACTACATGCTCGACCCGAGCACATACTAGACCGGTTCAATATAATCCTACTCGGACTACGCGAACCCCTTATAATTTGAGATATGTGATTTTCAAGTTTCAGTCGTCCTGACAAAGAAAAAACCGCTTCGTTGAGCGGGTTCAAGCTACTACCTATTGCTAGGTGATGGCTAGAGCCGCTGCGATATTCGGTTAGTCTTGGTATTCATATCTGGGTGTTAGTAAGTATACGGATGGCACAGAATATGTCAATAGTCTGCTCTATATATGCTTTATGGGGAGAACCTGGGGACAAAAAGCGGCCGACTCGGGCCGCTTTTTGCAGTGAATGGCGCTAAAAATTACTAGTCCTTCTCCTCTATCGCACGAACCGTCTTTTCGATAGCCTTTGCAGCAGCATCCTTGCCACCAAGTCCGAATGCCAAACCGAATGCCAATGCGGCACCGGCAAAGATGGCGACAATAATAGTCTGAATCCAAGGGGCAATGCCGAGGTTGAAGAGAGCGGTCAAGATAGCGAAGATCCAGATAGCCCACTTGGTAACACGGCCAAGGAGTTCGGCAACCTTGATGTGTGCGGCGCGTGAACTTGCAGCAACAATCTTCTGCATTGCCGTTCCGACGATAGCAGCAGCGATAAGAATAAGTACGGCGACGATGACCTGTGGGAGATAGTCGACAACGTCACGGAGGAAGTTGTTGACCTGGGTCAAACCAAGAACATCAAATGATGCAATCAGAAAGACGACGATAACAAACCACTTGACGATGGCACCAACGAACAAGCCAGAATTGAGATTGTGGCCGGCGCGCTTGACGACATCTTCGAGCCCGGCACTCTTGAGAGCCGCGTCAATCTTGAGCGACTTGAAAATAGCCTCGATAAGCTTCTCGATGAGCGCTGCCAGTACCCAGCCGATGGCGAAAATAATAAGAGCAATGACAAGGTGAGGGATGAAGCCCGCAACACCATACCACACGCTCTGGAGAGAACGGGCAAATACGTCGCCCCATGACTCAATGAACATCATATGATTATAATTAAAGTAATAAATTTCTTGCTAATGCATCTATTATACCACGCATAAAGCCCGCAAAAGCGAGCCTGTGGATAGACTCGGGCGATTTTACCCTTATTTTGCCTCAACTCCCAGCCTGTCGAGAAGCGTAATGTGCGGATAATCCAGAATATCGCGAACTAAACGATCATGTATGCCAAGCCTGTATTCAAAATCTGCCACTTCAAATGCAGAGTAGGCAATCTCCTTCCCTATTTCTGACTCGATAGACTTGATGACTGCCTCTATCTTATCGAGATTAAGTTCCTCGCCGACAATGAGAAGATCGACGCGCGAATCCCAATTTTGTATGAAAACGCCCGCCGCGATAAAAAGCTTGATTCGCCCCGCATTGGTAAAGCGTTTCGCCAGTGACTCGTCGGCATGGAGACTGGCCACCGTGAGCAGGTTCTTGAGCGGTTCGAGATACGGAAACTTTTCATCGAGAATGTACCCTTCCCCGCGGAGTTTCTTGAAAATAATCTTATCTCCCTGGCGAGCTTCGACACTCTTGAGCACTTGTTTGCGTTTGATAATACCGGCCTTGCTTAATATATTGAGCTCCTTGCGGACTGCGGTCGGTGCACACTTGCTTCTATACGCAAGTTCTTTTGGCAAGAATGGTGTAGCTGCATTGAAGAGGAATTGGCGAAGCAATTTGACCTTGGTCTGGCTGCCGAAGAGTGCGGTGAGGGTTTCCATAGTAGTATATGTGTGTAAATCGTATTCTAGCAGAAAA
>CAZUII010000018.1:2535-11856 GCA_964619985.1 uncultured Candidatus Saccharibacteria bacterium
GCGGCTTCGATTGATTTCTTGAAGGCATCAGCCTCTTCCTTCTTCATACCATCCTTGAGGAGAGTAGGAGCGGCGTCAACAAGGTCCTTTGCTTCCTTGAGACCAAGGGCAAGAACTTCCTTAACAACCTTGATAACGGCGATCTTCTGATCACCTGCTGCTGCGAGGTGAACTGCTACTGTTGATTTCTCATCAGCGGCTGCGGCTGCAGGAGCTGCGGCAACGGCGACAGCTTGGGCTGAAACGCCGAACTTCTTTTCGAGTAACTTGACAAGTTCATTGAGATCGAGGACTGACATCTTTTCGATGGTCTCAACCAATGACTTGAACTTTGCTGGAATTTCTACTGTATTTTCCATAGTAATAGATTTAAGATTTATAATTTAAGATTTATGAAGATGCGATTACCCTTACATCGTACTTCTTGAATCCTACATCTTGAATAATTAAGCGGTCTTCTTCTTGGCGATCTCGCTCAATGCCATGACAAAGCCCTGGATAGGAGAATTGATGACGTTGAGGAACATGCCTTGGAGAACTGGAAACGGAGGAATCGAAGCGATAGCCACCATCTCATCCTTGGTCATATATTCGTTTTCAAATACACCACCAATGATACCGAGCTGGCCTTTCAACTTCTTCTGGAATTCATAGACACCGCGAGCTGGAGCAACCAGATCCGTGCCGTATGCAAAACCAAACTCCCCTACGAGTTCAGGTGCTGTACCTTCGTACTTCTTGCTTGCAAGAGCCAATGAAGTCAGCGACTTCTTAGCGACGAAAAATCCAACCTGATCTGCCTTGAGCGCCTTACGCATCTTGGTAGCATCCTCAAGCTTGAGTCCGTGAATATTCACGAAGACCAGCGACTTGGCGCCATCCATGAGCGTTTGCACCTTAGCAATGATTTCTTTCTTTTGTGCTTTTGTACGTGCCATGTTTATTAAAGTATGAAGTATGAGGTATAAAGTATGAAGTATAGTCGCAATTGCGATGATACTTCATACCCCATACTCCATACGTCATACGTATGTTATTTCCTCGACCTTTGCGGGCCTAATGTGAGAGTAACCTCGGAAGGTCTTCTGCCCGATTTCACGAGCCGCCTTCTGTCTTAAGCCGTGCGGATACATTACCACACTCATTCAAACTGGGCAAGAAAGAGGTCAATCTGGGCTATAATCTGGTCCTTTTCTGAGGCTGTGAGAAGCTTGGTCTTCTTGTGGGCAACGGACTTCTTGAGCTTTTCACTGCTATCGCGGAGCTTCTTGAATTTGCCTTTTTTGACCAAATCCTCCAGGCGATCAATACGCCTTGTCAGATCCTGCGAGCGTTTTGTCGAGCCAATAAGGGCCGCAATTGTTTTCTTAAGCGATTCGAGAAATATGATGGGGTCCTGATGTGCATTGGCCTTGACGGTGATATCCGCGGCGCCATTGCCGTCAACATCAATGTAGAGCGGAAGTGTCGAGGACGCCAGCTTGATCGGATTGAGCACCCCAGACTGTTGAGTGCTGACGCTTGACGTCGCGACCATGAGCGGTGTTACTGGCAATGAAGCATACATCACGCTATCCAAGACTTCTCCGCCGCGAATCCGCTCAACCTTATAACTAAACTCGCCGACACCTCTGCCTTGGATGGCTACTGAATATGTCAGCCCTCCCGTGTCGGGGACGGAAATATATGTCTCCGGCTGATCTTCATCGCCAAACAATTCAACGCTGCTTCCTGGAATATTCTTTTCAATATACGTGAAGAGTCCTTCCTCGATATCTTCATCGGTGCCGGCAGGTATGGGTGCTATGCCGGTATGACGCCCCTGCTTATCGTACATATGCAACTCAACCGGAGAATGAGTGCTGACTACCAAGAATGATGCTTCCTTTGAATAATCAGGCTCGCCGATACTTACGCCCGGAATCGCGGATAATTTTTCCTCAATAACGTGCGCATTGCGGTTATGATTGTCGACAGTGACGAGGTCCTCGATTGCTTTTTGCGTGGTCGGCGATCCGAGGATATTCGCGTGGTCAATGTCTCTCCCCTCCATAGCTGAAACCGATGACAGATTGATAGCCGTTGTGGTGCCTGCATTATATGCAGCACTTGGAACAATGACCGTACCATCGCCCATGGAGGTCGTAGTGGCGCTATACCTCGTATGGGTTGTATCCGAATATACAATGCCCTTTGCCGTACGGTTGCCCCATCCGGCGATAGCCCAACGCGCGATAGTCTCCGGCCATACAAATGGATCAAGTAGGCCATGGAGAACTTCCGCAGCATTCATAAGTACGGCGTTTGTCCGTGAAGAGATGAAGGAGTCTTGGCGGGCGGCCGAATTGATGGGCGGCGCCGCGGTCACACTCGCATAGGCAATAGTCGGCCCAAGCACTTTTGAGAAATAATCTTTTGAGGGGAGCAGCGAGTACACACTAGACATGTTGATGCCAAGCTCTTGCGCCACCCTCTTCCGCAAGATCAGACCGCCAAATATTGACTGATTGTCGCCATGTAACAATCCGAGAATTGCCTGCGGCGTGCCAAGATACGGAACCGCCACGGAAATTACGGAATCAATCAGCCCCGCTTTTCCCGCATCAGACAACGTCTTAACCAGATACTTCGCCACCAATCCTCCGTTGCTGTGTGCTATCAGGGTCACTTTTCCGGTCTTTGACTGTGACGCCAGCCGCTCAACGGTCCCAATCAATGATTCAGTCGTTGTGGCCCGTCGCTCGCGCCCCGCAACCACCTCTACTATCGGCTTGCGCCAGTCATAGCCAAAGGATTTCCATTCTTTGATAGTCCCCCGCTGCGACATCCCGTCCAGGAAATTCATAAAAGAACCGTAAATGTCCTTGATACCCAGAGCCGTCCCCAATGGACTTCCTGCATATACTGTCGGATCGATGCTTGATCCGTCGGAATTCAGGAACAGTTTTCTGACATCGGCATTCTTGTTTGGTTCCCACAGGCGATTGGTCGTAGTGCCTATGCCGAGCAGGCCGGGTTCGTCCCGGTAGAGCCTACTGGCCTCTATGCCCGGTAAAAATAGAATGCTTGAACAACATGCCGACACCTGAACATCATGCGGATCACGATCAAGCCACGGCTCATATTCAATAGGACCTTTTACTCCATTAGGCATAGCGGAAACCGGCAGCCCGTCGGGAATAGTGCGAGGCCCATCAGCGCTTCCCCACCAATTGTGCGGTGCTTGTACGGCACCTGGAGCAGTATTGAGAATTGATGCTTGTGAATTGTTGAGTAGGCGAGACCCAGTGACCGAAACCAACGACGGGCTAAGTTCAGCAGCTAAAGCCACTTTTGCCAACCCAATGCGTTCAAGTAGAGTCGTATGAGGTGGTGCGGCGCGAGCCTGAAAGACGCCGGCATTATCTTGTACCGTGATGCCGTTGATATTATGTTCGATGGTACTACCCTCAATTGAAACAAGGCTATTTTCTATCCGAAGCCCGTCTGAATATGTATCACCAATCGAATTTGAAATCGTAGTAGTGGCAATGCGACCTTCGGAGGCGCTGAGCGTCAAGCTGCCCCTCATCGACAGATCACTCCAGGAAATATCCACGTAGCCATGATCCACTGTTATACCCCAAATATCTCCTATCCTAATCGGCTCTTCTGCTGATCCCGTGAGACGCAACCTTCCAGCGACATATATATACGGATCATATGCCGAAGCTGGGTCAGCATGAACCTCCACCCCTGGTTCTATAGTAAGCGTCATGCCTGAAGATACGGTAACAACATCATTGAGTATGTAGGGGCTATGTGCTTTGTCCCAGACGGTATCTCCCTGCAAGAATCCGTCAGTAATAATAGTTTCCGCCCGCACTGTCGGCAGAAATCCAACAAACGCCACCAAACCCGTCGCTACACCAGTCAAAAGTATGTGGAAAAAGTTTTTCATATGCATTAGAGGTTAACGAACCTAGTAATGCATGTAGCCTATCAGGCGGCGATAAAGACCAGATAAAGAAGTGATAAAGTTTTGCTGAAGATTTGTGGTTTACAGCGACGAACTATACCTGCCCACGAGGAATAAGATGCCGAAACTGAACATCAAAATCAACATGAAACCGATGAGAAATCTGAAAAAACTGCGATCAAAGGGGTTGACCATATTGTGCCTACAGTATAGCAATTAGTTTCGGCGCCGAATAGCCTTGTCTTTTGAGCAACACAAAAACCGCCCCTTTCGAGGCGGTTTTTGTTCCAACATTGTAACCCGTTGGGAGGAGGAGAAAACTCTAGACTAGTAGTTGAGACCTGGGGTCTGCAACTTCTCAAGACCGAAGTTTATACTAAACTCCTGGAGACCTGTCGTATCGTCATCGAAGTAGATTCGAGTGACTGATGTAGAGTTGAGGCCTGCTGTCTGGTCTGTATCGGCATTGTTAGAAGTACCTGAGAAGAGGAATCCTCGTGAAGTACCACTTGGAATGACATAGTAACCAGAGTTTGTCAAAGCACCTGAGTCACCTGCGCGTGTGCCAGGATCAGTTGTAACAAGAGCTGCTGTAAAGACAGTTGAAGTAGCTCTTGAAATTGTTGAACTGGTTGCGAGGGCTACACTTGGGTTTGCACTAATATACAGATCACTTGTACCTGTGTTGTTAAATACAAATCCGAATGCAATGGTTGCTGCTCGTGACTTTGAAGTACCGTTGTCGTTGAGGACGGCGGTAGCTACCAAGTTAGAGACAGATGCACCACTCTGGAGGAATGTTGATTCGTTTGTAGCGACAACGTTTGCTCCTGAAGCGGTAACCGTGGTGAAGTTGCTGTCAATACCGACAATGTTTGTTGTGTTAACAGTGAGGGTTGTTGAAGCCATAGCACCGTTTGCGAAATCATCCTGATCAGCAATATCTGCAGTCAAAGTGATTGTCTTCCACTGATCCTGAGGAAGCTCAAATGTAAGATTTGAGAAGACTGAAGATGTTGCAACTGCGTCAACCTGGACTGTCTGAGTACCATCAGAAACATACAATCTCTTGATGATAGTTGCCCAATCCTTGTTTCCACCATTATCCTTCAAAGAGAACTTGAGGGTGTTGATGGTAGAAGATCGGTTCTCTGACTTGAGATCGAACTTACCAAGGATAACTCCTGTAGTTTCACCATTTGTTGAGGTTGTAACAATTCTGGTAGCTGGAGTGTTTGGACTGATGCGAGCGAGAATGTTTCCTGTTGAACCAGATGATGACAGAGTGACTGTGCGTCCGGTTGTTCCTGAAACAGCAACAGTTCCAAGACCGAGAGAATCGGTATAACCCTTGCCGTTGATGGTTCTGATAGAACCAGTTGGAACTGAAACAATGACACTAACATCTGAACTCAGCTTGTCTGTTGTTGACAATACTGAACCTGAAACGACGAGGATTCTGTCGGTTCCTGGGGTAACAATAGCATTGATACCTTCGAAGCGAACCAAGTAATCAGTTCCGACAGTGATCTCTGTAGCATCAGCTGGGCCTACGAGGTTCTTTGTAGCAATAACTGCACCGTTGCTATCCTTCAATGTGATTGTACTGAAGTAAAGCCATGGGCGAGTATTGAAGCGAACATCGAAGCGAGTAACTGATACTGGTGCAGCTGTAGCCTGGAGCTTAACAGCGACCATGTCCTTTGTCTCACCCTTCTTAGCTGTCACGTTACTTGCATAACTTGAGAGAGAAACGGTAAGGGAACCATCTGTACCATCCATAACGAGTGGTGTTCCTGGGTTAACAGGAGTAACCGCTGTTCCCGGAGTTGGGGTACAGGTGTATCCAACTGGACAACCGACTGCAGGAGCAACAGCAACTGCGCCACCTGCGTTCAAAGCTGCGCGGGTCAAAGGACCTACGAAACCAGTGTTAGGAATACCCTTTGAAGCCTGGTACAACTTAACAGCTGACTGAGTCTGTGAGCCAAAGTAACCCTTGGCTGCAGCACCAGAGCTAACAGCTGGGATGTTGAAACCATTTGCGACGAGCCATGTCTGGAGAGCAACAACATCAGCGCCTGTTGAACCGACCGTGAGGTTGGTTGAGAAGGTCTGTGCTGCTACTACCGAAGTGAGAGCCAAAACGGCTACACCTGAAGCGATAAGTAACTTTTTCATGTCTATTTTTATAATTTAACGCAGCTTCCCCATTTATTAATAAAGACGAGGGAAGTTTACTGCGGTTTGTAAACTAACTTGATAATACATTTCCACATTCTTTGTCCGCGCTATCGACACGCAAACAAAAAATTTTGTGGCAAGAATAATAACGAACATTTCTTGACGATTTTTTATGTTGTCAAAGTTCGTTCCTCCCAGTGCACTATTTTTCTATAATGACATTGGGAACGAATGCACGAAAGCACTGCCTTCACACACTCGTTACAACACATTATACCTTATAACTAAGACCCCGCACAAATGCCATGTGGACAACCCAGAAAGATACTCTGATAAAACCACCACTTACTATATCATACGAAAATATGGCTCAAATTCTAGGGTATTAGTAATAGAACCATACTAGCTAAAATAGAGCCAAAAGTCAACGTTTTATGCTTATTTCAGTGAATACCTGCTCCAGCGGCGCTCACCTTCCCGCTTCACAATCCCCCGATCCACCAACTCGATGAGTTCCCGTTGTATAGTCTTCTCGCTACAGTCTTTTATGACCTTAGAGAAGTCCTTTATCGTTAAATTAGATTGACTCTTAAGGACATTAACTATTGACTCCTGCCGAGAAAGCTTCTTCTGCTGAATAGTGTTATGTCCTATAGAATACCCATCTCCCGCAGTATTTTTTTCACTTTTCCACAGATCATGATCATTCATTTGTCCTTTTTGATTGCCACGTGCCAATCGAGCATCTGGCCTAAATCCCGTTGAAAATAAATCAGGCGTCTTAAAGAAATGTTCGGAAAGGACATAGCCGGCATTTTCGGCACTCTGGGCAAGACGATCGCGGAGCATACCAACAATATTATCTATCTCGCGTACCAATAATGAATGGTTCATCTCCGTAATAAGGTTGGAAATCCTAGCCACATTGAGTAATGAAATTGTTTCCAGTGCCGCTGTAAAAAGAGATTGTATAGTTGAACTTTTATCGCCAGGTGTGTTGCTCGATGCCATAAAAGACGAAGACATCAATTCCATGCCACGATCCCGCAATCCCCATTTCATGGGTTCATCGTCTTTAAGAAGTCCGGAAACCAAATAAATACCGGCAGTAATTTTTTCTGTCTTTTTAAAAATATATAGTAAATATTCTTCAGCAGAGAAAAAACCCAGTGATTTCCACCTTAATGAATCATTCAAGTCTCCCTGATTATGTGTGTCCTTTTTATCCATATAATATGTCCTTAGCATGTCCCTTAAGAAAATATGCTGTCCTTTATATAAATAGCAGCTTTTTGCCTGTCTCTGACGTGTCCATTATAGTCGAAACGTGTAGGAGTGCAAGCGCGTTGTACTGAAGTTGTTCACATGCAAGAAAAAGCATATGCACCTGTGGTATTATTGTATCTATGGCAAAGAAAAAAAATGAACGGGGCGATCGTGGGACAAAAGTTCGTCTCTTAAATGATATGAAGGATGAGACTGTCCGTACCATTCTCGCATTGCTTTCCTTTTTGCTAATGGTTCTCTCTCTGTTGGCTGCATTTGGCAAAGCCGGGTTCGGCAACTATATCTATGAATTTCTCATGCGCATGTTCGGTATCGGTTACTATCTCATACCGATCGCCTTTGCCATGCTCGGCATATCATTTCTTCAAGGCGCACAAAAGCGCGTCGAAACAACCAAGATTGTCGGCATGATACTCTTCTTTATTTCAGGCCTTGGACTTATTCATCTTATCTACACGGAGGCAGGGGGCGTTATCGGGCGTTGGATAGCCTCGCCATTGGTACGGCTCTTGGATAGCTGGGCGGCTGTTGTTTTGCTTATCGTCATATTCGTGGCCTCTATTATCATGGCCTTCAATCTCCATATCACGCTTGAGCAGCTGATGTTCTGGAAATGGTTCAGTAAGGATACACGTGATGAAGACGGCATTCTTCTCAAAAAGTCAGGGATTATGGACAGAGACGAAGAGGGTCGTGTCGACGCTGCGCTGGCTTCATTGGAACATGACGGACCTATAAGCAACCTTGAACGCGAAGCCATGGAGCGTGCCGCAGCAGCGGAACGAAAGCGTCTCGAAGAAAAAGCGGCAAAAAGTACGCCGAAAAATAGTGGCATTTCATTCGCCGATGACGATAGTGCCGTATTCGCAGCACCAGTATCAACCGCATATCTCAAAGACTTTACCCCTCCTCCGTTAAGCTTACTTGAAAAAGATAAGGGCAAGCCAGAAACTGGTGACATCAAGGCCAACGCCAACATCATCAAGCGCACGCTTCAAAACTTCAACATCACTGTCGAGATGGATGAGATTTCTATCGGACCCTCTGTCACGCGTTATGCGTTGAAGCCCGCAGAAGGCGTGAAACTTTCACGCATTGTCGCGCTCAACAATGACCTGGCGCTCGCTCTGGCCGCCCATCCTATTCGCATAGAAGCACCTATCCCTGGAAAGTCTCTTGTGGGAATTGAGGTCCCGAATACAGCCAAGACAACGGTAGGTCTCGCCACATTGCTGGGTGTTGCTGACTTCCAAGAATCAGAAAAGCCCCTGTTGATATCACTGGGTAAAGACATCGCCGGCAAGGCTCACTTTGCCAACCTCGCTAAAGCTCCCCATGCACTTATTGCTGGCGCTACCGGTTCAGGTAAGTCCGTAACCATTCATGCTGTTATCACCTCCCTCCTCTATCGCAACTCTCCAGAGAACCTCAAGTTCATCATGATTGACCCGAAGCGCGTCGAGCTCACCATGTATAACAAGATTCCTCATCTTCTTACGCCTGTTATTACTGATCCAAAGAAGGCAATCCTTGCACTCAAGTGGGCAGCGAAAGAAATGAGTCGCCGTTATGACCTCTTGGAAAAAAATGGCTCTCGCGATATTGATTCGTATCACAAAAACGTCCTGGCTCCAGCCATCGCCGAATGGAAAAAGGATCGTGATAACGATGAGGCAGCCGAGGATGCTGCAGTCAAACTGCCAGAGACTATGCCATATATCGCCATTATCATTGATGAATTGGCCGATATTATGCAGACCTACCCTCGCGAACTCGAGTCTGCCATTGTTCGTCTCGCTCAAATGTCTCGCGCTATCGGTATTCACCTCATTATCTCGACACAACGTCCATCGGTGAATGTCATTACTGGTCTTATCAAAGCCAACATCAGA
>CAZUII010000019.1:0-11328 GCA_964619985.1 uncultured Candidatus Saccharibacteria bacterium
GCCAAAGGAGATATCAAAGCACTGAAAGAACAGTTTAAGGTGTAGAGGACGCTCATGATCCGCGCATACATCATAGCCGCAGTTACCGCAGACGGTTTCATCGCCCGAGATGAAAAGCATTCGGCATTTTGGACGAGCAAGGATGACAAGAAACGTTTTGTCGAGCTGACCAAGCGCGCCGGCGTTGTGGTGATGGGCTCAACCACCTATGCAACACTCCCCCGCCCACTCAAAGAGCGCATCAATATCGTCTATACCCGTGACAAGAAGTTTGAAGGCGCAGAAGTTACCCAAAAGACACCGCTCGAATTGATTAAAGATCTGGAAGGTCGCGGATTTAAGGAAGTAGCCATTTGTGGTGGTGCCAATATTTACACTATGTTCATGAAGGCCAACGTGGTTGACCGTGTCTTCCTGACAATTGAGCCCTTGGTCTTTGGAAAAGGTATTGCTCTCTTTAAGGAAGAACTGCCGCACAAACTCATCCTCGTGAGCGCGGTCCAAGCAGAGAGCGGTTCCCTATTGCTCGAATATAAAGTTGATTATTCGGGAACGCCAAAAGCAGATACAAGTAATTAGAGCTTAGGAATTAGAAAAGCGCAGGAACCAATTTATCCCTGCACTTTTCTAGTTTCTAATTACTAGTTACTATTTTACATCAACACCCATCTGTCTCGCGGTACCCGCAATAATCTTTGCTGCTGCGTCGAGATCGTTTGCGTTGAGGTCCTGCATCTTCTTTTCGGCGATAGCCTTGATCTGGGCCTTGGTGATAGTACCAACCTTGACCGTATTTGGCTTGCCTGAACCCTTTTCTTTGCCAATAGCTTTGAGAATAAGACTTGATGCTGGTGGAGTTTTGAGCTTGAAATCATAGGTACGATCCTCGTAGACCGTAATCAATACTGGGATCATATCACCCATCATGCCTTTGGTTGCATCGTTGAACTTCTTGGTGAAATCACCAATGTTAACACCTGCCTGACCGAGAGTCGGACCAAGTGGTGGAGCAGGAGTTGCCTTGCCTGCAGGAGCGATGACTTTTACCTTTTTTACAATCTTTTTTGCCATGATGGTTAGTTATTGGATACTACATTAAACCTTCTTTACTTGCAAGAAATCGAGCTCAACTGGTGTTTCGCGACCAAACATGGAAACGAGCACCTTGACCTTGCCGCGCTGGGTATCAACCTCTGAAACCTTGCCCTCAAAGTCCTTGAATGGACCATCTGCAACCTTGATGAGGTCCCCTGCTGAAAGATCAATCGAGTGTTGGGTGTTGCCCTGATTCATGCGCGCAAACAAGGCATCCACCTCCTTTTGCTCAAGTGGAACCGGAGAAACTCCTGCACCAACGAAGCCTGTCACGCGGGGCGTATTGCGCACCACATACCATGAATCGTCGGTAACGATCATATCGACAAGCACGTAGCCTGGATAAATCTTTTCCTCTTCCTCGACGCGCTTGCCGGCCTTGATCTTGATCTTCTTTTCCGTAGGAACAATCACCGCAAAAATCTTGTCCTCCATGCCGAGAGATTCGATGCGCTGTTTGAGGTTGCGGGCAACGGCATTCTCATATCCCGCGTACGTATGGATAGCGTACCAGTTGCGCTCGCCTGTAGTGTTTTGTTTTGACATGGTAAATGGGGTTAAATAATGGCCGCCGTTGGCGTTGCCAACAATAAACTAGAATAAGAGAGTGAGGAGTTTTGAAAAGACAAAGTCCGAAAGACCTAAGAGTGCCGCAACGATAAGGGATACGATGATAACCATCACGGTAAATCGTACCGTCTGCTGGCGAGACGGCCAGTTGACATGGGCCATTTCCGCGCGCGTATCTTTGACATATTCGGTGAATTTCATAGGATTGTTGTCTTCTATTAAAAAACCCCTGCGGGGGATTGCACCTGTATAGTATAGGATACATTGAACAAAGTCAATCGAGCCCCACCGCAATCAAAAAAGGCCTGGCACTGCAGAAAATAGTGTAGGCCCCTTTTTTGATTGCTATTTAATTTCGTACGTAATCGTGACATTGCTGACCACTTTCTGTTCCCCTGCCGGGATCTGCGGTGCCATGGCTGGAGCCGCCTTGACCGACATCATGTCGCCACCCATGCCTTCGCGACCATAGTATGTCGGCTGATCGCTCGAGTCATAAAAGCTGGTTATCTTGACGATGCGTACGCCAAGCTGCTTTGCCAGCTCTTTGGCCTTGGTCTGCGCGTCAGTAATGGCCTTTGAACGCGCGTCTGCCTTGACCTTTTCAATCTCATCAATGGCAAACGAGAGCCCGTTGACGTTCTGGACATTGAGCGCGCCGACCGTCGTGAATATCTCGCCCGCCTTTGCCAGGTCACGAATCTTCACCTGGATAGATTGCGATACGTCGTAGCCATTCAATACCGACTTGCCCGGCCTGCAATATCCCGTCGTACACACACCTTCTTGATAGTCATAGTGAGGATTGATGGAATATGATTCTGTTTTAATGTCCTTTTCCGCAACGCCGGCATCTTTAATGGACTTCAGGGCTGCATTAATCTTATCGGTGGCCTTGGTCTGCGCATCAGCGACGGTCTTGCCTGTCTCGGTCACGCTAAATGAAAAAGTGGCGACATCAGGAATGGTGACTGCCTCGCCTTTTCCGGTGACTGAAATCGTATTGTATACCGGCGTTTCTTTGCCGACATAGCCGATAGCCTTCAGCTCCTTGATCGAAATGATGACAAGAAAAATGGTCAATATACCGACCGCCCCGATGATAACCTGCCATAATTTTGCTGGAATATTCATGTGATTATGTGTGTGCTTAGTGTTTATAAATGATATACGCATCATATCGCCTTTCCTGGTATAGACGCAAGTATCGGCAACTAGTTACACGCGTCAACAACATTTTCAAAAAGACCTAGTACGGTCATAGGTCCGACCCCTCCAGGCACCGGCGTAAGAGCGGAAGCGATTTCCTTCACAGCTTCAAAGTCGACATCGCCTACCAGTGTTCCATCCGCCATTTTCGAAATACCTACATCAATAACGACGGCACCTTTCTTGATATGGCCAGAACCAACAAGTCCTGGCTTGCCAACCGCCACGATAACCACATCGGCCTGCCTCGTCTCGCGAGCCAAATCAGGCGTCTGACTATGACACACGATCACTTCCGCCCCGGCTTGTTTACATACAATCGCTATAGGCGCGCCAACCAATCGTGAACGGCCGACAACAGCCACCTTTTTTCCGGCAAGGCTAATATTGTAGTATGAAAAAAGTTCCCGTATGCCACGCGCAGTCGCGGGAACAATGGCCGTGGAATTGCCGGCAAGCAGTCTGCCGTAATTGGTTGACGTCAAGCCATCGACGTCTTTGCTCGGATCTATAGCTTCAATGACGGCTATCCGATCAATATGTCCAGGTAATGGCACCTGAACAATAATGCCTTGTATCTTTTTGTCCGTGTTGCAAGCTTCTATATATGCAATTACTTCAGCCTGGGAAATATCTTGAGCGAGATGAATATGCTCGATTTCAACGCCAATCTTCGCGGCAAAAGATTTCTTGGCTTTGATATACGATGTGGAGTCAGGCCTATCTCCCACCTGGATGATGGCGAGCTTGGGTACATACAATAGCTCTTTGGCCTTTTGTTGGAGACCAGGAATATGGGCGTCACGAGCTTTAAGCCCAGAGAGGATAATTGCCGGCATAGAATAGTATCATACAGACCACCGCGCAAAAATACCAGCTGGCAACAATCGCGCCGGCGATTCTTTTCCTATGTTTCCATCTTCCTTCTTTCCCGATTCCCGTATCGTCAACTCCCCTATCTCTATTTCCCCGCCATATTTCGTCTTCAAATCCAAGAGCATGTTCTCATACGCGACGGCTGAATACCCCGCGGAGTATCCATTTATCAAAAAGAAAAGCGGCTTGTCGGCCAGTAGCTTCTTGCACTGCTCAACCAGCGGTAAAAAATGTTCCTCAATCCTCCACAGCTCGCTGTCTACGCCGTGACCAAAGGCTGGCGGATCCATAATGATGCCTTGGTATCTGCGGCCGCGCTTGATCTCGCGCTCGACAAACAGTCGAGCATCCTCGACAATCCAGCGGATGGGCACGTCCGCAAGCCCCGACGCCTCGGCATTTTCCCGAGCCCAGGCCACCGCCGCTTTCGAACTATCTATATGCACCACTTTCGCCCCTGCCTGCGCACATGCAAGAGTCGCTCCACCTGTGTAGCCAAAAAGATTGAGGACTTCAACGTGTTCATCGTTCGATGTTACTTCTTTCCTTCTTTCCTTAATGCTATGCGCCATCCAACTCCAATTGACGGCCTGCTCCGGAAACAGTCCCGTATGCTTGAAAGCTGTCGGCTTTATCCAAAACGTGAGTCCGCCATACGAAATTTCCCACCTCGCCAAGACCTGCGGCTTTAATGACCACTTCCCGCCGCTCTCTTCGCGGGAAAAATGTCCGTCGGCTTTTTTCCATTCAGCCGTGGAGAGGCGCTTTGACCACACCGCCTGCGGATCCGGACGCGACAGCACAACCGTGCCGAAACGCTCCAACTTTTCGCCTTCCCCGGAATCAAGGAGAGCATAGTCGGCGGAAGTTTCAACTGAAAGAATGTGGGACGTTGTTGACATTAAGATAAGGTTGCCGGGGCTCCATCGCGCACCGTATATTTACTAAAGACCGCACAGGCTGTCACAAAGAGGATTGTCGATGTCAGTGCCGACCCGATGCAGTACAAACACCAGGCTCCAAGAATAACTCCTTGAACATAGACAAACCAGAGCGAAAAAAGCAGGCCGCAGACAGTGAGAAGCATCGCCCATTTGAGCGGCGCCGTCTTACGCGATTCGAGATACGCGAATACGCCGACAAGAACGGCCAGATAAAAGAGCGCGCCGAGCAGCGAAACCGGCACGCCTACAATGATCGAATACGGGCTGGTCAACACCGTCTCGCAGCCGCTCACCACCGTGCATGGAGGGATGACTCCTTGATAATGCTCAACGGTCAGATACGCCGCATCGGCAAAACCAATGAGCGCCACGACCAATATGAATACCGCCAGACTAGTTGGCGGCGCCGCGAGCGGCCTCGTCAATAAGCGTCTTAAATGATTCATAGCTGTTTGGGTTAACGATGGCCTTGCCATTCACGAAAAATGTCGGCGTTGAGTTGACGCCCAGCGCAGTAGCTTCGGCGCGATCTTTCTCAACGCGAGCTTTGACTACGTCCGATACGATGTCTTTTGTGTACGTGGCCAGATTGAGGCCGATGCGCCCGGCATATTCTTCAAAAAGAGCCTTCGGCGTATCTGAATTTTCCCAAAGCTTCTGATTATCAAATAATAGGCGGTACATCTCCCAGAATTTGCCCTGAAGAGCGGCGGCCTCCGAAGCCTCGGCGGCAATCACCGCGTTTTTGTGCGGTATCGGGAACAATGGAAAATGACGATAGACAAAGCGCACGGTAGTCGATGCCTCCGCTATCAGACGTTCAACAAGCGGGTAATACGTCGCACAGGCGGGACACTGGAAATCGCTGTATTCGATAATGGTAACCGGCGCCTCCACAGGGCCACGGACATGATCGGCAGTCGTGATCGGACTCGGCGATTCAAGATTGGGCGTTTTTCTTGCTTCCTCTTTACTCATGGCCGCGATGAGGCCCCAGATGATAAGACCGATGACGATGACGAAGCCGAGCCAAAAAATGATGCGTTTTGTATTCATGGGGGGTATTATTGCACACATGAGGGCCTTTTTCTAGACGATTAGCATCGAGTCGCCAAACGAATAGAATCTGAATTTTTCACTGATGGCAATCTCGTAGAGCTCGCGCCAGGTTTTTCTCGCGCCTTTTGACTGCAAAAAGGCATCAACCAGCATGAGAAGAGATGTGTTGGGAATATGAAAATTGGTGATTAAGGCATCTACGACGCGAAACGCGTAGGGCGGTTTGATAAGAATGGATGTCTCTCCTTCATATCGCGATCCTGCCAGCACCAGATCCGCTGTCGACTCCAGAGAACGGACGACAGTAGTGCCGGCGGCCACCACTGGTTTTCCATCCCGTTTCTTGGCCATGATTTTTGTAGCCGTTTCTTGACTGATGAATATCGGCTCCGTATGGAGTGTGCCGATCGCCAGCTGGTCATGAGCAACCGGAGAAAATGTCCCGCGCCCGACATGCAAGGTTACAAAAGCCTTTTCAATGCCCTTCGATGCCAGCGACATAAAGACTTTGTCGGTGAAATGCAGCGAAGCTGTTGGGGCTGCCACTGATGCCGGTTTGTCGGCAAAGACTGTCTGGTATCGGGTACGCGATTGTTCTTCGGTAAGAGGGCTCTTGATATATGGAGGTAAAGGGGTTTGTCCATGCGCATAGCACAGCGCGTCAAAATCACCCGGAGGAATGAGTATCTTGAACGTGAATTCTTCATTGCGCTGTGAAATAACCTGTACGCAGGGACGCTGACGCACATATAACGTTTCTCCTACCGTGATGTGACGATCGGGCAGCCCTTGGATTAGGGCGCCTTTGTCCCATTCATTAAAAAGAAATAGGATGCGCACGGTGCCGCCGGTTATCTTGGTGCACTCAAGTCTGGCCGGAACTACTCGCGTATCATTGAGCACAACCAACGACTGATCGGGAAGGTATCTGGCAAGATGCAGAAAGGTATCAAAAAATACCTCGTTCGTTTTCGTCTTGTATACCAGGAGGCGCGACGCATCGCGAGGCTCCGCGGGCGTATGCGCGATAAGTTCCGGCGGCAACCTGTAATCGTAATTATTCATGGTGATATTTCTCCCCTTTCATAATCGTACAAGCGCGATAGATCTGCTCGGCAATAATAAGACGCACCAGCTGATGCGGAAACGTAAGTTGAGATAATGCCAGCTTCGTCTGTGCACGTTGGCGAACTGGTTCAGAAAAACCGTGGGCTCCGCCAATCAAGAAAACCAGTGATCGTAACCCTTCGTTCATACGAGATTGAATGAATGCCGAAAATTGTGCCGAATTGTGTTCCTTCCCTTTTTCATCCAGCATTACCACATACGAGCCGCCGCTCTGACCATCCAGAGCTTTGAGAATGCGTGTTCCTTCTTCTTGAATATCGGACGCAGGCACATAAACCCATTCAATGGGGAGATAATGACCTATGCGACCGGCATATTCAGCGACCAGTTCGTATCCGGCAAAATCTTTTTCCTTTCCAACTGCCAGAATATATATCTTCATATAGTAGTTCTATACCGCCAGGGCCAATTGCGCAAGCAGGTAGATGCCGATGGCGTTCATGATGAATGACACGGGCACCAACAGAGCCAATCGTGTCTTCGAAAGTCCCATGAGCGTAAGGCCCAGTTCGTCCGGCAATGGCGAGGCGATAATAGCCGCGCCGAGAATAGGAGCCAGCCATTTGAGGAAACCGAAGTGGAAAGAATGGAGAATGTGTTTGACAAAGGAAGGCTTGAGTGATTGCTTGAGGTCATCGGCAAACCGGTCTCGTATAAAAAAGAATAAAATCAGATCCCCACACAATGCGCCGAGCGCGCCCCACAGAACAATGGTCGCCATCGGCGTTGATTGGGCCAGGCTTGCCAGCGCAACTGATGCCGGCGCAATAGTGAAAGCAGAGGTGAAAAATATACCAGCCACAAAACAGACCACTGCCCCACTGCCGAGAAGGTTGAGAACTGTATCCAAAAGTCCGCTTCGGGACAGAACGACGGCAATACAGACTCCCAACAATATATAGAGAATGTCTTTAAAGAGTTGTGACTGTGCCTTTCGACGACGCATGAGAATAGTATAGCGTAATTATCTGTACGCGAGTACGTCTGTATATAGGTCGACTTACCACCATAATAGCTGGCAGGCGCACACTGCCCATCTCTATGTTAACCACCATTGCAGTCATCCTTATTATTCTGTGGCTTCTCGGCCTTGTAACGTCATACACCATTGGCGGATTTATCCATATCCTGATAGTTGTAGCAATCATCATGCTCTTGATTCGCCTGATTCGCGGGCAAGGAGTCTAAATAAAAACCCCGCCGCGGATGCCGCAGCAGGGTTGAAGGAGCTTGCAAGTTCAGCTCACTGAACGAATTTCACCAAGACCGGCTTGGCGCGTTCGAGGTTGGTCTTGAAGTCGGGAGTCTGGGCCTCGTCGCACAGAATCGCCCGAGCAACAGGGTCTTCTGGCGTCGCGCCCGAAAGCCAGCCAAGAACGGTGAGGATCGGCACCCAGGCCGCTTCGCTGTGTTCGTAGTCCAGCCGCACTCCCAGCTCGGAGGCGCTATCTGCCCGCTTCATGAGAACGGTGCCAAACAAATGCCGAACCCAGGTTTTTCCATTTCCCTCGTCCGGGTCCCGGAAAGTGCCGATCGCTTCAATCAGGCCGACTTCTGACTCGAGCAAACTGGTCTCCCCAGCAATTTCGACGAGCACCTGTCGCATCAAATCAATATCGCCATTAACGACGCCGGCGATGCTTGACCATGCGTTTTTCATATAGGCAACGCTCGCACCCCGCCTCATCAGCAGCACGTGTGGAACACCTTGGATAAACGCAAACAGGTACACCAGCACCACGGGTACAACTTCTTCTTTCCGCATGTCTTTTCCCTTAAAAGGGATTCTTTCAACAGTCATCTGGACCTCCGATTTCGATTGTTCATGTTTTGCTCCCCACTACGTGTAAAGAGCGTCCAGAATAAACTACATTAAAATATAGGTTATGTCAAATATAGCTAAATCCAACCAAGTTCCTTGTACATTTCCTGACTTGGCGGGGTTAGAGAATAATTTTTTATATCTGCCTTTTTCACCCACACCGCTTCTACCAAGTCATCCGACGGAGTTAAAACACCGCCAACATAATCACACAAATATTCAAGAAAATAAAAATGAATCGGGTTACCATTCTTATCTATGGTATTTCCTTCTCTTAAACCAGATCGATACTGAGGAACCATGCACGTAATACGTCCGATTTCTAGACCAAGTTCCTCTCGAATCTCCCGCTTCAATTCAGCGTGAAAATAGTCGTTATCAAAATCATTGAGGCCACAAAGCTTCTGCGCCACTTCAGCATCGTTAACCCCACCCCCTGGAGTATGCCACACGTCTGGATATGGCGGTCGCCCCTTGGCCTTCTTGCCCAAAACAATTGAGTCACCTTTCTGAACAATACCACTGACGATGTAACGGGTATTCATAAGCTGATTATATATTAATCTCAATACCAATTCTCCAAAATGAACTCCAGACTGTTTCCGCTTGGGTGGCTAGAGGGAATCGAACCCTCAACTTCGGCTCCACAAACCGAGGTTTTACCACTAAACTATAGCCACCATATAACAAACACGAACCTATCTCACGGCGCACACAAACCTACTGATATGAAGGCGCCTGCTCCTTTATACCAGATTTATGGTTAGTTAGTCGAGCGAGCGCGTAGAACAGTGATGAAAGTCTATTCAGAAATGCCAGCGTCACTGGACCAACTACCACTTCCTCTTTCTCAACTCCCGCAATCACTCGACGCTCTGCTTTGCGTGCCAACGTACGGGAAATGTCGAACAACGCTGCCAATTCAGTCCCACCGGAAATGAAAAATGTTTTTATTGGCGGCATTTCTTTCTCTGCCCAATCAACCACGAACTCAACACGATCGATCTTGGCCTGCTCAATTTTTTTATCAGCTCCCGCCACTTCCGCCTGAACAATAAACAAACATTCCTGCACCCACTGAATTATCTCCGCTGGTTTTTTGGATGAATCAGCCGAAGCTTCTGACGAAATAGAAACGTTCCATAAAACGCCGTCCAGTTTCACTTTCAGGAGTCCGATAAACGAATTGAGCTCATCGAGCGCGCCCAATGCTTCTGTCTGACATGAGCTTTTTGACATGCGCTGACCAGACTTTGAGTTGAAAGCCTTGGTTGTACCAGAATCACCTTTGCGAGTGTAGAGCATAAATTTATTATAACAAAGAAACAAGACTTCGGACTCTCGCCTTACAGGCGCAGTACAGTCTTCGCATTTTCTCGGAGCATAGCTCCTCAAAAATAAACTCAGACTTTTCGAGTCCTCTCACGCGACGCGAGCAGTCGCGTCGCTCTGCGCATATGAAAAATCCGCAATTGCGGATTTTTCATCTGTGCGCAGGAGAGGACTCGAACCTCCATTCCCTAATGGGAGCTACCACCTCAAGGTAGTGCGTCTACCAATTTCGCCACCTGCGCGTCTCGACACTATAGCCGAAAAGCATATAACTTTCAACAAAAAGACCGCCGAGGCGGTCTATTTTGCAGCTTCTTCCTTTGGAGCTTCTGCGGCAGCCTTTGCTGCGGCATCATGCTTTGTGTCAGTATTCTGATCCTTATCGATGGCAAGGATGCGGCGCATCTGTTTGCGGATCTCCTTGGTTGCCTTTTCACGAATGAAATAGAGCTTTGCGCGGCGAACCTTTGAGCGACGGATGAGTTCAACCTCATCAATCATTGGAGAGTAGAGTGGAAAAATGCGTTCAACGCCAACACCGTCAACAACCTTGCGAACAGTAAATGTCGCACCCGGCTCGCTGCCATGCTTGCGCGCTAATACAAGACCTTCAAAAGCCTGGAGGCGGAACTTGCCCGCTGCTTCCTCAATCTTTTGCCAGACACGGACCTGATCACCCGAGCGGATGTCGAGTTTCTTGCGTTCGGCGAGCGGTACGGTAGAAATCACCTTGGTTGCCATAGTGGAGGTACATTATCACAGGAAGGAAAATAATTCAAGACTTAGCGCCTATTTGAGGCCAAACATTTTATTGGCCGCCTTAAAATCCTTCGGCAGAGGCGCTTCGACTTTGACCCGCTTGCCCTCTAGCGTATCGAATTCAATAGAGCGGGCGTGGAGTGCGGTACGCTCAAAACCAAGCGCCATAGGGCGTTTCGGGGCATACAGAGTGTCTCCTACCACCGGGTGATGGACGGCTAACAAGTGAACGCGAATTTGATGAGTGCGACCCGTCTTTGGCTCGACTTCAAGTAGAGTAAATTTTTCAGTGCGGCCCTCAATTTCCAAAGCTCCGTTAGCAATACGTGTCCAATATGTTTCAGCGTCACGCATCTCCCCTCTTGCCCCGCGCTGTGCTGACCATTTTCTAAAATCAGAATTACTGCGACCAATCGGGCGACTAATGGTACCGAATTCTTCCAACATTTCTCCCCAGGCAAAAGCAAGATACTTTTTCGTCATTGTTCGGTCCTGAAATTGTTTCTTGAGATGCGCATGCCCTTCTTTTGTTTT
>CAZUII010000020.1:0-11314 GCA_964619985.1 uncultured Candidatus Saccharibacteria bacterium
ACCCGTCCATTTATTTTTGGGCAGCTTCTTGTTTTTTGCGCAGAATATGCTACAGTACCCTCGTCATCAGTTCGCCCACCGGCGGACTTATTTGTTAGAAGAAACACAATTTAATAACAACAGAATAACAACTTAATATCATGTTTGACCTTAAAGTAATCAATTCAGTCGTCCAGCAGCTCGAAGAAGAGCGCGGTATTCCAAAGGAAAAGACCTTGGAAGCTATCGCCATGTCACTGGCAACTGCCTACAAAAAAGAATATGGCAAGAAAGGCCAGATTGTTCGCGCGTCATTCGACCAGAACACTGGTGCTGTCGAATTTTGGCAGGTAAAAGTCGTCGTTGATCGCAACCAAGTGATCATGGAAGGTGATGAGGAAGAAGAGATTGATCTCAAAGACGCTAACGTCGATGACATCAAGATCCGCTTCAACCCAGAACAGCACATGCTCATAGAGGATGCCAAGAAGATCAAGAAGAACGCAGAGATTGGCGATGAGCTTGTGTTCCCTCTTGAGACCAAGGCTGACTTCGGTCGTATTGCCGCACAAACCGCAAAGCAGATCATCATCCAAAAGATCCGTGAAGCAGAGAAGGTCTCTGTCATGGGTGAATACGGCGCGAAAGAAGGCGAAATTGTCGCCGGTACCGTCGAGCGTGTCGAACGCGGCATGGTGCACATCAATATGGGTCGCGCACTCGGCATTATCCCCTACGAAGAGCAGATCCCGAGCGAACGCTGGAAAACAGGTGATCGTATCCGTGCCTATCTCTATGCCGTCGAAGAAACTCCCAAGGGTATTGTCTTGAAGCTTTCGCGCGCCCATCCAAAGTTCCTCGCAAAACTCTTCGAGATGGAAGCGCCGGAAATCGCTTCGGGCACTGTCGAGATCAAGGCCATCGCCCGCGAAGCGGGTTCGCGTTCAAAGGTTGCCGTCGAATCTCACGATCCACACATTGACCCGATCGGTTCCATGGTCGGTCAGCGCGGCGTTCGTGTTTCGACTGTCACCAGCGAATTGTCAGGAGAAAAAATTGACATTGTTGAATGGAATGAGGATCCTGCGCTCTTTATTGAAGAGGCACTCTCGCCTGCCGAGGTCGTCTCTCTCGAACTTGACGAAAAAGCTCATCGTGCCATCGTGACTGTTACCGAGGACGAACAATCTCTCGCTATCGGCAAGGGTGGTCAGAACGTCCGCCTTGCCGCAAAGCTTACTGGCTGGAAGATTGATATCAAATCAACCGGAGGCGAAGAGCTTGTTGAGGCTGAAGGAGATGAAGATGAAGAGGCCGCAGAAAAAATAGAGGCCGCAGCAACAGAAAAAAAGAAAGCTGAATAAAACTCTATTCATGCGAAAAGAAAAACCCGATCTATCCGGGCTTTTCTTTTGTCTGCTTTAATTTTTTGGGTAGGACTGTTGGTTTTTCAGTATTCGCCGGCATGCGTTTTTCGGCCCATTCCCAGTGATCGCTGTAATTCCCTTTTATTTTGGTAAAGCTCAAAATATTTTCCTTTGGAATCACAATCGAGCACCTTTGATCTGCGCCCCTGTTCATAATCTCTCGAGCAACAACTGGGTCTTTTTTGTTGTACCCCAAGAGAAAACCAATCGTTACAATTGACTCAACCGAATAATTGCCGAGTGCGTATTCGATAGAGTCTTGAAATCGATACATGTTCGAATCGCGCCACACAACACGGACGAGTGGGTATTTATGTTTGGCAGTTTTTTTCATGGTGTTTACACATTATATATTAAAGGGAGGGGGATTTTGCAATCCCCCTTTGAATTCGGTTCTTCTCAGGAACCTCGGATGCCAGTACCTCCGCCGGAGGAACCACCACCGCCTCCAGATTGGCCGCCGGAACCATCATTGCCGTTCCCGTGGCCGCCAGAGCCGTTCTCAATAATCTTCATAGGATCAAGGAGCTGTTGATGCGGTTGTAACGAACCCTGGGAATCGACTACCCAGCGGCTCTACTTCTGTCGAAGCAAATTATCGGCGGTCAGGCGGTTCCCTTTTTTCTGCATTGGGAGACCGAACCTGACCATCGCCTTCACATGTGCCTTCTGGCATACACAACCTTTCTCTTTAAGCGCACTAGAGTAACGGATACTATAGTTAGCGCTATCTATGGATATCATATACAACTACAACAAAACGTCAAGTAAATGACCTGTGGATAACTATAAGTAGCACCGCCCGGAACGCTTTGCAAATGTATCCCCTCAAAAATCAATCAAATCCTTAATCTTCACATTGAGTGCTTCGGCAAATTTTCTCAAGCTGAAAATAGTGATGTTTTTCTCTCCTCGTTCAACCATGCCGACATAGGTTCGATGCACGCCGACGGCTGTGCCAAATTCTTCCTGGGATAAGCCCCTGCGTTCACGAAGACGGCGAATGTTGTTCCCTAAAAATAAAAGAAATTGTCGATCAAGGTTTACCATGATGTGCAAACTATACCGCATTATTGGGAAAAGTAAAAACGTTATCCGCTATCTTGCATTTTTGTGCATAATATGGTAGGGTCATGCCCGAACTCTCGGGTCGCCACTCATGGTGAGTGGCTTCTGTCGGAGTAAAGTTGGTCATTGTGAGTCCTATTGCTATGAAAACGCTCAAGACGTTGGTGTTGTTGGCTGTGTTCGTTACTGTGGTTGCCCTGCAGGTTTCGTGGGCTGCTGAAGCCCCTATTATCGCAGAAGGGAGATTGGCCTTTATTTCCTACACCGCAACGGACGTGTTGTTTGAGGAGACGTGTACAGGCGGTGGTTGTGGGGAACCTACCTCAACCCACCCAAAAAGCCGCAAAGAAGTGGCCACGAGTAGCTTTGGTTGGATCCCTGGATCCGCGTCGGACCCGGTGCTTTACACGAAAACCGTGGACTTCCGAACTGGCCCGGTGTACAACGATCACATCACGATGACGCAAGTATGGTCGAATAATCCCGATGGTGGTTACGAGTTTGGATACAGTCAAGTGACCGGGTCGTACACAAATCCGTGCGAGTTGGTGTCCATATATGAAAAACAGGAGCGGGGTCAGTTGACCGTTTATACCACAAACGCAGACTACTTCACCAAGGTCAGCACGGCTGTCAATTCGATGTTAGCGTTCCGGTATCGGAATACCGATCCAAACTGGTCATACACGTTTCGGTTTACCGTCATAGCTGATGCCTACAAGGCGAAGACGTTGGCGCAGGGTGCTACAGGTCCGCTCGAAGTGGAATATGACTATGATATCCCCTGGAACGCGCTGACGGTCAGAAATCAAACGCTTCACGATGATGGTGAAGGTGGAGCATACTTTGATTTTGTGGTTGGACCAAACACGATGGGCCAATTGGATGTAACCCCATCCGTTACTGGCGTCGCGTACTACCATTACAACACGACCATGGAACTCACCGGCACGTCATACACTGAAGACGGTGGTGCCGGCGGACAAGATTGATCTTCGCTGATTCAACACGCAGCGCCGCTGACACCAGCGGCGCTTTTCTTATTCCCGAGCGACCATCCTCGGAAGCACATTTACGTACATAATCTGCGGAAAAAGATGCACCGCAGTGACTTTGCCAAAACCATTCTAGTGTGTTATAAGTATATCCAGACACACACCTGCCAGTGTATCTTCGGGAAATACGCTGCATCCAAAAAGATGCGGTATTTAATTTCCCAAAAAACAACTAGGAAGGCAGAACGGATACGACTGCACATGAAAAAGATCAAACGACTGCTCACCACAGGGTTCGTCATAACGGCGACCCTCTCTTCAAACGTTATGGCCGGGACATTCGTCCTCACCACAGCTATCGCCGACAATCCAAAAGATTCGTCGGATGAAGGCCAACCGGGAGTAAACACGCATTGGTGGAAAAACTTCGTCTTCGACGAGGCAACCGGCGCACCCATTCGCGACGAACTTGCCCGTCTGGCGGCCAGACCGGAGACTGAAACCGTGTACACCAACAATGTCCGGGAAGCCAGGAGCGCCATGATTTCTGATGGCACAAATCTTTACGGAACCTACCGTTACGGAGGCGCCAATAACTTGGGGCTGGTCTATGTGTTTAACCCAGAAACGCAAGCATTTACTTCCCTATTTTCGTTCAACGGAACGAATGGCAGCGACATCTGGGGACAGCTCCTCTACAACCCCTTGGATAAACGCATCTATGGCATGGCATACCTGGGCGGCAGTGCGTCACCTCCCGCCAGCGAATTCGGAACTGTCTATAGCCTCAAGACCGACGGCAGCGACTTCAAAGTCTTGTCCGAGTTCAGAGGAACAAACGGCAACGGCGGCTTCGGCAGGCTGGCCACCATCAACGGTGCAAAGCTCTACGGAACATCCATCGGTGGCGGCGCGTACAACAAGGGCGTCATCTTCGAAATGAATCCGACTAACGGAAGCATGTCGTGGATCGTCTCGTTCAACGGAACCAATGGCGCATTGCCTTATGCGGGCGTGACGGCAATGTCTGACGGGTATCTCTACGGAACTACAACCCGGGGAGGATCCAATGATACCGGCGTCATCTTCCGAATTAACACCGATGGCGGATCCATGACAGTACTCCATCATTTTGGAACGAGCACCAACGGTGCTTACCCGGAGTTGCAACTCACCGAAATGCCGACGGGCACGATAGTTGGCGGAACGGAAGGATGGTCTCCTTCATCCGGGGGAACCTACTTCATGATGAACAAGGACGGAAGTGGCTTCAAAACCATAACCAACTTCCCCGCCGGGATCAGTGTCTCACCGCGGGAATTAATCATCGGTGATGATGGGGCCGCCTACTCTGCCTCATGGTATGCAGGCATCAGCAATTCCGGTGCGTTCATTCGCATTGGCAATGACGGTGGATTTTCGATCGTGTACCAATTCACCAACTCTGTTCAACAAGCGCCAAATGGTCCCGTCTTAGCGCCTGACGGTCGGCTATACTCACTCCTACGTCACGCTACGACAAAATCAATCGTAGCCTTGAGTTTCCCGTCGAAAGTGAAGATTGGGCGAGCTGACGCCTACTGCGACGGCATGGTGTACCGTGGCCTGACCTCGAAAGGTCAAACCAATCGCGTCTATACATCCACAAATCTGGTGACGTGGACACAAGTAGCCTCCGTGGTTGCCACAAATGGGCAGATGATCTACAAGGGTTCTCCGATGACCAACACCGCGACGGAGTTTGTCCTGATCAGCGTGGATACGACCGGAACAGACACAAACTATGTCAGCGCAATGTCAAAGGGCACGTATTACAACGCGTTTGTATCGGTCGAACACCGGACCACGAATGACTGCCTGTCCGTCGGGCAACCGTGCACCAACAATTGCCAGACGAACGAGCCGCCGTCATTCCCGCGGCCCACGTTAACCTCGGCAGGATTCTACCCTGCCTGGCTGCCACGGCAGATCGTTGCCGAGTAAACTCAATTCAGTTCTTTTCACACCCCGCTGGCGCAGGCCGGTGGGGTTTTTATTTTGGCAATATTTGGTTATTTGACACATTCTTTCCCTTGATTTTATCCGCTTTTGAGGTAGCATGGTGCCTGAATGATTTGAGAAGAAAGGCTTGATTTGAAAAACAAACACGAAAGACGCCGTTTCCTTATAACGGCAGGGGTAGGGGCGACCATCTACTACATAACTCTATGGACGGGAATTCACCTGCTCCATTTTATCGGTCTTGATCCGGAAAATTGGTACCCGGCTGCAGTAACCGCCGCCCTTATTGCGAACACTGCTTCAAATTTTTTACTGCAGAAGTATTGGGTGTTCACCAACGCGGACAAAAGACTGTGGAAAGGGTCTTTGCCATATGTCGTCGTCGCAAGCATCTTCATCCTCCTCAATACGTTCCTGGTGTGGGTTGTCGTCGAATGGACCAGTATGTATGTGTGGTTGGCATCAGCTCTTGTCGCGGTAGTGCTCATACCGCCATCATTTCTCATAAACAAGTGGGTGCTGAAAAATAAGGATGCCCTGCAAGGTACCGCGTAATTGACAGCTACGCGGTTTTTATTTGAGTAAGAATCCGAGCTTTAAGCACTTTCCTCTAACTACCAATTCTGGGCCCATTTTCCTTGCAAAAACACTATTTTTCATCTATATTTGTCACATTGTAAAAATTATTAAAAGCTCGTAGTAACGTACTTATTATGAACACCTATATTTGGTTCGCCCTTATCGCTTCCGTCATCGCTCTCGTTTACGGCGCATTCTTGATCTCTTCGATCATGAAGAAACCAACTGGCAACGACCGTATGAAGGAGATTGCCGCAGCTATCCAAGCTGGCGCAAAAGCCTATTTGAACAGACAATACAAGACAATCACTCTGATTGCTGTTGTCCTCTTCATCGTCCTTTGGCTCACACTCGGCATCAAGATCGCTATCGGATTCATTGTTGGAGCAGTTCTCTCTGCTCTCGCCGGCTATATCGGTATGAATGTATCGGTACGCTCCAACATTCGCACGACTGAAGCCGCACGCAAAGGTCTTGGCACCGCACTCTCACTCGCCTTCAATGGTGGCGCGATTACCGGTCTTTTTGTTGTCGGCCTTGCCCTCCTCGGCACGACCGTCTTTTATGCGATAACAAAGGATGTATCTTCACTCATCGGCTTGGCATTCGGCGCATCACTTATTTCAGTCTTCGCACGTCTCGGCGGTGGTATCTTCACCAAAGCAGCTGACGTCGGTACTGACCTCGTCGGTAAAGTTGAAGCCGGCATTCCAGAAGACGATCCACGAAACCCGGGAGTTATCGCGGATAACGTTGGAGATAACGTCGGTGACTGTGCAGGTATGGCCGCTGACCTCTTTGAGACATATGCTGTTACTACTATTGCAGCAATGATGCTCGGCGCTTCTCTCTTCAAAGGCTTCGACGGAGCTCTGATGTACCCTATCGCTCTCGGTGGTATCGCCATCATCGCTTCTATCATTGGTACCTGGTTTGTTCGCATGGGCAAATCACAGAACATCATGGGTGCCATGTACAAGGGCCTCACCGTTGCGGGTATTCTCGCAGCTATCGCCTTCTATCCGATCACCAAGTGGATCATGGCTGACAACGGTACTTATAGTGTTTCAAACCTCTTCGGCTGTACCTTGGTCGGTTTGATTGTTACCGCGCTCCTCGTCGTTATTACTGAATACTACACCTCAACCAAGTACGCTCCAGTAAAGTCTATTGCAAACGCATCAGTCTCTGGTCACGGCACAAACATCATCCAGGGTCTTGCGATCTCAATGAAGTCGACCGCATGGCCACTCCTCACAATTGTTGCTGGTATCCTCGCCGCATATTACTTTGCTGGCCTCTACGGTATTGCAGTTGCAGCTATGTCTATGCTTTCAATGGCAGGCATTATCGTTGCTATCGACGCCTATGGTCCTATCACAGATAACGCAGGTGGTATCGCAGAAATGGCAGAATTGCCACAGGAAGTTCGTGATGTCACTGATCCATTGGATGCTGTCGGAAACACTACAAAGGCTGTTACCAAGGGATATGCCATTGGTTCAGCAGGTCTCGCTGCACTCGTCCTCTTCGCTGAATACACTCACAGTGTTCCTGGTCTCGATTTTAGTTTGAGTGACCCAAAGGTTATTGTCGGTCTCTTCGTCGGAGGTCTCCTTCCGTACTACTTCGCAGCCCTCTCAATGGAAGCTGTAGGCAAGGCTGCAGGAAAGGTTGTTGAAGAAGTTCGTCGCCAGTTCCGTGAGATCAAGGGCATCATGCAAGGTACCGCAAAGCCTGATTACGCTCGCTGTGTCGACATCGTTACTTCAGCTGCTATCAAGGAAATGATCATCCCAGCACTCATTCCTGTCCTCGCTCCTATCCTCGTCGGATTCATCCTCGGCCCAGTCGCTCTCGGAGGTCTCTTGGTTGGTTCGATTGTCACCGGTTTGTTCGTTGCAATCTCAATGACATCAGGTGGTGGCGCATGGGATAACGCAAAGAAACACATTGAACAAGGCAATCATGGTGGCAAGGGATCAGATGCTCACAAGGCAGCTGTTACTGGTGACACTGTTGGTGATCCATACAAGGACACTGCAGGACCAGCTATCAATCCGATGATCAAGATTTTGAACATTGTGGCACTGCTTATAGTGGCGTTCTTGGTGTAATTAGAAAATTAGAAGCTAAATAGCTCACAAAAAGCCGGCTCATAGGAGTCGGTTTTTGTTTGTTGACCAAACACTAGCCACAGAGTAGTATCAGCTCCAGCTCCTTAAACAACTGCAACCCCTACTTGTTATGCTACGAATACAATTTGTCGAGCCGATACAACCTTTAGCGCGCTGGCCTACCCTTAAACCCCGCTTTGTCGAGGCGGTCGAGACAGCCAAGGTCAAACTTGGTCCCTGCGCGGAATTACTTGACCTGATTACATTCCATGGCTATACCGAAAATCAGACCTCATCTTTAGTCTTTGTGAACCTGGAACTTGCATACCAGTTTGATGGACGAATTGAGTCAATTATCCCCGTCGCTGAATTTCCTGTAAACAAGGTCCGGAGAGCTTTTTGGCAAGGCATCTCGCAGGAAATTGTGGGTAAAACGGCTCTAGCCGTACACGAGATTACGCTCGCCCATAGACGCACCAGCACAACTTTGCAGGATCTGCTCGCCTCGGCACCTCATGTCAATGGTGCCGCAATCAAACACTTCAGTTGCCCTCGATGCTCTCACGCCATGCGACTGTTCGGCACCATCCTGATCTGCCAATGCGGAGCAACGAAATCATGGTAACCAGTCGCGCACCGAAGTAACAGCCCCGTCCACATCATGGCCGGGGTTCATTTTATGTTATACTATCAACATCATGCATAATGCATGGATTTAATCTTAATTTGAACCTAGAACCTATGAAAAAACACTATTATCTATATATCATCACCATGCTCGCCCTCATGACCGTGCTCCCCGCAGCAGTACGTGCCGAAGAGGCGACCGACGACGGAACCGTACAAACCTCTGCGTCCGCAGATATAGAAATTCGTACGGAAACCAGGCCCGCAATGCGTCCTGGAGTACCCGTACCGGCCATACTTCGCGAACAGCTTCGTACCAAAGCCGAAAATATTCAAAATAACCTCGAGGCCAGAAACAAACTCCTTGAAAACCGCAAGCTTTCCACCTCGACCAAGCCTCTGATGCCCAAAGATGTACGCATGATGGCATCAAGCACTCCCAAGGAACGCGCCGAGATTCGCGAGGAGCGCCGCGAAGATGTCAAAAATATCCGCCAAGAGGGTCGTGAGGACATGAAAAACGCCTCCGGCACCATGGAACGCCGCGAAATTCGCAAAGATATGCGCATGGACATCTTCAAAACTCGCAAAGAGGCCATTATCAAGCAGCTGACTGTCTCGCTCAATAACCTCAAACAAATCCGCGAACGCATAGGTTCACGCATTGAAAAAGCCACTTCCGAAGGACGTGACCTGACAAAAGCCAAGGAACTCCTCATAACAGCAGACGCAAAGATAACCGCGGCCATAAACGCCGTTGAGGCTCTCAAAGCATACATGCCGGGTTCAGTCACCGCCACATCGAGCGTCGAAACCAGTACGGAAGCTTCCGTAGACCTTAATAAACCTCGTCAGATGGGCGAAGCAGCCATCAAGGCCATCAAAGATGCTCATGAGGCTTTGGTAGCCGTCGTGCGCGCCATTGCCCAAGCTATGGGTCTTGGTAACAACGCCTCCACTACGCCTCGTTAATTTATTAATTATATAATTTTCTCACCATGGACCCACTCGCACAACAGCCACAACAAACATCACAGCCGCCGCAACAGCCTCAGCAGGCGCCTCAGATGCCGTATCAAGCTCCAGCACCAACCGCCCCTGAGCACAAGAAGGTTGGCCCGATTATCGCCATCCTTATCATCATCCTTGTGTTGATTATCGGCGCGTTGTATCTTTTTGCCTCACGTATCAATACCGAACAAGCACCGGTAGATTCCTCGGTTGCCGCAAGCGACACGGCCATGCCATTACAGAACAACGCCTCAAACAGCGCTCCTTCGACCGTACAACCGGTCACCGGCACTTCCGATGACCTCGGATCGCTCGAGGCGGATCTCAAAACCTCAGCAGGCGGCATTGATAGTCAAAATTTCTAGTAGCACATATTCCAATCTATCGAAAAAGAGGAGCGTTTGATTCAGGCGCTTCTCTTTTTCCATCTTATGTTTTTCTTGATTCTTGGTCAGTATTCCTGTAGACTCCCCTTCATGACTCAAACACCATCATATGAAAAAGTAAGCGTAAAAAAGCTCGACAAATCTCGTGTCGAGATTACGAGCTCTATAGCCGCGGCGGTCTGGGAGAAATATCGCGGCACCGCACTCAAACATATCAACGGCTCAATCAGCATCGACGGCTTTCGCAAAGGTCTCGTCCCTGAAAATATATTAGTTGCCAAGGTCGGTGAAATGGCCATCCTCGAAGAAATGGCCGAGCTCGCGCTTTCAAAAACCTATCTCGATATTCTGATCAATGAAAAAATAGACGCGATCGGCAAACCAGAGATCCGTGTGACCAAATTGGCAAAAGATAATCCTCTGGAATTTGTTGCGGTGACTTCCGTCGTGCCAGAGGTCACCTTGCCCGATTATAAAAAATTGGCACAAGAGCAAATCAAGAAATCTGATCCGAGGGATTTGAAAGTTGGCGACACAGATATTGAAGAAGCAGTTCTTCGCATCCGCAAGCGCCACGCCACTGACAAGCTCCATTCTCCTGAACATGCAGATACTCATGATCACGACAAGATGACGCCTGAGGAACACGACAAGGCAGTTGAGGCCGCCCTACCGGAACTCACCGATGATTTTGTTAAGACGCTCGGCGACTTCAATGATGTTCCTGATTTCAAAAACAAACTCTCGGACATGATTGCTGAACAGAAGCGCGACGAGGCTCGCGAAAAATTGCGCATTCGTATATCGGATGCGCTGGCCGACGCAACCCAGGCTGACATTCCTGACGTCATGATTGAAAGCGAACTTGATCGCACGCAGGCCCAGTTCTCTGCTGACGTCGGGCGCATGGGTGTGAAGCTCGAAGATTATTTGAAACACACCAAGAAAACACTTGAAGAAGTCCGAACGGAATGGAAGCCTCATGCAGAAAAGAAAGCCAAGCTCCAACTTATTCTTAATGAGATAGCTAAGCAAGAGAAAATTGCGCCATCGAAAGAAGAAGTCGAGGAAGAAGTCAATCACATTGTTGAGCACTACAAGGAAGCAGATCGCGAGCGCGCTAC
>CAZUII010000021.1:0-11085 GCA_964619985.1 uncultured Candidatus Saccharibacteria bacterium
GATGGTTGGAACCTCAATGCCAACTCTGTCGAGAACCCGAATGATTGGAATGCCGACAACCAGGTCTTCTCCCGCTACTCTCGCCTTTCTTCCGCCTACACCGCGGAAGTTTTCTTTACCATTTCTTTTCTCCAGCCACCGATATTCCTGCCGATAGTCTCAAGCTCTGTGCCGAAAGACATGTACTGCTCATTTGACATCAAGCGATTTTCCCAGAGCAATTGGACGAAGAACCTGATGTCGTCGACTTTTACAATAGCAATTTCCAGTAACGATATTTTTTGTTTTGATTCGGAGAAAGAAGCTCTTCTCAAGGCTGTGAGTAAATCAAGAAAGGCATTATCAATTCTGGAACCAAGTCCAAAGCGTTCAGTACGCGGGATTTTTCTATGGATAATTATCCAAGATGAATAAAGTAGTTTAACTTTTTCCACTACTGGCAAATGTACTGGTGAAATTGGTTGGGGGGGGGGTATTATTTGTTGTATGCAACGTGTTCAATATGTTCATACGTACGAGGATATCATTTCCGTTGAAAATTTGCTTGGAGCATGGAGAGAGTTCGTTCGGTGTAAAAGATGCAAGTCAGATGTATCTGAGTTCACACAAAACTTATTTGTAAATGTACAAGAATTACATACTGACTTAAAAAATAAGATATATATTCATGGTGATTATTCGCATTTCAAAATCAATGACCCAAAACCACGAGATATTCACAAAGCATTGGTTCGAGATAGACTTCTCCATCATGCTGTGTATAGAAAACTGTATCCATTTTTTGACCCAACATTCATGGCAGATTCTTATTCGTGCAGGAATGACAAAGGGACGCACAGAGCGATAAATAGGTTCCATGATTTCGCATATTGGTCTTCATATGGGCACACGAAAACGATATGGGTGCTCAAGTGCGATGTCAAGAAATTTTTTGCGTCGATAGATCATGAGGTACTGTTCAAAATTCTTGAATGGTATATTCCCGATACAGATATTATGTGGCTTGTGCAAAATATTGTAGAGAGCTTTCGTTCAATCAAAGATGGTGTCGGATTGCCGCTCGGAAATCTGACCTCGCAATTATTTGTAAATATATACATGAATGAGTTTGATCAATTCATGAAACACACACTGAACGCGAAATACTATATTCGATACGCTGATGATTTTGTCATTCTGCATCAGAATAGAAGGTGGCTTGAACACATTCTTGGGAAAATTCATCTTTTTCTGCGCGAAAAACTACACTTGACGCTTCATCCAGATAAAATAAGTATCAAGACATTCGCGTCGGGAGTTGATTTTCTTGGCTGGGTATATTTTCCTACGCATCGTGTGTTGAGGACGGCTACAAAAAAGAGGATGTTGAGGAATATTGAAATGAAAAAGGTAAAAAGTGATGCGGAAAAGTTAGAGGCAACGATTCAATCATATCGAGGAATGTTGTCACATGGAAATGGGTATAAGCTGACGATGATTATTTCCGAAATCGGCGGAAGTGCTTGACATGCATGGTATAATTGACCGTATGAAAGCACAAGTTGCATTATTTGATGGTCAGAATATACGACGACACTGGGACCCAGACAAGGAGCTGTGGTATTTTTCGGTGGTTGATGTTGTGCGAGTGCTCACGGGTAGCTCTATTCCAAGGAGATATTGGTCTGACTTGAAAATAAGTCTCAAAAATGAAGGAAGTGAAGTGTACGAGAAAATCGTACAGTTGAAAATGGTTGCAGAAGATGGCAAAACTCGCGATACAGACGTCGCTGATACTGAAGTCATGTTGCGCCTGATTCAATCCATCCCATCGCCGAACGCAGAACCATTCAAACTCTGGTTGGCACGCGTTGGCTATGAACGTCTCGAAGAAACTGCTGACCCTGAGTTGGCTATCACCCGAGCTTTGAAAACATATTTGAAGAAAGGCTACTCCCAGCAGTGGATAAATTTGCGGCTGAAGAGCATTGAAATCCGTAAAGATCTGACAGATGAATGGGAAAAACGAGGTGTGAAAGAGGGTCGGGAGTTCGCAATTTTGACTGATGAGATTACTCAAGCATGGGCCGGGTTGACGACCAAGCAGTACAAAGAACTCAAAGATCTCAAAAAAGATAATCTACGAGATAACATGACAAACGTGGAGTTGGTATTAAACATGCTAGCAGAAACAGCCACGACTGAAATATCCGAAACACGCGAGCCGAAGGATTTTGATGAGAACAAGCAAGTCGCTAGAGAAGGCGGCACTATCGCCGGCAATGCTCGTAAAGAGATCGAATCAAAAACAGGAAAGAAGGCCATCACGGATTACAATTTCAGAAAAGCGCAGGAGAAGAAACGGTTGAAGTAGGTGAGGCTGGGAATAGGATCGCAATCCCATTCTTGCATTTTTTCCACCTACGTATACACTGCAGTCATGTCCACTCTCTCCATCATCGCCACACCCATTGGCAATCTCGAAGACATTACACTTCGTGCGCTCAAGGTGCTTGCAGCGGCCGATATAATTCTCTGCGAGGATACGCGTGTCACAAAAAAGTTGCTTGATCGCCACGCTATCAACAAAAAAACCATTTCATATCATGCGCATAGCAAGCTATCACGCGTTGACGAGATCATTGCCTATTTGAAAGAAGGGAAAAATCTTGCGCTTGTTTCGGATGCGGGAACTCCAGGCATTTCTGATCCAGGTTCAGAGCTGGTGAAGAAAGTTCGCCATGAATTGGTCAACGAAATCCGTACGGGTGAAATTAAGATTGAAGCCATTCCTGGCCCTTCAGCGCTTACGTCGGCACTTTCAATAGCTGGCGTGCCATGCGCGGACTTTACCTTCCTTGGATTTTTGCCACACAAAAAGGGGAGAGAGACGCTGTTCAAAGAAATTGCCAGCTCTGAACGCACGATGGTTTTTTACGAATCGCCACATAGAATTATCAAGACATTGGAAAGTTTGATGGAACATGTGAGTGGTAATTCTGATCATGCCGCACCAAAAAAAGTAACCGTCTGTCGTGAACTGACGAAACTATTTGAAGAAGTGGTACAGGGCACCGCCAAAGAGGTTCGGGATTATTTTGAGGAGCATCAGGATAAGGTGCGGGGAGAGTTTGTGGTGATAGTTTCAGTCTAAAAATCCTCATGAAAATATCCCCGGCCACCTGCGGTCGGGGAGTTAGATTTCGTTCAAATCAAGTATGCCGGAAAGCACATCGAAGATTATTGCATCGGAAGGGTCAGAAGACAGAATAAAAAGATCATCACCTGATTTGAACCGCACTCGAAGCTTGCCCATGTCGCCTAGGAGGACGCAATCATTAAAGTGCATGACTGATTGCGATTGCTGGGCATCATTAATCCGGTGCCACTTGAGTTTACCGTCATCGGATTCAATTTGGAACAAAGGTTCCACAATGACAAGCACGTCATTATTTATTCCGATGCAGTAGTCTCGCAAGGTTCCGATGTAATGATCGCCGTCAATCCAGGCAAAATTGTCGTGCGGGACAGTCCAACGTGATCTGTGACTCAATTCGTCGGCCTGTTTTGGCATTTGCGTGTGGAGCCAAAAGTACCGATACGGCTCCACGTTAGGTGTACGTGTGTCCATAATGGCTCCTTTTGTTTCTCTGGCATTAGTATACCACTGTGCGCTATACTGTTCACATGTCAAAACGACAGCTTCTCATCGTGCTCGGCGTCTGGACCATCATCTTTTTGTTTTTGGGCTTTCCTCCTGTCTGGGATAAGATATTCGCCCTGATTGTCGGCATACTGATAATCGTCATTGCTCTCAAGACACAACCTCCGCAACGACAGATTCCTGCGGATCGCATACCGTATGTCGAGCACAAATCAGTTCCGCCACCTTCCGCCCCTTCCTCGACCGCTTCGGAACACATTACCAGCACTGACACCATGTCCTCATGAGAGAGTTCTGGCGCGAGTTTGGCGCGACACGCCCGACGACGCTCATCGTTGGCGCTTTTTTCATACTGGTAATGATCTTCCTGATTACCTGGTTCCTCCCGATGGGTTCGATTTCGTATTCAGCTTTTGGCGCTGATGATGCCGGCTCCGCCATGGCCGCTACCGCTCTCGATGCGTCGACGACTCGTGTGGCGTCAGCATCATCAACACCGCCTGCATTCACGGTTGTACACATGCCGACCCCTGTGCCACTCAAAGGTATTTACATGAGTAGCTGGGCCGCTGGCAGCAAAAAATTTCGCGACCATCTATTTGACCTTGTAGATACCACGGAGGTTAATACGGTGGTGATTGACGTCAAAGATTACACCGGCCATATCAGTTTCATCGTTGAAGATCCTGAGCTGGTCAAGATTGGCGCGGCGGAGAAACGCATTCCTGACATCAGAGAATTTATCGGCCGGCTTCACGATAAAGGGGTATACGTGGTTGCGCGTATTTCAGTTTTCCAGGATTCGTATCTGATCACGGTGCATCCGGAGTGGGCAGTCAAGACCAAGTCGGGGAGCGTCTGGCAGGATTATAAAGGGGTCAAATGGCTGGATGCCGGTGCCAAGCCGGTCTGGGAATATACGGCGCGCATTGGCCGCGAGGCATACGCCGTCGGATTCGATGAGTTGAACTTCGATTATATTCGTTTTCCTTCGGATGGAAATCTGGATGATATCTCGTACACCTGGGCCGAAGGCCGCCAACGCGCGGAGATCGTCAAAGACTTTTATTCATATATGCATGATCAATTTTCGCATTCAAGCATCCCGACATCAGCCGATCTTTTTGGTCTGACAACGAGCGCCGAGGGCGACTTGGGCATCGGTCAAATACTGGAATATGCACTTGACTCATTTGATTATGTGGCACCGATGGTGTATCCCTCGCATTTTGGCGCAGGGTTCGATGGTTATGCCAAGCCGGCACAGCATCCCTATGAGATTATTCATTCATCAATGAGCGATGCTATCCGTAAGGCGCAGGCGACAACCACGCTGTCTACGCTGTTGGCACAGGAGCCGATTGCTTCGACTAGTCCGCAACTGTATACAAAAAAGACCTATGATATTCACAAACTGCGTCCCTGGCTGCAGGCGTTTGATCTGGGGGCAGTCTATACGCCAGAGATGGTGCGTAAACAAATACAGGCCACCTATGATGTTGGGTTGACAAGCTGGATGCTCTGGAATGCAGCCAGCGTGTATGACAAGGGGGCGTTGTTGGGGAAATAAGTATCGCCAGTTTTTCTGCTGTCTAATCCACAAACTCCCTTGCGCTTTTTCTATAAAGTTGTAGTATTTAATTCCGGACAAGTAGTAGCTTGCTTTCGTCAACGGCTCGGGCCGATTCCTCACGGAAGCGACCTATGCGTCTCAGTGTAGTATGACCCAACTAAAACAAGTTTCAGGGTTTGTGCACTGCAACTCAAAAAGTCAAAACAAACACGAAGCTATGGGAGCACAAAAATTAAACCTTGTTAACAAACAAGGGAAACCGATCCAACTGCCCAAGGGCGTCAAGGCCCAATCAGCTTGGCTCGAACAAGTGGTGTCGGGTTCCAAGCTCAGACCGCTTGGTAGTGGTGGCGGCCACGTAATGGCGTTCGCCGAAATCTACGATGCCGATGTTCTCAAGGACGAGGGGCCGAAGTTTGCCGATCCGGTGACGTCCTTCTCGGCAAAGGAAATTGACGATGCCAGGCAAGGGCTCAAAGAGCGCCTCTGCGCGTTCCTTGGTTTCAAGTCTGGTTCAATCCCATCACGTCAATTGGCCGTCGCTCACGCCTGAAATCAAAACCCTCAACCTGACCACTGGCAGAAGTCAGAACGATATTGCCCCACACCGCGCAGTTTACGGTGGGGGGCTTTTTTATACATATTTTGATATACTATTCCCATATATGGCTCCCGTTCCCACCGATGAAAATCGCATAACCTATTTTGCCGAGACGGACGCGCGCAACAAGCGGGTCAAATTTGGCATCAAGGCAAAGGATCGCACCAAACACGTCTATGTCATCGGCAAGACGGGTATGGGAAAGTCGACCTTGCTCGAAAACATGGCGGTGCAGGATATTCAAAATGGGGAAGGGATGGCCTTCATCGACCCGCACGGAAAGACTGCAGATCTTCTTCTTGAATACGTGCCAAAAGAGCGCATCCGCGATGTCATCCACATCGCGCCGTTTGACGTCGATTTTCCCATCTCATTCAACGTGCTTGAAAGTGTCGATCCTACAAAACGCCATCTCGTCGTATCGGGTTTGATGAGCACCTTCAAAAAGATCTGGGTGGATGCCTGGTCAGCACGTATGGAATATATTTTGACCAACACGTTGCTGGCACTCCTCGAAGCTCCAGGTACGACGTTGCTCGGGGTCAATCGCATGCTTTCCGACAAGGAGTATCGCAAGGAGATTGTCTCGCATGTGACCGATCCGTCAGTCAAATCATTTTGGGTCAAAGAATTTGCCGGCTATACCGAACGCATGGCTGCCGAAGCGGTGCCTGCCATCCAAAACAAAGTCGGCCAGTTTACTGCGAACCCGTTGATTCGCAACATGATTGGTCAACCAGTTTCAACATTTGATTTCCGACAGGCCATGGATAGTAGAAAAATTATCATCATCAACCTTTCGAAGGGAAGAATCGGTGACGAGAACATGAAACTTTTGGGAGGACTTCTGGTGACCAAAATATATTTGGCGGCCATGTCCCGCGCCGATGTTCCGGATCGCGTCATGAAAATGCTGCCGAACTTCTATCTATTCGTCGACGAATTCCAAAACTTTGCCAACGCTTCCTTTGCCGATATTTTGTCCGAGGCTCGTAAGTACAAACTGAATCTGACGATCGCGCACCAGTACATCGAACAGATGGACGAGATTGTCAGGCCGGCAGTTTTCGGCAACGTGGGTACCATGATTACTTTTCGCGTGGGAGCGACGGATGCCGAGGCTCTCGAGCAGGAATTTGCCCCAGTTTTCACCATCGAGGATCTGGTCAATATGGGTGCTTACCAGATTTACCTCAAGCTCATGATAGATGGCTTGAGCTCCGCGCCATTTTCCGCTCGCACACTGAACGCCATTCCGCACCCCGATACATCATATGTTCAGGAGATTATTGCCGCATCGCGCGAGCAGTATGCGCGTCCGCGTGCCGATGTCGAGCAAATTATTGTCAAGTTCCATGAGCCGACGCCTTCTCCAAAGAAGCAGGCAGTCCCGACTTCTTCTGCCGCGCCTGCACCAGCCTCTGCACCAGCTCCTGCGTCGGCACCGCTATCTGCACCGCCAGCGCCGGTAACGCCAAAAAGTAATTCTGCCCCTGTAGCAGCCACGCCTACGACAGCCGCGGTCAAGCCGATAGTTGCTCCTACGGTAACTCCTTCCATTCAAAAGAAACCTGTTGCCGTCGTCGCGCCTGCCGTCCCGATAAAACCGATCTCACTTTCAACTCTTGCGCCAAAGCCGCCGCAGCCAAAACCTGCAGCCGTAAAACAGGATCCAAAAGTCCCTTCAGCGCAACATGTCAATGATCTCAAGAACGCCTTGGCCGCGGCGATGAATAAGGCACGAGCAGAGGCGAAGTCAGTACCGAATGCGTCGCCTGTTTCGCAGCCATCAAAAAACCCGCCAGTCTCCGCTCCTGCACCTCAAGCTCCACAGGCCCAGGCACCCGCCACACCAAAGCCTCCAGAAGTGCCTGAAGATGTTCTCAAACAGGTGTTGAAAGTAGACTAAATATGTGGAAGTATGAAGGTATGACTCCTCTGGCCATTAAGCCTCGCCGTGTCCTCATATTCTCGCTGGTATATTATCCTCGCTTTGTTGGCGGGGCTGAAGTTGCGGTAAAAGAAATTACCGACCGCATCTCACCAGAAGAAGTTGAATTCGACATGATTACACTGCGCACCAGTCCGGCACGCCTTGAACGTGTTGGTAATATCAACGTGCATCGTGTTGGATTTGAATGGAAGGGTGGAACACGATCACCACTTTTGTATGTACTTAAATATCTCTACATGCCGCTGGCTTTGTTCAAGGCCTTGCGACTTAACGGTACTCGTCGCTATGACTCAACCTGGTCTATCATGGCCAACTACGCCAGTGGTCCAGCACTCTTTTTCAAACTGATGCACAGAAATGTTCGACTTGTCCTCACGCTCCAGGAAGGAGATCCATTTTCTCATATTCGTAGGCGCGTCGGCATCACCTATCCATTTTTCAAAAAGTTATTTCGGGTAACCGATCATGTGCAGGCTATCTCGAGTTATTTGGCAGATTGGGCAAAAGACATGGGCGCGACCTGTCCAATCACGGTGGTGCCAAATGGTGTTGATTCGTCGCTTTTTTCGCGCGAGGTTTCAATCGCTGAAGCTTCTGAAGCGAAACAATTCTTGGGCAAAGACGAAGGGAAGGTGTTGATTATCACCACGAGTCGATTGGTCGTAAAGAATGCGGTTGCTGATATCATTTCTTCACTTCAATATCTGCCTCAAAACGTTATCTTCGCATGTCTCGGTCAAGGTCATCTTGAGGGGGAATTGAAACAGCTTGTGTCAAAACTAAAACTCGACGAGCGTGTGAGATTCATTGGTCAGGTACCGAATCATGAATTGCCGCGTTACCTGCAAGTTGCAGATATGTTCATTCGCCCTTCATTGTCAGAGGGCTTGGGTATTTCATTCTTGGAGGCTATGGCTGCCGGGGTGCCAGTCATCGCAACGCCTGTTGGAGGAATTCCTGAATTCTTGGTTGATGGTGAGACGGGACTTTTCTGTGAAGTAAATAATCCGCAGAGTATCGCGCAAAAAGTGGAAAAATTGATGAAGGACAAAGAATCTCGCGAATACATTGTAAAGAATGCGCGTGAGATGGTGGCAAAGAAATATGGCTGGGATGGTATTGCTCAACATGTGTTAGACTTATTTGTATGAAAATACTGATTGCTTCAGGTATCTATCCACCCGACATTGGCGGTCCGGCGCAGTACGCCCGCAATTTGTATGAGACGTGGAAAAAACAGGGTCACGAGGTCAAAGTCGCCGCCTATCGTTGGGAGCGTGCCTTTCCACCGATAGTGAAGCATCTTTTTTATTTCTCCAAAATTCTCCGCAAAGGTTGGAATGCTGACCTTATACTGGTCCTCGATAATTTCTTGGCGGCAGTTCCTACGATGCTGGCTTGCATGCTGATGCGCAAAAAATACATTATTCGCACCGGCGGAGATCTTCTCTGGGAATGGTATGTGGAGCGCACCGGCGAAATGATTTTGTTCAAGGACTTCTATTCCAAGCCGCGCACTTTTTCATTCAAGGAAAAAATTATTTTAACCTGGAGTCGCGCGGCATTCAAACATGCTTCAGCGATTATTTTTAGTACGCAATGGCAGAAAGATGTGTGGGAAAAAGAGTACCAGCTTGATCCCAAGAAGACCTTTATGGTCGAGAATTATTGCGGTCCGCGCGAGTCCTTTGTCGAACCTGAAAATAGGACGTTTGTGGCGGGCACCCGCCTCATCAAATGGAAGAACGTGGAACTGCTCAAAGAAGCCTTTGAGGAGGCCAGAAATGAGCTAAAACGGCTCAATTTGCCCGATATTGAGCTTGATTGCGGCAAGGCGGTCTATGACAGCTTTGTGGAGAAAATACGCCGTTCCTACGCGGTTATATTGGTATCGCTGGGCGACATCAGTCCGAACATGATTTTCGACGCTATTCGCGTTGGTACACCTTTTATTGTGACCAAGGAAAACGGCATTACTGACCGCATCAAGGACGCGGCTGTCTTCGTCGATCCGCAGAATAAAAAAGAGATTGTTGACAAAATAGTCTGGCTGGCTGATCCGAAAAATCGTGCAGTTCAGGCCAAGAAAGTTCAAGCTATTTCATTTGTTCACACCTGGGAACAGATCGCAGATGAGATCGTCAAGATTGGCAGTAAAAAATAGGTTATGCAACCAAAAAGATTGTTAATGATATCGACCGACCGCAAGATCTTCGAAGAAGGGAGTGCGGTGAGGGCGCGACAGGTCGAGTACGCGAAAGAATGGGATGAAGTGCATATTATTGTTTTCCAGAAAGGTAAGGCCGGAATTAAAGAGACAGTTATCGCGCCAAACTGTTGGGCGTATTTCACTCGTTCCTGGTCAAAGTTTATGTATCCATTTGATGCCATGGCTATCGGGAGATTTTTGATCGAAAAGCGCGGAATAACCGAGATTACCTGCCAGGACGCATCACTTACCGCCATGGCTGGTCTTTCCCTGAAGAAACAATTCAATATTCCTCTTGAGATGCAGGTCCATGAAGATATCGGTAGTCCTCATTTTGGCTATACCGGCATACATAGGATCCGCAAATCATTGGCACTTTCGTACTTACCAAGAGCAGATCGTATTCGCGTGGTTTCAAATAAGATCAAAGACTTTCTTGTTGGCTCACTCAATATCGATGCCGCGAAGATTACGGTGAAGCCAATTGATGTAGATACGGAAAAAATTAGACAAGCGATCATTTTACCTGGTGCAGATCTTCGTAAGAAGTACCCGCAATTCCAAAGGATTGTTTTGGTGGCGGCACGATTGGAAAAGGAGAAGAACGTTATCTTGGCTATTCGAGTCTGGGCAGAAGTGGTGAAAAAGTTGTCGCAGACGAATTCTAATACTGGTCTGAAAGCGGGACTCATTATTGTGGGCAGCGGAAGCCAGGAACACATGCTCAAAGCTGAGGCGACTCGACTTGGTATGTGCGGACCGAGACCGAGTGTCATTTTTGAACCGTGGGTTGATCAGGCCACACTCTTTTCTTACTACAAATCATGTGACCAGTTTTTAGTCACTTCACTGTTTGAAGGATATGGTATGGCGCTGGTGGAGGCGCAGGCGGCCGGGTGCAAGATTATCTCGACAGATGTGGGGGTGGCCAGGGAAGTTGGGGCGACGATTGTGGAGTGGAATCCAGAAGCGGTAGCCAAGGCGCTGATTGACGCACTTGCCTCAAGGCCGAATTATCGCTAGTTTAAGGATATATGAGACTCCTCATTGTTACCCAAAAAGTCGATCAGGATGACCCTATTCTCGGTTTTTTTCATAGATGGAT
>CAZUII010000022.1:0-3218 GCA_964619985.1 uncultured Candidatus Saccharibacteria bacterium
CCTGGCGCCAACCTCTCATTGTCAGCATTGACCGAAAAGGATCGTGCCGACGTTGAATTTGGTATCAAGAATAAGGTTGATTTTGTGGCACTTTCATTTGTTCGACGTGCCTCTGATGTTCAGGACCTCCGCGACATTCTCAATAAAGCGGGCTGCACAGCACAGATTATTTCAAAGATTGAAACTCCAGAAGCTCTGGAAAATATAGATGATATCATCAATCTTTCCGATGCCATCATGGTTGCGCGCGGTGATTTGGCCGTGGAAATTCCTGCAGAAGAGGTTCCGTTGGTCCAGAAACTTCTTATCTCAAAATGTAATGCGGTCGGCAAACCAGTTATTACGGCGACCCAGATGCTCGAATCAATGATCAAGAACTCGGTGCCAACCCGTGCTGAAGTTTCCGATATTGCCAACGCTATTATCGACGGTACAGACGCCATCATGCTTTCGGAAGAAACAACCTTGGGCAGTTTTCCGGTCGAGGCAGTCAAGATTATGACCAAGGTTGCCATTCGCGTTGAAAGCGAAGTCTATACCCGCGATACGATTGCCGAGTACGATGAGTCGCACGGTGTTACCGACGTCGTCTCGCAGTCAGCTGTCCGTGCCGCTCACAATGTCGGCGCCTCATTGATCGTGGCGTTGACCCGTTCTGGCCGCTCGGCCCGTATGATTGCCCGCTACCGTCCGGCAGAGCGCATCCTGGCCCTTTCTGATAATCCATTGGATACGGCAAAGCTGATGCTTACCTTCGGCTGTTATCCTATGTCGGCCCCTACATTCAAGACCGTCGAAGAGATTATGGAAGTTGTTCGCGATACTATTCTCAAGACTGGTGAAGCCAAGAAGGGTGACAAAGTCGTTATCGTCGGCGGCATGCCACTCGGCACTGCGGCAGATACGAATATGATTTTGGTGGAGACGTTGTAAAGTGTAAAAAGAAAGAATCAAAAAGAAAAGATTTGATCGCACTATCTTTCCTTTTTGCTTCTTTGCTTTTTTCCTTATATACTACACCCATGCAGAAGAGCATATACTACAGCATCCCTGATACGACGCTCTTTCTCGACAGCCGCCCGCGTGAGTATCCACTCATGTTCAGGGACCTGCCGGCCGACGAGAAACCGCGCGAAAAGCTCCTGGCTCGAGGCCCGGAGGCTCTTTCGGTCGCTGAGCTTACGGCCCTTCTGCTGGTCATTGGAACCACCAAGGAAGATATCGGAGAGATGTCTTCGCGCCTCGTCCGGCAATACGGAGAGAAAAGCATTTTCGCCGAGCGCGATCCCGAGAAGCTGTCCAAAGAGCTCGGCATTCCCATCGTCAAAGCCTGCGCCATCGTTGCTACCGGCGAGATCGGGCGACGCCTCTACCAGCCCAATGAGGCCGGATTCAAGACCATACGCACCGCCAAGGATGTCTACGAATACCTCGTGGATATGCGCAACCTGCCCAAAGAGCATCTGCGCGGCTTGTATTTGAACAGCCACAACAAAGTCATCGCCGACGAAGTTATTTCCATCGGCACCGTCAATGCCAACGTCGTTCATCCGAGAGAAGTGTTCCGTCCCGCCCTCGAGCGCAATGCTGTCGCGGTTATTCTTGCGCACAATCATCCATCCGGCGAGGCGAGTGCCAGCGCCGAAGATATCGAGATCACTACGCAGATTGTTCAGGCCGGGAAGATCCTGGGCATCCGCGTGCTCGACCATGTCATCATCACCAAGGACGCATTCACCAGTGTGAGTGCGGACTACTAATCTCTCCACCCTCATGCGAGATTATCAACTTTCGTCCCCATCCCTCGACGGGATTCTTCACCATGACTCCATTGTCTATGAAGGAGTCCATCGGCCGTTCGAATTATTACGCGTACTCGATGGTCCGGCCAGTCGGGCCGTCTATACCAAGGATGAAGAAAAAGCCATCCAGGATTATTTCCAGGATCTTCACCATTTATTCATGAAAAAGTTCTCCAACTTTGTGGCCGAAGCTGACCCGCAGCCCGATGAAGGCGTCAAGCTCCAAGCCATGCTCCAGGAAATGATCAAAATCAAAAAATTGCTATAACTGCCCGCTCAACGCTATAATGGCCGCATGGCTTCACGCGATTATTTCAAGGGTAAACGGGTGGCCGTTATCGGCCTTGGTCCCCACGGTGAAATGGTCGAGGACGTGAAATATCTCATCAAAGCCGGCGCCTGGGTCTCCATTTATGACCTCAAAAGCGAGGCTCGCCTCAAAAACCATCTGGTATTTTTGAGGTCTGTGGGCTTGGCCAATTATGTCTGCGGCTCTATACCGGCTGAAGACCTTTTGGATATGGATCTTATCATTCTGTCGCACGAATATCCGCGGGATTCGTCCTTTTTGAAGGGTATTTATGCGCAAAACAAGGAGGGTACAAAAGAGATTGCCATCGAGTATCAGGAGACCCTCTTTTTCAGGCTGGCACCGCCGGTGACGCTGGTAGGTGTCATGGGGATCTGCGGCAAGTCCACAGTCATATCTATCCTGGCGCCGCTCCTGGCAAAGGTCTGCGAAGACTATGATACGCAGGGACTGTTTACCGTCGATGCCGAATCGGCCGATGGTGTTTTGGTGCATCTCAAAAAGCTTAAAAACGGGGACATTGTGGTGATGCGCATCATCGATAACATGCTGCCAGAATTGCATGCCATGCGTATCAGCCCGCATGTGGCCATATTCACGACAACACCAACGACGCGTGGGTCAATGAGTTCGCCGTTCGAGGTGCTGGCATATCAGACGTATAACAATTTTATTGTCGCTCCCGATGAGATTATCGACACATTCCGCCTACTCCCGGCCCAGCCTCGAGCCAAAATGCTGCGCACCAAATCCACGCTAATCCCGGATGATTGGGGATTTGCAGGCAGAGGGTCGCACGATCGCTTGAGCGCGGCTTTGGCTCTCCAAGCGGCGCAGTTGTTCAAGGTCGACACTGACATGGCGCGGCATATGCTGACTGAATGGAAAGCCCTTAAGGGCCGTCTGGAATTGGTCAAAAAAGTCAAAGGAGTCGAGTTTTTCAATGACACCATGTCCATGACGCCCGATTCGACCTTGGCGGGCATTACCGCTCTATCGCAAGGTCGCAACATTATCCTTATTTTTGGCGGCGTGGATGGCGGATGTGAATACCGGACTCTGTATAGCCAACTGCCGCGCTATGTCCATACGGTGGTGAGCATCCC
>CAZUII010000022.1:3318-11000 GCA_964619985.1 uncultured Candidatus Saccharibacteria bacterium
CCACAGATCATACAGACGACTGTACCATCGATGTTGTGGTCAACGTACATGGCCTTCATTGCGCCGACAACCGAAAGCGCGCTATTGGTCGAGATTGCCAGGCCGGCATGCTCCTCGACTAGTTTCTGTGCGGCAGCTATATCGTCATTTGTAGCAATCCAGCCAGACCCACCGGTTTTTTCGACGAGCGGGATGAGCACTGATTTTCGATGCCCAGTAATATCTGTTATGGCGTCAGCGATCGAACGTTCATCCGGCCCGTCATACGTTTCAAATATTTCTGCCAGCGGGTGGCAGGAAGAGGTCTGAACGATATGAATTTGAATGGGTAGTTTATTTCTCAAAAAATAATCAGCCAAGGCCTGCGCGGTGGTGCCCGAAGATGTGCCGATAAATACCGCGCCAATATTTTTTGATGCGGCGTCGGATGCTAATTCTTTCGCAAGTGATTCGTATCCCACGAGAGCCTCATCATCCGTTGATTGGCGCAAACTGCGCGCGCCATCTTGAGTAGCTTGCGTGAGAGCCTGCAAAGGACGCTCTTTTATGAGAATGCGGATTGTTTTTGGATGTGCATCGGCAATAGTTTGAATTTTTTGCAACTTTCGCGGCGCTACATGATTGCCTACAAAAATATCGAGAGTTACTGGTGTCTCGTTTCCACGCGACTGATTCTTTTCCTGTATATATAAAGCCGCTGCCAGCGCCGCATTGCCTGAAGATGAAATGGCGAATCTCGTATCGCCGGCCGCGAGGTAGTGTTCGATCATGACCGGTATCGAGCGGCCTTTGTGAGACCCGTAGGGGTGCAAATCCTCTCGTTTGAAATAGAGGTTGGAGATGCCGATGGCTTCGGCAAGCTTTGTCTGTTGTTCCAAGGGAGTAGTCATGTTGTCATCCTATCGTATTTCGGGTACTATTGGAAGAACGGCTCCCGGTAGATTTTTTTGGGCGGCTGTAATTTGTTTGTACAGTATTTATCCAATGTTTCATCAAAATTTAAAAACTATGAATATGCTCTGCGTATGTCCTGAATGTAAAAATACTATTGATCTGTCGCGTTATCCCAACCTGGCCACCGGCATGGTCATCGAATGCAATCATTGCGGCATGACCCTCGTGGTCAAAGAAATTGCCGCTGATGGTTCGGTAAAAACGGAGATTGTAGATGAGGGGAAGTAGTCGGCTGTAGCAGCCGCGAATTATGTTAATCCGGCAACCACCTCCTCAATCATCCCTCTAAACCCGTGTGACCCGAGGAAGACAACGACGTCACCGCTATGTGCTTCTGATCTCACATAGTTCACAAGATTCTTGTCATCTTGTTGGTATTGTACATGAGTATGTGTCTTGCCAATGATTGTAGTCAATTCGTCTCCCTCCAATGGTTTGTCGGCCGCATTCTCATCAATCTTAAGTTTGGTTAGATGTGGAATTACCACCACATCAGCATCTTTGAACGCTTTATCATACATGGCAATTGAAGCACGCTGACGGCCGCCGATGTTTGGCTCATAGATGGCGATTATTTTCTTGTCATAGACCTCACGAATACTTTCCAATACCGAAGCGGCTTTTTCTGGCGTGGGTGCGTGGCAATCGAAAACAGTTACTTCACCCTCAAACCTTTTTTCAAAGCGGCGTTTTATTCCTTTGAAATCAGCAATGGCTTGAATAATTTTCTCCGGCTCAATCCCGATCGAATGCGCCATGACGAAGACCCCGGTGATATTTTCCGCATTGAAACGACCGAGCATGGGCGTGTGAATGTTCCAAGATGTGCCGGCATGGTCAATGACGAAATCAAGGCCGTTTTTTGTTGGGACAATGGAGTGATAATGGTAGGCAGCGTCAGTAGACTTACCGTAAGTTATAGTGTTGACGTCTTTGGTGACTTCAGCTACGCCTTCATCATCCGCGCAGGCGACGATGATGCCGGTCGAGGGAACTTTTTTGACCAAATTTCTAAATTCATCAAAATAGGCTTTTTCCGTTGGATACAAATCGGCGTGATCCCAGGACACGGAAGTGAGCAGGAGGTGCGTGGCGTGATAATAGACAAACTTTGGCCTCTTGTCCGAAATCGAAACCTGGTACTCGTCGCCCTCTACCACGCTCCAATCGCTCTTGGAAATGGCGCCGGTGCTGTGCGACAAGGAAAGTCCGCCGGTAAAATAGCTGGGGTCGAGCCCGGCCTGGATGAGGATGAATGATAGCAGGGAAGAAGTGGTGGTCTTGCCCCAAGTGCCGGCGGCCACGATGGAGTTTTTCTTGATAAAGTATGTTTCCAGGACTTCGGGGTAGGTGTAGACGTGGATGCTGTGCTCCTTGGCGTAGAGAACCTCGGGATTGTTCGGACTTGTCCCACCGCCACCAGTCATGATCATGTCGGGCGTGCCGATATTCTCTGGGTGCCAGCCGGCGTAAAAAGAGACCTGGTTTTTCTCGAGTTCGGTAGAAACGGGCGGGTAGAAACCCTTGTCACTGCCAGTCACTCGCCAGCCAGCATTTTTGAAGGCAATGGCGATGGCGCTAGTGGCCACACCGCAGATGCCAATGATGTGGAGGTGGTGGGGTGGGCTTTCAGGGCTTGATTTCATGGTTTGTTTAGTATAGCGTACCACATAGAACCTTCAAAACAATGGTAAACGACTATGGAAAAAGAACGCAAAATACCAAAAGCCGTGCCGGCCCCGATCCTATTTCCTGACGAGGCGATTCGATTGGTGACTGATCTTTGTTTTCTTCCAAAAGAGGAAGTTGATCGTAACACCGTCTTTGGTCAATATGGTGAAGCGCTCATCTTCGGGACTTCCCACCCGACAAGTCATGCGCAGATTATCCGTGAATTTGTCAAAATGTGCGACTCCGGTTACAGACCAGAAAAGGTCTACATCACGGGCGGTGAGACAGTTCCTGGAACAGTAGAGTCAGAAGCAATTTTCGCACTCATCGATGACTATCGATATCGGCATACACGTTTTTTCAATATCGAGTTTGTGCTCGAACGTAATTCTCGTGACACGTTGCAGAATGTTGAATGCGCCATCACGCTTGGTCTGGGCGGCAACACAGGCATCATGTTTGTTGCAAAGTCTGGTCATTGTGGTCGTGCAAAGCTGACATTGTCCCGATTTTTCCCAAGAAAAGACATCCAGGCATGGGGATATGACGCCATCTTGTCAGATGGAATTCCTCCTGTTAGCAGGGATGCGTGGTTTCAAAATCCCGTGGTTCGTGATTTAGTCTGGGGAGAGTTCTGCCGGATCGAGCTTTACGGTGGGCAAGGCAACATCGCATATCCCAATGAGATACGTCACAAAGTGGAATGTGTCCGGGCGTTGACGAGGACGTGACGATCTGTGCTGGCGCATTGGCGGTCTCCTAGGGGCCGCTATTTTCTATTCACGTAAGATGCAACTCCGCGCTGAAGGGTAGGGAGACTAGTGTCGCCCGAAGCCACTTTAGTTAACTAAAGTGCCCAAAACCGAGAGTGTCTCCCTAAGCTGTCGCCAAAATTTCACGCACCTTTTTCTCATCTGTTGACCACTTCTCACCATCGAACCACTCAAGACCTGCGAACTGGAGTTTGTAGGTATCAGAAGGACGCTGGAGTGTAGCTAGATATATATATTTCTTGCCAGCATTTTTTGCATATTCAACAGCGCGGATCATCATGCCCAAGCCCATATCTTTTGGTGATTGATCGAGATCATAAAACGGGTAAGAATAGTGCGTTATTTCTTTATTTAAATAACAAATCGAATAACCGACTGCTGTACCATTCATTTCATAGACAAAAATGGAATTGAAATTACTTTTACTGGGGTCAGTCAGCATTTCCTTGACCTTGATCGCGCTCATGACTCCAGCGCCGAACTTGCTTTCATAGAAATCTTTGGCCAGTTTGCTGATAGTGAAGGAGTAGTCGGTTAAAGGTAATTCTTTTACAACCAATCGCATACCTTCGGTTTTCTTGAGAATACGGCGGTTTTCGCTGGTCAGTTGGAATTTCGGGAGGTCAATGCGCACACTCCGCGTCTGCTGTATTACACCTTTACCGATGCGGGTGAATACAAAGCCGGCGTTATAAAGCGCCGACACATTCTCTTGGGAAAAGTCCGTAATGGTTTTTTCTTGCCAGTGAAGATATTGCATAAATCTTAAATCCTAATTCTGGCCGCTAGTGCAGCGCCAACCAGAATCCAAACACCACGAAGATGAAATGCACTACCCAGAATCTCATAACAGTCTTTTCTTCTGTCCAACCTTTCAACTCAAAGTGGTGATGAATAGGCGCCATCTTGAAAATTTTGCGGCCGAGCAGGTAGCGTGAAGCGACTTGGATGATGACGGACAGTGCCTCGACGTAAAAAAGAAAACCGATGAAGATAAGCGGAATGAGCTCGCCGATAGCCAAGGCGTTCACGGCCATGAGAGCGCCCAATCCCAGACTGCCGACGTCGCCCATCATGAACCGCGCCGGTTTTATATTGAAATAGGTGTAGGCTACCAGCGCGCCGGTCACCGTGGCGTTCAGGATAGCGACTTCGCCGAAGCCGTTGATCCACGAGAGGATGGAAAGAGCCATGAAAGTAGTGATGAGCATGCCGCCAGCCAGACCATCCATGCCGTCGGCGATATTGACCGCATTTGCCGTGAACATGACGATGAAAATGATGACCGGAATGACTATCCAGCCGAGGTCAAAACCGTTAGCCATGAATGGCACATAGATATAATGCCAGGCGGGTCCGAGCTTGGTATAAATCCACCAGGCGGCGATGGCTCCGGCGATGAATTGCAGGATCAATTTTTCATGGACAAAGACGCCTTTGCTGGTGCGCGAGCCGAACCAGACGGACATGCGCTTGAAGGCGCTCCAGGGCAGCGTGATGACGTACCAGAGGCGCATCCGCCAGTCTTTGTGAATGCGGATGAGGTTCATGATGTGCCCCAGTTTGCGCGAACGACGCTCGGTGCCGTAAATATTCATGAGGTCATCGATGGCTCCCAGTGCCGCTGATATGATCATGACGCCAATGGGCACGTAGGTGAATGAGCGGGACCAGTTGAAGAAATAGGTGATCAGTGCAACGGTGACTACCACAAGCAATCCACCCATGACCGGCGTGGTTGATTTGTAGGCATGTGAACCGATAGTGGAAAGCTCGGTCTTGACGCCCTTGATGATGTGGAAATGAAACAGGAGTTTGATGAGAAATGGTGCCAACAGATAGGCAACAAGAGCTCCGCCAAGGGCGAAACTGATGATATAGGAGAGGTCGGCTGTGCCCTCTAGGATGGATATCATGCGGTATAAAGTACCATAAAAATGGCGTTTTAGCCAATTATAGCCACTTCAATCGGCGGAGCTCGGTTGTTGATGTTTGAGCGCGTGCAAAGATGCGGTTGGCTTCACCTTGTTTACCGTTTTCGATCCAGATCTGTTCGGTGATGGGTTTACGGATGTCGCTGATCTCGATCGTGCCTTGTTTGATGCCGGTACCATACACACCATCTTCGGGATAGGCAACCGCGTGGGAATAATGAATGTTGTAGGGAATAAAGTTCTGATATTCGATTTGGTGGATGACGAGGATGTGATTGCGTTCATTTCCTTCAACATCGCTAAGCATGGTGATCATATCCCCAGGTTTTATTCCGGCAAGAGGAATGGTTCGACTGTTTTTATTATCTGCAAATGTAATAACTCCGCTATTTTTTACCGGATGTAATGAAGAAATGATTCTTCCAAAAAATCCGGTGGCTTGGACAAATGAAAGGTGTTTATCGAGCGTGCCCTTGCCCGTCTCCTCGCTTTCGGCATTGAGGACGTAATAGGCAAAGCCTGAACAATCGATGCCAATATTGTTGTCCACTAATAATTTCCTCAATGAGTCGGGTGTCACGGAGCTAGGGGCAGCATGGGCTTTTACCAGCAAGGATTCCACTTCTTCAAATATCTCTTTTGGACTACCTTTGCCGCCATGAACGGCCAGCCCGCCGCGCATCTTCACTGTTTTGTTATTGAAATAGGGAACCGAACAGACAGCGGTGCCGACTTTGAAATTGAGGTATTGGTCAATGACGGAGAGGGCGCGATTGGAGAGGGTTTTGGTGTTCATGCGGGTATTTTAACATGAGATGTGGGCACAATAATCCTACGAAATCTTTTCCACAATCTCCTTGCCTCGAGAGTTGAATACACCATGCGTTTCGATGATGCCACGCGCACCCTGGATACGCACCAGGTCCTCATTCATGTCCGTGTTCGGATATGTAGCAATGTTGTAGCCAAGCGCTTCGAGCGCGGTAATTTTTTCTGCGGGGACTGATTTGACTGTCTTGGTGACGCGCTGAACAATCTGTGCACCATCATTGATGGGGATAAGCGGCTCGCTGATCTTTTCCCCAAGAAGCGCTTTGAGGTGCGCCTCGAAGGTGGTGATGCCTTTGACACCCGCTAGGCGATTTTCATTCTGCAAATAAGACTCAAAACTTGTCGATGCGGGTTGGCGTGCGTTTATTTCAATCAAGTGAACGGTGCCGGTCTTGTCATCGCGAATAATGTCTACACCATACAGACCGCGCCATCCGGCAATGTTGAGCTTCTTGCCGACGTCGCTGGCCATGGTTTCGATGAATTCGACTTCAACCGCGTTTAGTAAGCTATGTGTCGCACCCCAATCATTACCCACGGTGGTGAATTGATGATCGGTGAATGGTGCCATGCCGGTGATCTGGTAACTAATATTTCCGACAAGAATCTTGTCTGCAGCTACAATTGCATTGACGGTGAATGAGGGGCCGTGAATATATGTCGTGCGACGAGTGACCCGGTACGGGAATTTTTGCTGAATCCCTTTGAGCTCAGCTTCGGACTTGATGAGAAGTGTGCCGCCACCGGTGTGGCCGTGTGCCCACTGCACGATGAATGGTTCACCCATCCACGCCAGATTTTTGGCGGGCATGATGATGTGGTGGGGCAAATATTTTTTGCCAAGTTCGCCCAGCCATTCGATCTGTGACATTTTATTCTCGACGGTCTCGGATAATTCAGCGCGGGGATTGAGGAGATGCAGACCACTCTTGCCCGCTGCCTCTTCGACGCGCGCGGTATTTTTGAATACCAGAACATCGCTCGGTTTTGCGGCCAGCTTTTCCTTCACGATCGGGTGATCCATGAGTTCGCGCGTACCCAGAACGCCGTCTTCGGGTTTTCCATTGACCAAAATGACGCTTTCAGCCGGGAATCGCGAAGCATACTTTTCGGCGTACGGAGTCTTGTTCGCAACGATGGTGTAGTCGGCAGATGGGTCCATGCCGATGGCGCGTTCGAGGTCGCGGGTAATGTAGGTGATAGGTTTGGGGAGGTTCATGAGTGTTGGTGTGGGCTATGCGCAGGTCTACCCTGCGCATCAATTAGTCTAAAGAGTGTAGCATTTACTGGCTTTTTGGGGAGGTTGACAGATATGCTATTTTGGTGTATAAAGGCAGCAGAAAGTGGGGGTTTAGAACCTTAATTTTCTAGCTGTGACGAAACCATTCCGGCCAAGTCGACAGCGCAAAAAATACAAACAAGAAAGGATTCTGACTATGAAAAGCATACTCAGAAACGCACTTCGTAAATATCACGAACTGCGTGAGCATCTGGACAGGATGCTGCTCAGTGAAGATGG
>CAZUII010000023.1:0-10804 GCA_964619985.1 uncultured Candidatus Saccharibacteria bacterium
TTTCCGAGTTTTATAATATAGATCAAGACAGTATCTATAATAAAACCCGTAGAAAAGAGGTTGTCCGCCCTCGACAGGTGGTCATGTACATCCTGCGCGAGGATTTCGGCATATCATTCCCTTCAATCGGAGAAAAATTGGGGGGGAGGGACCATACAACGGTTATTCACTCGTATGAGAAAATGCGCGAGGAGATGAAAACCAACCAGCTGTTGTTGCAGGAAATAACGCAAGTGCGGACAATGTTGTAGGTTTTGGTGCGGATGTGTGTGGATAAGGTTGTGGGTAGTTTGTAGATAGCGACTAGTTTGGTTGTTAGTAAGTAGTTAAGTAATACACAGATCTAGCGGATGTCTTGTATATTTTGAAACAATTAACATATACGTATTATGTGGTAGGTAAAATAATGGCTCTGTGTTGGGTTATAAAAAGATTTCAACATATCCACAGAATTAACAATGATTTGTGTATCGTTTAAAAAATAAAAACACTATGAAATTAGAGTTGGGGTTCAAAAAACTAAAGGACGCCGTTGGACTAGTTGATCGAGTAGCAAGCAAACACCAGACACTGCCAGTGCTTTCATGTATTTTATTTGAGGTTTCAAAAAACGGCGTTACCCTCAAATCAACCAACCTTGACGTTGGTGTAGAGGTGTTTGTTCCAGCAAAGTCAGATGCCACAGGGGTTATCGCGGTTCCGGCTCAAACTCTTTCCTCGTTTATATCCCAAACACAAGATCAAAACCAAGCGGTCATCCTTGAAATTGTTTCAGGAAATCTTCACATCAAAACAACCAAATCTAAAGGAGTTATAAAAACGGTCCCAGCTGAAGATTTTCCAAGCATACCCAAAATTCAAGATGGGCACGAATATCACATTTCACCGGAAGATTTTATTAACGGACTTACATCAGTTTTTTATAGCGCCTCCGTTTCAAGTGTAAAACCAGAACTTTCAAGCGTTTATATATACAAAGACGCGGAAAACCTTACATTTGTGGCGACCGACTCGTTTCGGTTGGCGGAAAAAAAGATAAAAACACCCATAGCAAACAAATTAAGCGATATTTTGATCCCTTTCAAAAACATTCAGGATATCATACGCGTCTTAGGAAGCTTCACTTCAACTGCAACCGTTCGCGCGAACAAAAACCTCATTTCATTTGAAACGAATGGCACGTACATAGTTTCGCGCATCATTGACGGTGTTTTTCCCGACTATAGACAAATCATCCCCAAAACGTTCACCACGGAGATTGTCGCCCTTAAGCAAGATATTTTGAACGCGCTTAAGATTTCAAACATTTTCTCCGACAAATTTAATCAAGTTCATCTGACCATTAATCCAAAGGCAAAATTGTTTGAAATCCAAACTAAAAACAGTGATATTGGAGAGAATCAGACCGACGTAGACGCGGCGCTCACCGGAGATGGTATGGAAATTAACTTCAATTACAAATATCTCATTGACGGCTTTCAATCCATACACGCAGACAGCGTCACTTTGCAGCTCAACGGGCTCAACAAACCGGTAGTCATTCGGCCGGTATCAGGCGACCAAACATTTCTCTACCTTGTCATGCCAATGAACCGATAGCCAAACGCCACATGCTTACCATTGGCCAGTTTTTCAAAAAAATACAAAACAAATACACTGCAGAACTTTTGTTGCGCGAAATCATACAAAAATCAATCCAGCAGCACACCGGAGCAGCCATCCCCATCAAAACCATATCAATAAAAAACAGCACGGTTGTCATTACTGGACTATCTCCGGCAGCACGCTCCCAACTATTCATAAAAAAACAAGCCATTCTACAGGAGATTGGGGCTCAGCAAAGCAAAAGAACGATAACAGACATTAAATAGCTAATACAAATGAATATAAGGCGGCCTCTATCTTGAAGAGAATGTGGTGGTTGCCGTTGTTTTGTTGAACACGCTGTCGTATAGGGTTACTGCAAGAGTGTTGGTGTCGCCCAACCCTCCTACATCAGCAGGGAAAAATGAAATATTCAACGGATCCTTTTCGGAGGTCAGCACATATTTCCCATTAAGATAGACTTCGGTCTTTTGTGGAGGGTATGGGCCGGTCGATTGGAGCCTGATGACCAACCCTTCACTCGTGCCAACAACTGATCCCACGGAAGGGGAAATAAAAGATATTCGAGGAGCCTTTTCTGGAGTGTGTACATCATCTTGTTGGTTTGGGATGTTTAGGGCAGCTGTTTCTTTGAAGTCAGGGTGCATTTTTTGATATCCATCAAACCACTTCCGCACAGCATATTCCCAGTACTCGTATTGAGAGTCTTGTTTTGGATCAGCCGGAGCCGCGCCGCGCGGGTCATCCTTATTTATCCACTGAAGAATAGTATGCACGCTATTGAATACAACCTCCTTTTTTGTTTCAAGAGGGGTATAGTCGGTCGCCAGCTTACCTGAAATACTATCCTTCCAATACGAAGCGCCTCCTTCCCATACGCCGCGCAGTACCGGCTTGTTGTCGGTCAACGGCGCCGGTGGAGCGGGAAATGTTTCCGCAGGAAAGGTTCCGGCGGCTTGAGACATAAAAGCCCCCCACACTGGAGCAATAATGAGTCCGGCAATATTGTGTTGCATCGGGGTGTTGTCATTTTTTCCTGCCCAAGCGCCAACAACAAGGCTTGGCGTGTACCCAACAGCCCACACATCACGGTAATCGTTGGTGGTACCTGTTTTAATGGCTACCTGTCGCCCAATACTCTCGCCAATTGGCTTCAAGCTATCCATGCGCACGGAGGTGTCAGAAAGAATGCTGGAAATTTGGCGTGCAATTTCAGGCTCAAGGGCCCGGGTTGCTGTTGTTGTCACCGGTACACTCTCAAGCACGGTTCCTTTACTGTCCTCTACGCGCAAAATTGATCGGTATGGATTGCGCATGCCATCATTGGCAAATACACCATAGGCGCTCGTAAGGTCGAGCAGAGAGACTTCTCCTCCTCCAAGAACAAGCGTGAGTCCGTAACGATTCGGGTCATTCAGTCCGGTAATACCCATATCTTCGGCGGTCGCCAATGAATCTTTGATCCCTGCCAGATAGAGAGTTTTGACCGCTGGAATGTTTCTTGAGTGGGCCAAAGCCTCTCGTATGGTCATAGGACCAGGGAAGAGGTGGTCGTACTCGTCCGGAGAATAACATACTTTTACAGGGTCTTCCGATTCATTCTTGGGCTTTCCATCGGCGGTACACTGGGTTGAGAATTCGGTCTCAACATCAAACAGGACGGTTTCCGGCGTGTATCCTTTTTTGAAAGCTGTTGCGTATACAAAAGGTTTGAATGTCGAACCCGGCTGACGGCGGGCCAAGGCAATATTGAAATTTCCCTCAATTTTTGAACTGAAATAATCCCGCGAACCAACCATAGTCAGAATATCCCCGGTTTTCGGATCTATGGCAACCATAGCAGTGTTGCTGGCGTTGAAGTTTGATTCGAGCGATGGCGCAAATGTCGTGACAACCTCCTCGGCTTTTTGCTGCAGATCGAAATCAAGGGTGGTAATAACGCGCAGACCGCCGTTGGCAACCGTCTCCTCACCGTACTTTTGGGTGATGATATCTTTTACATACATAACAAAATGTGGCGCGCGTATAGACGAATCATTTTTAGCGAGAAATTGAACTTTTTCAGCCGTGGCATTTTCATATTCAACTTGCGAAATCTTGCCCAAGTCCTTCATGCGCTGCAGAACAAGTTTGTGTCTGGCATCAAGGGCATCGCGGTGCGTGCCATAAGGTGAATAGTATGTCGGCGCCTGCGGGATAGCGGCCAGATATGCGGCCTGGGCGAGACTGACGTCTTTGGCGGGTCTTCCAAAGAAGGCCCTACTGGCTTCTTCCACTCCAAAAATGGTTCCTCCATACGTTGTGTCATTGAGATATGTCTCCAAAATCTGCGATTTTGGCATGACGCGTGTGAGTTTTACCGCAATGACCCACTCTTTGATTTTGCGCGTTATCGTCTTGTCTTTGGTGAGAAGGGAGTTTTTGACGACCTGCTGCGTAATCGTCGATGCTCCTTGACCATATCCGCCGGTTGCTAGATTTGCCAACACGGCCCGAACGATTGATGTCGGCTCAATGCCGATGTTTGTATAAAAGTTCGAATCCTCTATGGCAATAGTCGCGTTCTGGATAAACGGCGATATCTGTTCGAGGGGAACAGCCGTTCGTTTGGCATCTTTTCCGGTGTCATACAAGAGAACGGTGCCGCTGCGGTCATATATTTTTGTAGATTCAGTGATTTTCCTGCTCTGGAACGAAGTCAGGTCGGGCATCTTGAGGGTGGCCACCCACAGGGAAGCAAGCCCCAGAACAATGAATCCGACCGACACTGCCAGCATAAAAAACTTCCAAGCGTGACGGCGCAGTTTCTTTTTTCTGGAGTGCGACATGAATACCATTATAGCGTCCGCCGAGTGTCTGAGGAAGGCCCCTTGCGTTATAATAGTTTTATGAATAAGCGAATCATTGGCATTGACCCGGGATATGACCGTCTCGGCATCGCGGTGCTTGAGAAGCCCGCACAAGGCAAAGAAATCGTACTTTTTTCAACATGTGTCCAGACGTCTCCGAAAGATACTATATACGAGCGGTTTGGCAAGATTGGCGCAGAAATGGGCCGCGTACTCGAAGAATACGCGCCGGCCGCGCTTGCCATCGAGACGCTATTCATCACAAAAAACCAAAAAACCGCGATGCGTGTTGCAGAGGCGCGTGGCATTATTTTGTCTGAAGCTATAAAGCACAAGGTTCCTATTTTTGAATACACACCAATGCAAATAAAGATGGCGGTCACGAGCGACGGGAAGAGTGACAAAGAGCGCGTGATAAAGATGGTTCACCTCCTAGTGTCACTACCGAGTAAAAAAACGGTTGACGACGAATACGACGCGATTGCTGTGGCGCTGACCCATTGTGCGTGTATGAGATAGGGTGGTTGTCCACAGCAGATATTTGTTGCCAAAATTACATATCTTTGTTACAACTGTCTGCATAGAAATTAAACTACTTTACGCATATGCCCACGGTATCAAAAACACGTTCAAAAATAGCGGCAAAAACAAAGAAAGGCGCACCAGTCGTTGAACAGCACACAGAAGAAAGCGATCAAGAGCTTGATCTTGAATTAAAACCAGGAAAAGCCAAGAAGCCGATTGAGATTGATGAGCCGGAACCCGCCGTTGCGGTTGACGAAAAGGCCGAAGAAGATCCGCTGGCCGTAGCAACAGAAGAAGATGATTCTGTTGAGGAGATCAGTCTCGACGGGGAAGAGCTCAATCCGTTTGGGGATAGGTGGGAGGAATAAAACCTCAAGTTACTCCGCGTTCGTGTAGACGGATTGCACCTCATCATTTTCTTCAAGCTCTTCTACGAGCTTGGTCAACAGTTCAATGTCGGCATCTTCGAGAGGCATGGTAGAAGTTGCGGTCCAAGTCGCGTGATCTTTTTTGAATGCCCATGAGGCACTGCCCGGAGAGGCGAGTTCGAACCCATTTTTTGAAAGAATATGTTTGATCTCTTGTGCAGCTTTGTTGCGATTGTCAGTGAGAGCTTCAATAAGAATCGCTACACCTCCGGGTCCGTAGGACTCGTAAATAATTGATTCCATCGCAGCAGAATTATCGGTTGTTGCCTTCTTAATAGCGCGATCAATCGTGTCGTTCGGCATATTTTCACCGCGAGCCTTTTCGATAGCTGCAGCCAATCCTGGGGAAGTGAGTAAGCCGTTGGCCTTTTTTGCCTCGACAGTAATAAGACGAACGAGTTTACCAAAGTTTTTACTCTTCTGCGCATCGTTCTTGGCTTTGATATGTTTAATTTTTGAGTATTTGTTGTGGCCGGACATGGTAGGGGCAGTTTACAATTTCTAATAAAAAAGACAACTACGCATTACATCAACTTCGCCGCACCCTTTTCTCCCATATGCGAGTACGCCTTATCAGTCGCAATTCTTCCGCGCGGCGTGCGTTCAAGTAATCCCAGCTGGATCAAATACGGCTCGTAGACTTCTTCGATAGTAGCTTGTTCTTCAGAGAGGGCAGCGGCAATTGTGTTCAAACCGACTGGACCGCCACCAAATTTTCCAATAATGACCTTGAGAATTTCTCGATCAGCCGAGGTTAGACCGAGAATGTCGACGCCCAGCATGGTTAATGCCTTCTCAACCACATCTTTGGTGAGTGTTGTTTTATTGATTTGCGCATAATCACGGCACCTCTTGAGGTGGTAATTTGCCGTGCGTGGAGTGAATCGTGAGCGAATGGCAATCTCATGAACGGCATCAGGATGAATTTCAATACCCAAAATCTTCGCTGAACGTTTGATAATCTCGGCGATCTCTTTATCGGAATAGAATTCCAACTTAAAGACGCCACCCGAGAAGCGCGAGCGCAGCGGGGAAGAAATCATGGCGATACGGGTCGTAGCGGCAATCAGGGTAAATGGGGGAAGGTCGAGCTGGATAGTCCTTGCCGACGGCCCTTTTCCTATGATAATATCCAACGTCCCTGACTCCATGGCAGGATAGAGCACTTCCTCAATAGCTTTGTTCAATCGATGTATTTCATCAATGAACAAAATGTCACCAGCCGAGAGGTTGGTAACAATAGACGCTAAATCACCCACCTTAAGTATGGCAGGGCCCGAAGTAACCTTCATTTGAGCGCCAGTTTCCTTGGCGATAAGGTGAGCGAGCGTGGTCTTTCCAAGACCTGGCGGACCATAGAAAAGGATGTGTTCTGGCGGATGCTCGCGCTCCTTTGCGGCCGTGAGGAGAATGTGGAGGTTATCTTTGATGTTTTTCTGGCCAATATACTCATCCCAGCGTGCAGGGCGAAGGGTCTGGTCAAGAAAACCAACATCTTTATCTTCCGTAGGGGAGTTTTGAGGGGGTATTGACATTTTAATCGGATTATGATAGTGTAATCGTGAACACATATCTATCGCTTCGAGCTCGTGAACCTCTAAGCAATGGCCTTCCCAGGTTTGGGTATAGTGCTAAGGACATATTGGTTGCATAACTTCGGTCATGCGTACTGGCATTATCCTCGGGACTCTACCTCGCTTGATGCATCACGCATCGAGATATTGCTTAGAGATTCTCTAGCTTGAATGTTCGAAATACTCGAACGCTCTCTACGTTGTAGCCTAGCGCTATCCACAGGAAAAAAGCAATTGACTGCGAGCTTTTTTCTCTGTTTTAATGTGTTAACCTGCTGTGATCACGCGCCGCTTGTTGTGTGGATCGCTGTAGTTGATTCAGTGCATTCTGGTGTAGGAGTTTTTCACGCTGGAGGCGTGCGATTTCTTTTTTGTATTTGTCAGCGTCAGTGCCATCCGTGTATATTTCATGTCGATCCTCTTCAATTTTGCGTTGAAGTTGAGGAATCTCTTGTTGTCGCTTAGTCGCATCCTCTGTTGCCAGCCGCAGTTTGTCTTGGAGTTCGTGTAATTCTCGCGCCTCCTTTTCCATCTCTTGCCTGAGATGTTGTAGCGATTCATCTATGTTCATTTGGACATGCATAACATTATTAATTAATCAGTAAGCGTAATAACTCGTTTCAATTCATCGAGCGATGTAACGCCGCTCAAGATTTTGAGCACACCATCTTGTTTCATGGTCAGAATGCCTTGGCCCTGTGCGGCGAGCCAGATTTCGCGTTCGCTCGGGTTCATTTCAACGGCATCTTCAATCTTCTTGTCACTCAAGATCGCTTCATAGATACCGACACGGCCTTTGTAACCAGTTTTGTTGCACTTGTCACATCCGACGGCAACGAAGATGTTACTGCGCGCGGCAGGAATGAGCGACTTGTCCTCGATGGTTGCTAGTGTAGCCTCGATCTCTTGTTGGTCAGCACCTTCCAGTACGACCTCTTTTTTACATACAGGACAGAGTTTGCGAACCAGGCGCTGGGCCATGGCGACGCGAATGGCGGAGGTCAGAACTTTTGAGTTTACTCCAAGGTCGATGAGGCGAGGGAAGGTGCCGGCAGCGTCGTTGGTGTGCAGGGTAGAGAAGACCAAGTGACCAGTAAGGGCCGAGTTTACGGCAATATCCGCGGTCTCACTGTCGCGTATTTCACCGATCATGATAACATCGGGATCTTGGCGCACAGTGGCTCGCAAACCTTCCGCGAAGGTGTAGCCTTTTTCGTTAATCTGGGTCTGTACTATGCCGGGCAAATGATATTCTATCGGATCCTCAATAGTCACAACTTTTATTTTTGGGTTGTGTATTTTTTTCAAGAATGAGTACAGCGTCGTGGTTTTGCCAGAGCCAGTCGGACCCGTGGTGAGAATCATGCCATCGGGACGATCAATTTCCTTGAGGAGAATGTTCAACAGTTTGTCGTTGATGCCCAACGACTCCAGCGGCACATCGATAGATTTTGGATTGAGAAGACGCATCACGATTGATTCGTTGTAGGCGCCTGGGAGAATGGAAACACGGACTTCAATGTCACCAAACGACAAGCGTATGCTAAAGCGTCCGTCTTGCGAGTCTTTTTTGACATTCAACTTCATGCCTGAAATAAGTTTGATGCGCGAGAGGATCAGGCCAAACGTTTCGTTATCAAAACGCATGACTTCTTGAAGCACACCATCGAGGCGGTAGCGGAGTTGGACGTACGTTTCTTCCGGTTCAAGGTGAATATCCGAGGCATCGATAGCCAAGGCGCCTGCCACAATTGTTTCAAGAAGTCGTGAAATACGATAGCTCTTTTTTGCTGCCATCGTATTTTCCAAAATCGAAACGATTGTCGGAAGGCTTTTGGCCTTTTCGATAATTTCGGCAATTTCATCGCTCGAAATTTCAAGAGAACCAGCCTTGCTTTCGTATGCAAACGACAGGTCTTTATACATTTTCCAAGCCTTTTCAAGACTTTGTGTTGAAGTGATGTATAGTTCTGGCTGGTAACCTTTGTTTGTTATGTCAGCGCAGACAGCCTGCGTCTTTTCGTCCTGCGGATTTCGTGCTGCCACCTTTACTTTTTTATTGATAAGGGCAAATGCGGCAGTTTTGCTTGTGCGCGCGGTCTCTTCAGGAATCAGACGTAGAGCGTCTGTATTTACTGCGGTGCCCATGAGGTTTACATATTCGACACCGTATTTTGCGGAGAGGATTTGAATCAGATCCTCTTCTTCTTTATGGAGGAGTTCGTTTAGTTTTCTATTTTGCTTGTCTTCGTCAAATTGGATCATATATAGACCATATTATACATGACTTGTTGCCGGATTTCTTGGCTTAACCACAAGGCCGGGCGGGGACGAGGAGGGTATTGACTTTATCTATATAAATATGTTATAGTTTGCACCAAAGGATAGCGGGATACATTAGGGAATAGTTCTCTGATGTTGTCTCAAAATAGTTTTATGAAAGCCACAAATCGGTTAGTTGTTATGGCCATGATGATAATGGCTACCACGGGCCTTTGGGCCCAAAACAGTCGGCGAACGACCGTCATCGATGATGATGGGCAAGTGTCTGTCATCATGGTTCCGGTAACTCCGTCGCCGCGAAGCAATGCTTCACTCGAAAACGGCGAGGCGGCAGCTATTGCCGCTGGGGCGCTCCGAATTGGAGATTGTCCGCCGGCACCTTGTGCGCCGGCACTGGCACCGGTGCCAACGGGCCAGACCCATACGTTTCAGGGGTCTGCTCATCAAAGCTCACCAACACCTCTGGCACCAACACCAACGCAACCAGCCCCCAAAAGGCCGTGCTGGGTGGCTAGGGCATTCCGCAATGTCGGCCTCTTTTTCCGGGTGGAGGGAGGGATCGGGTCGACGGGAACCTACCAGCCCAGTGAATACTGGGTGGCAAACACCCCGGCGTATGACGCCTACTACTACGGCAGTGATCGGGTGTTCTTGTATGGACCGAGTTATTATTCGGTCGGCTCAAGCTACCGATTTGTTGACAACTACCGGTCTGGGCCATATCCGCCGGTACGCTTCATTCCGGATACACCGCGAGGTCAGCCGACGCCGCACTATCAGCCACACAGTTCTGGCAATCAGAATAGTGGAGGGCATCGGGGCCGCCACTAGTCTCTTGTTCTTTGTCTGCTCTACAGACTCGCGAAAGCCACGGCTCACGTCGTGGCTTTTTTGCTTCCGCGTGCGTGTCGTGTGAATTTTATCTGCCGCCTTGCCGAAGGCTCTCGGCTCCCGTACTATGGTGATATGAAGAAACACGTCTCACATTCACTTGCTGAAACAGCCGCAATCGCGACTGATGCGATCAATAGATTGGCGACACCTCCGCACAATCCGAGCGAAGCAACTGTTGTTGGTCTTTCGGGACACTTGGGTGCGGGGAAGACTGCTTTTGTAAAAGCTGCTGCAAAAAAGTTGGGCATTGACGAAGAAATAACTAGCCCGACATTTGTGATCATGAAAATATATCCGATCAATCATGCGCCTTGGCAGAGACTGGTGCACATTGACGCCTATCGACTTGAGTCTGGCAAAGAGGCAGAGGCTCTGGATTTTGAGAAAGTTATTGCAGACAAGAACAACTTGGTTTTTATCGAATGGCCTGAACATATACAGGATGCCCTCAATGGTCTTTCAAATTATTCACGCATTTCATTTGCGGTTGGGGCGATGGATACCGAACGAATAATCACCGAGGACAGCGATTTCCAATAGTGTACAATGCATATATGGCCAAGACGAAAACACCCGACACGAAACGACTGATTCTCCTCGATGCGCACGCAATTTTGCATCGCGCTTACCATGCGCTTCCTGACTT
>CAZUII010000024.1:0-10359 GCA_964619985.1 uncultured Candidatus Saccharibacteria bacterium
CAACTGGAATCTTTGCGCCGGGTTTAACAATGATAAGATCACCATGCTTTACATCGTTTACGGAAATTTTAATCTCTTTCCCATCACGAATAACCAAAGCCGTTTTAGCCTGGAGATTGAGGAGTTTTTCTATAGCGTCACCTGTCTTTATCTTTGACCGAGCTTCAAGATATTTGCCGAGGGCGATAAAGGTAATAACCACGATTGTCACATCGTAGTATTGGTAGTCCACATTTATGAATGGTCGAAGTGCTTCCTCAAAAGCAGTAACTGCAAAGCTGTACAGAAAGGCGGCTGAAGTTCCGATACCGATGAGTGTATCCATATTTGCTTTGCCATATCGAAGGAATCTATAAAATCCCATGAGGTATGGTTTGCCGACGACAAAGAGAATGTATGTAGCAAGGATCGGAAGAAGGTGGTCAATAACCTCTTTTATCGTATAGTTCATTTCTGGAACCGCATTGTACTTTGCAAGAATATCCCATCCCATGACAAGTGCTGCAAAAATCGCCAGAGGAATGGCCGAGAGTACCTTTGTTCGCATTTCAGTAACTTCAGCGAGCTTCTCTTTTTTTGACTGATTGATCCCTAGATGTGCAGTATGTTCATCAGCCGACATACCCATTTCCTCGGCTGATTGGCCGGCATGATCATGCGACATTTCTTGATCTAAGGCCAGGGAGTAGCCAAGTGGTTCTATCTTTTTTGAAAGTTCCTGTGCGTTTGTTTTTGATTCATCAAAAGCCACCTTCGCTTTCTCGGTTCCATAATTCACCTCGGCAAAATGAACTCCTTCCGTTTTCTTGAAGGTTTTTTCAATAATGCCAGCGCATGAGGCGCAATGCATTCCCTTTACTCTGTACGTTTTAGCTTGAGAATGGTTCATATGTTATTTGCGCTTGAGTTTATAAACCTTAAGGATTTCATCAACCGCTTTCTTCTCACTGCCATGCTTCATCTGATGGACGACATGTGTGGAAAGATGATTTTCAAGCACCAGATTCTCAATGCCAGTGAGCGCCTCTTTGATGGCCGAAGCTTGAGTGATAATGTCGATGCAATATTTTTCACCCTCAACCATCTTCTGCAAACCCCTGATTTGTCCCTCAACAATTTTTAATCGGCGAATAGCCTTTGTTTTGATGTCTTTTCTCATATGCATGCATAATACCCCCTAGGGGTATAGGAGTCAATGGTAGGATATCCACATGTCTTAAACCCAAACCTCACGGCAGCAGTTGGGCGAACACACTGAACCCTCGCCCGCCTCATGCAGTCTCAAAAGCTCGCGTGACAGGCGGGTTTTTTCTTAGCGTTTGCCATATTCAGTGATAGAATTAATCTATCATGAACAACACTACCAAACTTGTCCTTTCCATTATCATTGCCGAACTTGCAGGCATTATCGGTTCCCTGTTTACCGTTCCTTCTCTCGAGAGCTGGTACTCGACGCTCGTACGACCGGAACTTTCACCTCCAAACTGGGTATTCGGACCGGTATGGACCACACTTTTTGCACTCATGGGTATCGCTGCGTTTCTTGTGTGGAAAAAAGGGTTAAATCGCAAAGAAGTGCGGGTAGCGCTTGGCGTATTTGTAGGACAGCTCGTCTTGAATACGATGTGGTCAATCATCTTTTTCAATCTACAGAGTCCCCTCTGGGCATTCATCGATCTTATACTTTTGTGGATTGCAATCGTCGCTACCATGATCCTCTTCTACAGGATCTCGAAGCCGGCCATGTGGCTTCTCCTGCCATATATTCTCTGGGTCAGTTTTGCCGGGTATCTCAATTATATGATTTGGATACTCAATAGATGAAAAGAAGGGGTATTTATTTCTTGTCACCGCCCTTGCCGCCCTTATCACCCTCCTTTTTCTTTGGCTTGGGCTGGGTACTGTAGAACAGCACGGCAAGCACTATGATGACAATAACAACTGTTTCCATAATGATCATAGTATACCGCATATAGAGGTTATGCACATCTGACATACGCCGAGACGCATAACTATATAGTACAATAGGCTCATATACCGCCATGCAAGCCCCTAAACCATATCGCGAAGAGCGACCGTGGGGGGAGTTTATTGAGTTCACTCGAAACACTCCTTCAACAGTCAAAATAATTACGGTTAACGCGGGTGAAGCCTTCAGTCTTCAGACCCATCACTCGCGAGAAGAATTTTGGCACATCATTTTAGGCGAAGGAACAGTGACCATCGGTACCGCGTCATTTCCTATCAAAAGAGGAGACAATCATTTTATCCCCAAAGAAACCCTCCATCGCATCCAAGCGGGCGCTTCAAACGTGGTCGTACTTGAAGTGTCGTTTGGTGATTTTGACGAGCAAGACATCACTCGGCTTGAAGACAAGTACGGCAGAATTACCTAATCAACATCGCCGCTTGTGGACGCGGCATACCAATGAACACCCCGGCAACAGATTATACTTCATTCGTCAGCATTCTCTTCGCCTTCGCCATAGCCATAGCATTGGGCGTCATCTGGTATCTGATTGTCCAGTGGAAACAAAGTTCCGGCAGACGACATGAGCGACCCGAACACCGGATCAGGCGTCATCCAGATAACCCCGTCATGTCCCCTCGTCCGCATCAGGAATGGGAGGCCAACGGTACGTTCAACCCTACCGCCGTAGAAGACGATGAAGGTCGTGTCCACATTTTGTATCGTGCCATTGGTGATAACGGGCTTTCAAATATCGGGCACGCATCAAGTAAAGATGGCTTTTATTTTGACCGACGCTCACCTTTTCCTGTATACCAGCCGGATGTTGAAGAAAAGAAACCTGCTGACAAAAAGACCAACCCGCAAGAATATAATCCGGCCTATTACACATCAGGTGGCGGCTGGGGCGGACACGAAGATCCCCGGGCCGTAAAAATCGGCGGGCGCGTCTATATGACCTACACCGCCTTCCAGGGCTGGGATTCGGTGCGCATCGGACTCACCTCGATTGCACTCAAGGATCTCAAAAAAGAGCGTTGGAATTGGAGAAAACCAAGGCTCATTTCACCGCCTGGAGAAGTCCACAAGAACTGGGTCCTGTTTCCCGAAAAAATCAACGGTAAATTCGCCATTCTCCATGGCATCGTTCCGAAAATACTGATCGAATATGTTGATGACCTCGACGGCATATATCCGCATATTAAGAGTTCACGTCCGCAGGGCCCGCAGCCCGGCCGTAAAGGTTTCTGGGACAATATCCTGCGCGGTGCCGGTCCTCCGCCTATTAAAACAAATATCGGCTGGCTTCTCTTGTATCACGCGCTTGATAAAAAGGAATTCCACAAGTACAAGCTCGGCGCAATGATACTCGACCCCGATGATCCGACTCGAATCTTATACAGAGCTCCACAGCCAATTCTGACGCCCGATATGTGTTATGAAAATGATGGCAAGCCCGGCATCGTCTACGCGTCTGGCGCCATCGTCCGCGATGGTCAGCTCATTGTGTATTATGGTGGCGGTGATCGGCATGTCTGCATCGCCGAGACGCCGCTTGCCGCGCTTCTTGATTGGCTTGTCACCAGCGGCGCTACCGCAGGAGAAGCGGCGCGCATGATATAATCATCCGTATGTTCACCGTCACCCGCTCCTCGCACAACCCCATACTTTCACCACTCCATGAACATTCATGGGAGGCGGCAGCCGCTTTCAATGCCTGTCCGGTAATCCAGGGACGTGCGACTACCTTGGTCTACCGAGCGATGTCCGATCCGGAGCTTCTCAAGGAACCTCACATACGCACATCAGTCATTGCTAGGGCTGATTCAAAGAATGGCACGGACTATGGAAACCGATCCATTCTTATTTCACCTGACGCCGACTTTGATCGGTATGGCTGCGAGGACCCCCGAGTCACCAAGATTGGCCGCACGTATTATATTTTCTATACCGGCCTCGGCGGCTATCCCTTTTCTGCCGACAACATAAAAGTCTGCGTAGCCTTGAGCACCGACCTCAAAACCATCACTGAGAAACACGTTGTCACACCGTTCAACGCCAAGGCCATGGCGCTCTTTCCAGAAAAAATCAACGGCAAGCTGGCCGCACTGGTTACCGTCAACACGGATAGAAAACCCTCGGATATTTGCTATATCGAATTCAATAGACCCGAAGATATCTGGTCAGCGGAGTACTGGAATGAATGGTACACGCACATGGACACGCACAAGCTCAACATACGACGCCGCGAAGACGACCATATTGAATTGGGCGCCGTTCCCATCAAAACAGACAAGGGCTGGCTGTTTGTCTATTCGCATATCCAGCGATACGACAAGCCTGACCACGTTTTTGGCATCGAAACAGTACTGCTCGACCTCAATGATCCCCGCAGACTGGTCGGAGGAACCAAAGGCCCCTTCATGGTACCCGAAGCCTATTATGAGCATGTCGGTCAAGTCCCTCATACTATATTCCCTTCCGGAGCGCTGGTTCGGGGCGAACATCTGGAAATCTATTACGGAGCCGCCGACTCGCACACCGCGGTGGCAACTATACCGCTTGAACCATTCCTGAACAGCCTGATCGTCACGGGCGCAGACGCGCAACGTACCGCATCCCCCCTGCGCCGCTTCAAGGGCAACCCTATTATCGCCCCTCGTCCCGGCGTCCTCTGGGAAGCCAAGGGGACATTCAACCCAGCCGCCATTGATCTCGGCAGCGCGACACATATTCTGTACCGCGCGGTTTCACAAGACAATATCTCCACCATTGGATACGCGTCTTCAAGCGATGGATTCACCATCGACGAGCGCTTGACAAAGCCCATATACACGCCCCGCCTCGACATCGAGTCTCGCGGATGCGAAGACCCTCGTATCGTAAAAATCGCCAACCGTATTTATATGACTTACACCGCGTATGACGGCAATATCCCCCGCGTGGCAGTAAGCTCCATTGGTACTGATGAGTTTCTGGCGCGCCGGTGGAGTGCCTGGACAACTCCTGATGTGATAACTCCGCTCAACGTAGACAACAAAGATGCCTCGTTTCTTCCTGAGGCAGTCAATGGAACATATATGGTGTTCCACCGCGTCCATGAAAATATATGCGCCGATTTTCTCGCTTCACTGGATTTTTCAAAGTCAAAAGTGACTCGCTGCATCGATATACTCGCCCCGCGAAAAGGCATGTGGGACGGACTCAAAGTCGGCATTTCGACGCCGCCCGTACGTACCAGCCAAGGATGGCTGGTGCTGTATCACGGCGTATCATGGAGTGGTATTTATCGTGTCGGCGCGATCCTGCTCGACTTCAATGATCCGACTATGGTTCTGGCCCGGACGGCCATTCCCTTCTTTGAGCCTCAAGAAGCATACGAATTCAACGGCATCGTCAGCAATGTCGTGTTTCCCTGCGGCATGGTAGTCCGCGGCGGAACTGCATATATATACTATGGAGGCGCTGACAAAGTCGTCGGTGTTGCCACGATCAAGGTGGCCGAATTGCTCGACATGCTCAAGATATAACTGCCCATGTCCGCCCCTCAAAAACAGCTGATTATGTTCGACCTTGATGGTACGCTCGGCAGGAGCAAATGTACTCTCGATCCGGAAATGGAGCATTTGCTGCAGCAGCTCATCCAGCGAAAAAAAGTCGCCATCATATCCGGTGGAGGATATCCGCAGTTTCAGACGCAAGTGCTGAATGCCTTTCCCCGAGATGAACATTTTACGAACTTATTCCTACTGCCGACATCCGGCACGCGGCTTTATTCGTGGCGCGGGACATGGAACGAACAATATGCCGAACACTTGTCGCCTCGTGAAAAAAGCAAGGTCATGATGGCCATCAACACCGCGCTCAAACAGGCGGGACACGTACAGCCGTCCAGAGTCTATGGCACCATCATCGAGGACCGCGGTTCGCAAATAACCTTTTCGGCGCTCGGCCAACAGGCGCCGGTCGAAGAAAAAGTGACCTGGGATCCGACTCGCCAGAAGCGCGAGGCCATCGTGGCTTTGTTGCAGCCGCAGTTGCCTGAATTCGACGTCCGTATCGGCGGAAGCACGTCCATCGATATTACAAAAAAGGGCGTCAATAAGGCTTATGGCATCCGCAAGCTCGAAGAGTTTTTGCATCTTAGCCCTGACGACATCGTCTTCGTCGGCGACACGCTGTTTCCCGGCGGCAATGATTATCCCGCCAAAGCTACAGGCGTTGATTGCATTGCCGTCAAAAACCCGGAGGACACAAAAATCCTCATCAAACAGTGGCTGGCAGAGTAGAGCACCTGTGCGGAGTCCTTATATCTTTTTTTCAAGTTCGCGCAGGAGGATTCGCGTGTCTCCTTCGCGTGCGCCATAGCTCGAACCGAGAATGATAACCACAATCGGCTCGTTATTAATCGTGAGGATGGTCATCATGGTCTCACCGGCTTCCTCGGTACGCCCGGTTTTGCCGCCAATAAAGCGGGGGTCCCTGACAAACGGGTGCGTACTCGCCACGAGATGTCCGCCATGCTCCGTCGTCGTCGCTACCGGAGATTCGGCATTTCGAGTTATGGCCAAAATGTCCGGGCGGCTATGCACTAGATATTTCGAAAGCTCGAAAAGGTCACGGGCAGACGCGGCGTTGTGGGGATTGATTCCCGAAGGATCGGCAAAATAGCTTTTTGGCATGCCTATTTCCCAGGCATAACTGCTCATCATGTCCAAAAAATGAATTCTGTTTCCGCTGGATTCCGCAATGGCTTCGGCCGCCACATTGGATGAACTGAGCAACAACGGCTGGAGTATCTCTCCAAGTGTGAATCGTTCGCCAACCATCAAATTGCTGGAATCCTGCGGTAGCGAGAGCGTACTGCTTGAAATGGAAATAACTGTATCCAACGGCATCATGTCCGTGGCAACGAATGCCGTGACGAGCTTGGACATCGATGCTACGGGCAGGACTCGGTCGCTTGCTAGTTCCAGATAGATTTTACCTGTTTCTATATTCCCCACCAAATACGCTCGGGCGGTCAGCCCGGGAATACCCGCGGGCGTTTTACTGATCGACTGGGGATGTGGCGCGGTGTTGGTCTGTATCGACCCGTCGATAACCCCTTCTTCGACACGAGGGATAGTAGCATCCGCGACAACGTTCGTCATCGAAATATGAGGAATGTCGGCCGACTGCCGTTCGTTCAACTGGATTACGGCGGAGATGCCAACGAGCGCCAAACATCCGCACACAAGAACAATGAGGTGGCGTTTAATATGCATCCCCTCTATCGTACCATGACTGCGCTATCGCGTCACAGAAATCGTCGGGGTCAACTCGCCCGTAGAACTCGCCGTAATCCTGCCATTGCTATCGCGGAAAAATTCATACCCCGTAGCGTAGTCGGTCGTACTGGAAAAATGCGCGCCCGCAATGGATGGATCGAACGGAAGCGCCGAAAGATAATCCGGAACGATGCAGGCCGCAATGTCACCGGGGTCGCCGGGCGTACCGCTACTTTGTATAAGAGTAGAAACAGTAGGTATGGCCCGCACTGCTCCCTCACAGATAAATGTTCCTTTGTGTTCAGATATATTTTGATGAATGGCGTTCAACAAGGCATTGACATTGCTGGTTCGCTGCGAATCTCGGGCCAATTTGAACTGGCGGGATGGATTGACCGCCACCAGCACCACTGCCGCCAAGATGGCAATAATGCCGATGACGACAAGAATTTCGATCAGCGTAAATCCGCCTGTCCGGCCGCCTGTCCGGCTCGCCTGGTAATTCCGCGGCACATAGGCCTTGAGTACATGTCGTGGAATCCTCTTGTAATGGAACTTTTCTACCGAACGTATTTTTGGCGGATAAGCCGGCTTTCTAAAGCGTATATTGTGCGTATTCATGTGTGTATATGATTACTACTAATGACCAGAGAATACCAGCACCCGATAAAGTTCTGATAAAATAGTGATAAAGTTTTGCTGAAGTTGGCCCATCATTAATTCTCCACACGTTTTCCCCTTTTCCCCTCTCTTTATCTTTCCTCTTCCTTCTTGTTCCTATGCTACAATCTCCGTATGAGCACCACCTCTCCCTATTTCAAGACAAAAGATTTGAAAATACCGCCCCAAAATATTGAGGCGGAAAAAGCCCTGCTCGGCTCCATCATGATCCGGGGTGAAGCCATGCATGATCTTGTCGATATCGTCGGCGAGGCTTCATTTTACTCAAATCAGCACAAAACCATCTGGTCCACGCTCTTTGAGCTTCACAGCAAAGGGGCACCCATTGATTTACTATCGGTATCGGCACGTCTTAAGGAAAAAGGCTCACTCGAGCACATCGGTGGCATGTCCTACTTGACCGAGATTATCAATGTCGTTCCTTCGTCGACCAACGCGGAACATTATGGCGAGATTGTGCAAAAAAAGCACATCATGCGCGAACTGTTGCGAGCCGCGGAGCAGATCACCGGGCTGGGATACGACGAAGAAGCCGACCTTCACGAAGTATTGGAAAAAGCCGAAAAGGCGCTCTACGCCGTGACCAACAAGACAGGTTCGCACAAATTTGTGGCGCTCAAAGACACTCTTTCCGAGGCCTGGGAGCGTCTCGATCATCTTCACAAGACCAAGGATGAGCTCCGCGGCGTACCTACCGGCTTTCCCGAACTCGATATTAAGCTCGCCGGTCTCCAAAAATCTGACCTCATCATTTTGGCGGCGCGACCTTCCATGGGTAAAACATCCCTGGCTCTCGATATTGCCCGCAAAACTGCCGTCAAGCACAAGATTCCGGTCGCTATTTTCTCTCTCGAAATGAGCTCGCAGCAACTAGTTGACCGTATGCTTTCCGCCGAGTCACAAGTTGAGAATTGGAAAATCCGTACCGGTCACAATTTGTCAGTAACGGACGACTTCAGGGCCATTGGCGAAGCCATCGGTAGACTCTCCGAGGCGCCTATCTACATTGATGACCAAGCTGGTAACAACATTCTCAAAATGCGTGCTGTCGCCCGTCGCCTCAAGAATGAGAAAGGTCTCGGCCTCATCGTCGTCGACTATTTGCAACTCATGGTACCTACGCAAGCCCGGGGTTCCGACAACCTCGTCCAGCAGGTCACCGAGATTTCTCGCTCCCTCAAAAATCTAGCCCGCGAACTCGACGTACCAGTTCTCGCTCTCTCACAGCTCTCCCGCGCGGTTGAACAGCGCGGCGGCAAGCCTCGCCTGTCTGATTTGCGCGACTCCGGTTCCATCGAACAAGATGCCGATGTGGTCATGTTCATTCACCGCGAATCAGATGTTGATGCCGGCGGACGCAAAGAGGAAGCTGAAATCCTCATCGAAAAGCATCGAAATGGTCCAACAGGTATTGCCAAGCTGTACTTCGATAGTAAGAAGACCACATTCTTGAGCATGGATAAGGCTGATTTTGGCGGATTTGAGAAAATGTAGAATTAGCAGATTTAGGATTTATGATTTAAGATTCAGGAATGGACAACTTACACAGACTCGAAGAACTTTTCACCAAATTCCCTGGCATTGGCCCGCGACAAGCCAAGCGTTTTGTCTATTACCTTTTGAGCAAATCCCCTTCGTATATTAAGGAGTTCACCCAGCTTCTTGAAGAGGTCAAAAAAATGAGCAGTGAGTGCGAACAGTGCCACCGTATTTTTACGGGGACGACAAAATCTACCCACGCCAAACTCTGCTCTATTTGTGCAGATACATCACGTGATTCGTCAACGCTGATGATCGTGGCTCGCGACTCTGATTTTGAGACGGTTGAAAGAAGTGGTGCCTATAAAGGTTTATATTTCATTCTCGGTGGCACCGTTCCTATTCTTGATAAAGAACCGGATAAAAGGATTCGCCTCAAGCTGTTGCTTGAGGAAGTCTCCGGCAAGTCTGGCAAACTTAAAGAAATCATTCTTTCCCTGAACGCCACACCCGATGGCGAACACACGGCCACGATTATCAAGGAGGCCCTCGGTAAGGTACTCCCAAATTCACCACTTCAGTCAACTAAAGTGACTATTTTGGGCCGCGGCCTCTCTACCGGCGCAGAGCTTGAATACGTCGATAGCGACACAATAAAAAATGCCCTGCAAAACCGCAGAGGCTAGTGGTTCTCATAGTTGCCGACAGCCCTGATAACTGTGGCTTCATGTTGGGATTGCCCCAGACTTCGCACCGTCACGTGATCCAAAGCCTCACTCACCTGCGATACAATCGCTATACCAAGTATAATCCCGACAACTAATCCAAATTTGGCCAATGGATTTTTGTGCAGAGAGATTTTCATGGAGATTATTTGAGGCTATCAATCTTGACCTTAAAGAAAGGCTGGCGATGGCCGTTTTTCTTGTAGTATCGGCTCTTCTGTTTGTAGTGAACAAC
>CAZUII010000024.1:10369-10741 GCA_964619985.1 uncultured Candidatus Saccharibacteria bacterium
GACTGAGGCCTTGGGGATATAGGGAGTGCCGATCGTAGTATCTTTGCCGTCATCCATGAGGAGAACCTTGTCGAATTTCACCTTATCGCCAACTTTGTGCTCGCCAGAAAGCTTCTCAATTGCGACAACGTCGCCCTTTGAGACTGTGTATTGTTTGCCACCGGTTGCGATAACTGCGAATTCCATAGTCAGAACATTATACATGAAGACATGAAAAACGCAACTCGCAGGCCGTGTATAGGCCTATCCCTCCTCTGTCTCCGGTTTCTCAATCATCGCCACGTCTATTCCCGGTGTCTCCCCGGTAATACGCAGGACATCCTTATCCACTTTTTTAAGCTCTTTTCCAGAGTTATTGTAATGATTGACCAC
>CAZUII010000025.1:0-10741 GCA_964619985.1 uncultured Candidatus Saccharibacteria bacterium
TTAGTAGCTCCTTTGCCTCTTGCACGATTTCATCTACACGCGCTGGTGTTCCCACCACTTTCTGCAAAGTATCTCGATCCTTCAGGAGATCGCTACAAAGAATGAGTCCTTCTCTCAAAAGTTCCTGCTTCTGCAAACGGTTTAGTCGCGTCAGACATGTCAGAGGATGGAGATTATGCTGCTCAATCAGCTTTTCTAAGCTGCCCGTAGCAGGATAATTCCAGCCAATAGCATGCATCCCGACGCATTTCGCATAATCAGTCGCATCTGAAGTAAGTTTCGTATTAGTGACAAGCCACACCTCGTGGAATTTCTCTCCATGATGTGGCTGCTTCTTCCATTGGCGCTCAACATCCTCAAACCGTGCCTGTACGTAAAGCGATATTTTTACGTCTGACCGAAGCCCCAGCTGGTTATGGAACTTACATTCAACCATGACGTGCCGATCTCCTTTGGTCCCGACGACATCCACTTCATGCTTGACGCACACCCCTGGAACAATTTTTGCCACTTCTACCTCAAACCCTTCAGCTTTCATAAGCTCGCCTACATAACGCTCGAATGGTCTGCCGGTCGGCCCCAATTCCATGAGTGCGCTCCTAAGGCTATAGCGTGCGGCGACAGGTCTTGCTTTTTTCCGTAGCAGAGAAAACGCTTTGCGGTATATCTCCGATGTGCTCATTCCTTCGCTCAACTCAGTTTCGATTTGAGCGACGATTTCATCCATGAGAGTCGAAGGTGCGTGTACGCGCTGTAAGGAGTGGCGCAACTTAGATTCGGAGAATAGTTCGCTTTCTCCCGATGCCTTCGTGATGAGTACATTTTTCTTTTGCATTTTTATTGTTTTGCGTCGTCCTGCTTGTGCTCATGATGACTTCCGTGCCCACCGTGCATGAACAGGTGCATAAAAAGACACCCCGACAAGAACATGAATGGCAAATAGGGGGCGACATGCTGGCCGTGGTCAACAATTAAATAGACCCCTGCAATTGCAAGCAGTCCGATAAGAACCCAGCGTGTTGTATTGCTTTTCATATTATTTTTTCTTCTGCGCTAGCTTATAAATTTTTAGAATTTCATCAGCTACTTTCTTTTCCTTTCCACTTTTCATCTGCTCAATCACATGCGTTGAGAGGTGATTTTCCAATATAAGATCTTCTACTCCTGAGAGTGCTTCTTTAACCGCACTCGATTGCGTAATGATGTCCACGCAATAGCGCTCTTCGTCTACCATCTTGATGAGCCCATTGACCTGACCCTTGATAAGGCTTAAGCGACGCTGGGCCTTCTTTTTGAGATCTGCTTTCATACCCCTATGATACCCCCATAGGGTATCTTGTCAAAATTGTCTATGGGTATATGATTTAAGTATTATTAGTTTTTATACATTTTTATGAACACCATGTCGCCACTTCGTTCAGCAATCGCGCTTGCCGCAACTTTAGTAGTAGCTTTCGTTCTCTGCGCTATCGCGCAAGTGATTTTGCCTGGGGCACAGTTCACGCATATGTGGCTTTCTCTATTCACAGCTGCTCCAATGGGTTCAATCCAGGCATGGGTTGAGGGTATCCTCGCCAGTGTTATCTTCGGTTTTGTATTGGGCTGGTGCTTCGCGCACTGCTACAACTGGAGCGGCAAGCACAAGATCAGCTAATGGGCTCGACCAACTGGTACGTAATAACTGGAGGACCAAGCTCCGGAAAGACGACCACCGTCAATTTGCTCAACGCGCGTGGGTACAAAACCACGATTGAACACGCGCGACATTATATCGATACTCAACGCATCACGGGGAAAACAACTGAGGAAATCAGGGCTAACCAAGTTGAATTCCAGCGGGGAGTATTGGACATGCAGATAGCGCAGGAAAAAGAACTTTCACGCGACGAGGTTGTTTTTCTTGATCGTGCACTTCCTGACGCGCTGGCATACTATCGATTCTTAAATTTGCCAGAGGACGAAAAAATCAAGAATGCCTTGAAACAGGCTTCGTATAAAAAAGTGTTTATTCTGGACCCGCTTCCACTGGTTAAGGATTACGCTCGAACTGAAGACTCAATCGCCCAAAAGAACCTACACGAATTGCTTACAGAGGTCTATGAGTCTTTGGGATTCCCTATAGTGCATGTACCAATACTTCCGCCTGAAGAGAGGGTAGATTTTGTTTTGAAGAATTTGTAAATTACTGATTGCCCTCGCCTCAATCAGCAAAAGAAACCGGCGAATATGCCGATATGAGCGAGCTTACAGGCCTCGACACTTTCATCACTACCCTGGCAGGGCATATCGCTGCCGAAGCTGCACGAAGCTAGGCTTCGTCAACGTATTTGGAGATAAACCGCTGCTTGGCGGCTTCCCACATTTCTTCGGTCGTGAGGAATTTCTCGTATTGGTAAATCCGCCCACCGGCACCGAATGCCTTCAGGAACTGGTCGAGATAAATTCTCGGATTCACTAAAAGAAACTCTCCGTCAATCTTCCAACCTTCGGGCATATCAAAATCGTAGCTAAAGCTGTGCCCGGCTACGTTAATCCAACGATGAGCGATGACGTTCCTCCATTCGTGGATTCGGTCTGCGACTGTCGAGAACTTGGTGTCCGGCGTGTCACCATCGATGAAGTGCTCAAGAAAGAGCTTATACCCGTCCTCGCCGTGCTTATTGAATAGGCCATAAGCGATTGTGAGTGCGATGGAGTGGGTCCCGAGGAACATCAGCGACGTTTGATAGTTGGGTGGATTGTCGAAAACGCTTCGCAATTCATTCACGAAATTATTCGCCATCGAATTGGTGATGGTAGCGATGACTTCATAAGGATGGTTCTCAGTAAACCTCTTCAGTCGCTGCTCTTTTGTCTCTCCCAAGTGCGCGTTGTTTTTCATAGGCAATGTGATTAATCCCAACGGAGATCGTGGAGGTCGGACTCGACGTCATGACCCTTCGCTTCATGCTCATAAGACTCTGCGATCGAGCGCAAGAGTGTAGCCGTGCGCGGCCACCGCACCTTCACTGCCTCGCTCAATTTTTTGTATTTATCAACCAATGCGCGCTCCTGATTACCTCCGTCATTGAGGCCACGGGATGTCACACCTCGGCTGTTGTAAATCTCCGTTTGGATATGGTCATCTATAGTCTGGTTGTTGAGCTTCTCAATGAGATTGCGAACCGCTGTATGTGGCCATGTACCGTCAGAGTCTGCTGGCGCATGAGCGAGAATGAAGCCGGTTTGCAGATCACAGCCGATAAGATGCTTTGTTTCCTCACATCGCTTACGGGCCACGGTGACCCACTCAGTGAGAACTTTCTCGTCCACGCTGCCGTCTTCTTTGAGACCAGGCAAAAGATACCACGAATCCAACACCGCGCGTGCAACGCGTGCGCGACGCTCGCGTATCTCTTCGCTCACATCTTCTTTGTTTGGGTCTTCAGCGTGGTCGTCGCGTTTATAGATAAAGCCAACGAGCTGAGCAAAAAACTGAGGGTCGGTCTGTAGCGCTCGATGTAACGCCATCGGCGAGGAGGTGTACCGCTTGAGTTCATCGAACATAGCTGCAAACGGCCATTCAAGTTTCGCCATTTCATCAACGGATAGTTCGTTCTTTTGGTAGAGCTGATTGAACACGTGACCGAGGTGGAACTCGTCCATCACATCGCCGAACGCCTTTTTATCTTGTGCAGCCAAAAGTTCTTGGAGCAGGCGCTGTAGTAGCGTGCTTGGAATATCAACATCCGGGCTACCGGCAACTTGAAGTGCCGCGAAAGGCCTTTGGGCATCGAGAAGTTTCTCGACCGCAATCGGAGCTTCCACGCTCTTATCCGCGCGAGAATAGCCACTCGCTTGCTTCCAATACGCAGCCTCTTCTTCCTTGCCTCGGGTTGCAACTGCTGCCCATGTCTCTGCGCCTTCGGACAAGCCGAAATAGAGAAGCGCACACGCTTCCGGCGAATAGTTGCCTTGCGTTTTCAGACGCTCGATCGTCTTGTCTATCCACTCAGCGCCTACAACTTCCACACGACCCATCGCATAACCGCGCGTGAGCAACGGCATCTCCTTAGCACGTGTGATGAGCGAATCCAAAACAGTATTATCCTCGTGCTCGTCGCGCACGGCCATCGCAAGCGCATGGCCAAGCACGCCCTGGTACTGAACTGTAGTCGAAAACTCCAAAACTTTTTCAAGCGGAGCGTTATCCAACACCTCCCGAGCTGCAGCTTTCTGCGCCTCCTTTACCGAGGTGTCTTTTGCATCGTATTCCTTCGGCTCGCCCTGGGGCAATCGAGGCCAAGGTGTACTCAACAGCCAGCCAACACGCTCGATAACATCCGTGGGAGCAAACTTCTCCAGTATCTGATTAAGTCCCGGCACATGGACACGTCGGTCCGCTTCTCCATAGCTGTTGATCCAATTTAGAGCTTCGCGCGTTTTCTGCAGCAGTAAGTCCCTCTCTTCTTTCGGAAAAGTATCCGACTCCATTGCCACGATCGTAGTGAGTAATCGCTCCCGTGTATCGACAGGGAGACGTATGAACTCGTCCATTGAAGCGACGACGTTCTCCCGAGCGCAGGCAAGGTCCTGCAACATCGGCAGCAGACCCCTCAAGTACTCGTTGTACTCAGCGTTAGTTTCTTGCTCAAGACCTCGGCGATGTCCGCCAGTCTCGCGCCAACGAAAGCGGTGCGACTCGCTGATAGTGCCACCACCGTAGTATCCCTCCGCGAATTTCCAAACCAATTTGGGGTGCTTGGCGATAAGCTGTTTCAACACTTCCAGGCGCTCTTTTGGTTGCGCGTGTGTCTGCGGAAGCCCGGGCATAAATATCTCACCGAGACTGTTGATCGCGCGGTTGTTCCAACCTCCGCCCGGATCAATGTTCGCTAGTTGGGCAAGCGCATTCACGGCACGCGCAAAGTGATCCGTGCTCCACGCGATGCCTTCAAGAGACCACAACAATCCGGAGTGTCGGCATTCTCCCACCATGCCTCGCACGTCGTCTTTCATGAGGTCTTGAAAAATACTCGGCTGCTTTGCAACCCAACTCTCAAGAGCTTCCATAAATGCGTCCGGCGAAGCCTCAGAGAGCAAAGGAGACGCTTCTTTGAGGGATGACCATGCCTCCCAGCTGCTCGCGTTCGTAAAAACAGTGCGGACGATACGATCGGCAAACGCCTGCGCCGAAGCGACACTCGGAGATTGGCTGCCGTGTACCGCGATCAGTACCAGCGATTCGACAAGACCAGTCCGCAGCCACTCGGAATAGGGATTGGCTTTGCCGTAAATAGCAGCTGCCCACCGCTTCTCCGGCTCAAGGTCGTATTTAGGATCGGTCTTAGTGAGCACCGCGAGGAGAGCTGTCTCAAAGAGCTTCAGCTGACCCTGTGTGAGATGGGGCGCGAGGAGATACCACGTATCGAGGGGAGATTTGATCATCCATACACTACCGACCTTGCGAATAGGAGCGTCGTCAATTGATAAAAAAGGGGTAAGCTCTTTGACGAATGCATCGTAGCTCATGCCCGTGAGAGTCTCGATAATTTGGCGGTCGCCATCCTTATGTTCGTCCCACGCGTTCGCAAACAATACCGGCAAGAGGATCTTCGCCGCTTCAGCCTTCGCCCAAGCAGGAGCGCTTACCGCATTCGATTGAAATAAATGGCGACGAAGTACCGGAATGCTGCGCCCAGAATCTCTCGCAACTCTCAAGGCATCGGCTTCAGACAGACCGCCCTCATGCAAAAGCTTTTCGACGACACTGCGTTGCGGTCGTGCCAGTCTGAGTACATTGCGGATGCCGACTACAGTCGCATCCATACTTATGAAAACGTGATGGCCTTTAGCGACGGCAGCGTGAGCGCCGTCCAAACATTCTCCCGGGCCAGCGATGATGAGCGGATAGTTCGGGAATGCCTGCACCAACTGGCGCATCTCTGTCTTATTCTCCACCACTACGCATCGTGCGAACGCCTGCGCCTTTTCTGTATCGGGAAGCGTAGCAATCGCTGCGTACAAGAATGCGTATGCTTCGTCCGGATGATCGCCCTGCACTTCAAGAATTGCCGGTCGCTCAGCGATCCACTTCTGCACGGCCTCGGCATCGCGCGTGCGACCTCCGATTACGAGCTGCGGTGTCATCACCGGCTTTGTCCCAACCGACCATTCCTCCCATACTGCTTCCAAATCGCGGATGCCGTTCGAGACGACTTTGCCGATTTGACGCGCGAGCCATAAACCCACGGCCGGAGTAATGGCGATCCACTGCTCAAGCGTGTCGGCAGCAATAACCTTGACGTCTTTCCACGCGCCGAGCGTTTTCTTTGCAGCCTGCCACGTGTTGCGTTTAGTGAACGAGCGCGGAGTAACGAAAACAAATGTTGTATCGGACGCGGTCATGCCGAGCGGATTGGCGACGCGCTTGGTGTAATCCGACTCTGCTTTCGCGTGTGCTGACTTCTCGGTCCCAATTTCCCAACCTGAAGCGCCGGTCGGAAAGAACGGAGAATTTACCGGCGTCTTGAGTCGGCCGTCCCATCCGCCGGTGGCAACGCTGTTGCCACTAGGAAAATCAAACTCTTCAACGGCGTTGGCCGCGTGAGCGAGGATAAGGCGTCCCACCAGTTCCGGCAGAGTATCCTGACAGTCCCGTTGTTGTGTGTTGGCCCAGTTTGCGGTAATCCATTTCATAAAATCGGGTTCGTTCAAGCGTGCTGCATGAGGCTCCCATGAACAAGATTATAGCGAAAACCAGCGTCGATAGCTAAAGCCCCGATCGCGCGATGCGGAATATACACAGCCGGTCCTTGACGGAGGACCAGCAGACCAGGTACGCTTGAGATATAAGATTGGTCTGAGTGAGACTCCAAAGCTGATAGGTACGAATGACGGGACACCGATAACACGAGGTCCCGTTTTGCATTCGCGTTTGTAATCCCTCTGCGGCTTTGGCCCAGATTTGAATCCGAAAGTAACTTGATGTGACCGACTAAGGCTGACTCCGCGCAGGAGCCAGCCTTTTATGTTGCCCCAAGAAGCAATCGAAGAATTCAAAAAACTGTACGAGAAGCGCTACGGCGTGAAGCTCTCCGACGAGGAGGCGTCTTTGCGTGCGAACAATCTTTTCAAGCTCTACAAGATCACCTACATGGGTGAACCAAACATCGACGACTTCAAAGAAAAAGTAGTGACAAGCCATGACCTCAACAACCATTAGCGAAATACAGTTCTACCCGGTTAAACCCCAGGACGGCCTCCTTGGGTTCGTTTCGTTTGTGCTCGACGGCAAATTCTGGATGGGATCGGTGGCCGTGTTCAGCAGGAAGAATGGCGGATACCGGCTCGTGTACCCGACGCGCAAGGTGGCCGGGCAGAACATCAACGTCTTTCATCCGATCAACCCCGATGTCGGCTTGCAGGTCGAGCAAGCCGTTAGTGAAAAAGTAGCGGAAATATTTAGTGAAAATTATGACTCAGCCGAACCGGAAACGGGACAATAAGCATTCCAACTTTTTTATAGCTCCGCACGCGGTGTTCGATGACGACCGTTTGCGCGGCACACTCACGCACGCCGAGAGAGATTTTCTTATCGCGCTCTGCCATCTTTCAAATCGATACGCCGACCAGGACGGCTGGTTCTGGCATACCGACAAATCTTTCAATACACGCAAGGGCAAGGAGCGCGGCTTCGAAGCATACGGTTTCGGTACATCGACCTGCAAACGCGTACGGAAACGGCTCGTCGCTCTCGGCCTCATCGAGACCAAACAAGGATCGCCTGAGCACGGCCGCTGGCCCGGAACCCAATACCGGATTTGTCCACACCTTATGAGCACCGGAGACCATAGTGTTCTCCGGTCAGGGACCACTATGGTCCCTCGCCCGAGCCCACCATGAACCCCTTACTAAGACTTAAAGAATAAAAAGAATTATTAAGACCCTCTAACCCTTTGTGGATAACCATGCAAACAGCCTTATTTACAGCCTCAAAAGCAGAAAAAACACCGTTAAAAAGGGCTTGGGCAGTTCTTGGGCAAAACTTGGGCGGAATTGGGGCAACGCTGGGGCAAAACTGGGGCAGAAATATTGGGGTGACATTGGGGCAAAGTTGGGGTGGAAATGAGGGTAAAACGTGGGTGAAATGGGGGTGGAAAACAGCCCTCAGACCCTTGGATGAAAGTTGGATAAAACTTGGATGGAAAAACCCAAAAGGACCGACAAAATCGGTACAAAAGACGTGCGGTACGGCATCGGGGACGCGACGGGTATATTCCACCCCTCTCCCTCGGAAAGTGGTTATACAACAGGCGACCAAAAGGCGACCATAATTTGATCCTTTTAGTAAAACGATAACGTTTGACTTCCTCGGAGGGTAGGACCAGTGTTGCAAGAGTGAGCATTAACAATTAATTAGTGAACTTATGACAAAAACAGGCAGAAACAGCATAATTGCCCTCGTAGCGGTCGCAGTGATCGCAGTAGGCGGTTATTACGCTTTCGCACATAAAACGCCAGGTTCGGGCAATGTTGCCCCAGTAGAAGGAGCTGCAAGCCAGACAGAACTAAGCCAGGCAACAGCTTCGCTCAGAAGCGCCATTGAAGCGGCCGAAGGAGCAAGCTTCGACTTCCAGGCGCAGCCGACCTACGGCCATTACGCAAACTTCGGGATCGTGCAGCAGGTCAACGAGGTAAAGAGCGTCGGACTCGTTGATGAGATGGCGCTCACATTCCGAGGCAAGACCGACAATGAAAACGCTGAGGTCGATCCTAAGACCGGCCAAGTGATAGCATTCCATCGCGAAGTGGAATACGGCAGCGCCGCCAAGACGCAAGCACAGCTCGAAGTGGACGTCCGCGCATTTCTCGCAAAGGTATACCCGAGCTTCGCGCAAATCGAGCCGACACTCACATTCGAAAACAACAGCAAGACTGGCCGATCCGAAGGCAGCAATATCTTCTTCACCTGGAACGACACCAATTATCAAAAGCAATTGCCGGATGGCATCGAGACTGAACGCGCACCATTCGTGCAGGTCGGCATAACTTCAAGCGGATACATCTTCAGCTACAACAACACCATCGACCTCTACCGAAACGCGCTGAAGGAATTTAGCGTCACACAATAACACTATGACCCAGGAAGTACTACGTACACTCAAGTACTTCCTTTACGCTCGAAAGTCGACAGAGCAAGAAGATAGACAGGTACTTTCGATAGACTCGCAAAAGAGCGAATTGGAAGCATTAGCAAAAAGAGAAAAGCTCCACGTCGTGGAGCGCCTTGAAGAGTCGTACTCGGCCAAAGCGCCGGGGCGCGAGGTCTTCAACGAGATGATAAAGCGCATAGAGAAGGGCGAGGCCGAAGGCATCATCGCGTGGCATCCAAACCGCCTGTCGCGTAACTCGGTCGACACTGGCTACTTGGTCTATCTCATGGATCAGAATCGACTACAGGATATTCGAACGCCGGGACAGGCATATAGAAATACGCCGAACGATAAGTTCCTCCTCAATCTTTTGTGCAGCCAAGCGAAATTGGAGAACGATAACAAAGGTGTCGACGTGAAGCGCGGACTGAGGCGCAAGGTAGAGCTGGGCTGGCATCCGGGGCCTGCGCCTATTGGGTACATGAATACGCCCGATAAAATGAAAGGCTTCAAGACGATCCGCAAAGACCCGAAAATGTTCCCGATCATCCGCAAGATGTTCGATATGCTACTCGGCGGTACATACACAGCACCGCGCGTGCATGAGATCGCGGTAAATCATTGGGGGCTGAAGAAACTCGCGCGGAGCGGTTTCTATCGCGTGCTTTACAACCCGTTCTACTACGGCTGGTTCGAGTGGCCCCAAGGCTCAGGCAATTGGCACAAGGGCAAGCACGAACCGATGATCACCCGGGAGGAATTCGATCGCATACAGACCCTCCTCGGCCGAGGCAGCAAGCCCAAACCCGAAGTACACTCGTTCCCATACACCGGCATGATACGCTGCGGTGAGTGTGGTTGCATGGTAACGGCCGAGAATAAGACTAAGCGCAATAAGAACGGCAACGTCCATCACTACACCTACTACCACTGCACCAAACGCAAAGGCCCGTGCAGCCAGAAATGCATCGAGGTGAAGGAACTTGAACGGCAGGTCAGCGAGACACTCGGGAAGGTGCAGCCTCCAAAGGAATTCCACGGTTGGGCAATGAAGTGGCTGCAGAACGAGAACGGTCGCGAGGCAGCAGACCGCAATGCGATCCTCGCAAACCAACAGAAAAACTACGACGCCTGCTTGCGGAAGGTAGACGCACTCATAGACATGCGTGCAGCCGGAGAAATAAGCGAGGAGGAATTCACGCGCAAGAAATCAATACTGAACCAAGAGAAAGCAAAGCTCCACGAACTTTTGAATGACACCGACGCCCGAGTCGACAGCTGGCTACAGACGGCCGACAACATCCTGCAGTTCGCCACGGACGCCAAAGAAGCGTTCACGGAACGAGGCGAACATGCTCGAAAGGTCTTTTTAGCAGCCCTCGGTTCGAACCTCCTCCTGAAAGACAAAATAATCAGCATTGACACCGATATTGCGCTTTTGCCGATGATTTTCGTCTCAAATCCGGTAAGTGAAAAAACAGACACGTTCGAACCTCCTAAACGTGGCTCTACAAAAAGGAAAAGCGCCGCTTTTGGCGACGCTAATCCCATATGGCTCCGGCGGTAGGACTCGAACCTACAACCAACTCCTTAACAGGGAGCTGCTC
>CAZUII010000026.1:0-10164 GCA_964619985.1 uncultured Candidatus Saccharibacteria bacterium
TAACACATAACACTGCCTGTACTTGCACCCTTTTCATAACTTGATATGATAGAGGACGTAACACCACCACGTATCGTCAAACGACCTACGGAGCTTGCACCCTGAATATCCGATTGTATGCAAACATCCTCACAGGCCGTTTTTGTTTTCCCTGTTCCAGCACGTCAATTTTCCATAATCACGTAATTTATTCCATCATGCCCAACATCACTCCCGATATCGAAGCATTTGCACGCATCAAAGTTCTTGGTGTTGGCGGTTCAGGCGGTAATGCCGTAAACCACATGATCACCTCGAAGGTTCGTGGCGTTGATTTCATTGCCATCAACACTGACTCGCAAGATCTTCACCGTTCTGCTGCAAAGAAGCGCGTTCATATTGGAAAAAATATCACTCGCGGACTTGGCACTGGTATGAATCCTGATCTCGGCCGTCGTGCTGTCGAAGAGACTCGCGATGAAATCCAAGAAGTCGTTAAAGGCGCAGACATGGTCTTCGTCACTTGCGGACTTGGAGGAGGAACTGGTAGCGGCGCTTCCCCTATGGTTGCTCGTGTCGCAAAGGAACTCGGCTGTCTCACCGTCGCCGTTGTTACCAAGCCATTCTTCTTCGAAGGACGCCAGCGCTCACGTATTGCCGAAGCAGCCCTCGAAGATCTCCGCAAAGAAGTAGATGCCATCATCGTTATTCCAAACGACCGCCTCCTTTCTGCTATCAGCAAAGAAACCAGCGTCAAGAATGCTTTCGCGATGTGTGATGAAATCTTGCGCCAAGCTGTCGAAGGTATTTCAGATCTCATTACAACCCCAGGACTCATCAACATCGACTTTGCCGATATCCGCACCGTTATGGAAAATGCAGGCTCTGCACTCATGGGTATTGGTTCTGCATCGGGCGAAAATCGCGCTATCGAAGCTGCAAAGGCCGCTATTAACTCACCACTTCTCGATGTTTCTATCACTGGCTCAAAGGGCGTTCTCTTCTCTATTGCTGGTGGCGAAGATCTCACCATGTTCGAAATCCAGGATGCTGCCAAGGTTATTACCGAGTCTATCGATCCAGAAGCCAAGATTATCTTCGGTACAGTCCGAGATGACAAGCTCAAGAAAAATGAAATCAAGATTACGGTTATTGCCACCGGTTTCCCTGAAAGCAATACCCCGGCTTCACGACCTTCAACTCCTGTTTCTGCTGAACCTACGATTGCGGGCATCATGAAGTCTGCCGCCGAAAAAGGCGATCGTGGCGAGCGACCAGAACGCGGCAAGATATTCAACTCAATGTCAGACGTGAAGCGCGATGCAGTTCCCGAAAAGAAGGTTGAAAAAGAAGAAAAGAAGGACGACGATGATGATTGGGGTGCGATACCGGCGTTCTTGAGGAGATCGAAGCTTAAATAAAGTATCCTCACCAAAAAATCTCCCTGCTGGGAGATTTTTTACATGAATATGTTACAATAACCCAACTATGACCTACGACCTCGCAATCATCGGTGGCGGACCAGCTGGAGCAGCTGCGGCAGTCTATGCCGCTCGCAAACGCCTCCGCAGTGTTTTCATCACCAAGGACTGGCTTGGCCAGAGCAACGTTTCAGAAAAAATTGAGAACTGGGTTGGTACAGTCGCTATTTCTGGCCTCGATCTTTCAGAGAGCCTCAAAAAGCACGCGAAGGCATATGCTGATGGTGTTATTGATTTCAAGGAGGGAGAACTTGCCACCAAGCTTGAAAAGGCTGGCGCGCATTTTTCTATTACTACAAGCAAAGGGACATACGAAGCAAAGACGGTACTGATCGTTTCTGGCAGTAGCCGCAGAAAATTAACAGTTCCCGGTGCCGACATCTACGAGCACAAGGGTCTTACCTATTGCGCATCATGTGATGGCCCTCTCTATGCTGACCAAGACGTTGTTGTTGTTGGTGGTGGAAATGCAGGATTTGAAAGTGCCGCACAGCTTCTCGCCTACTGCAAGAGTGTAACTCTGCTCTCTCGCAGTGAATTCAAAGCTGATCCCGGCACCGTCGAGAAAGTCCTGAAGAATCCAAAGATGAAAGCTATCGAGTTTGCTTCACCAAAAGAAATAAAGGGTGGCCAATTCGTTACTTCACTCGTCTATACAGAAACCAAGTCGGGAAAAGATACCGAGATTCCTGTTACTGGCATCTTTGCAGAAGTTGGATCCGTGCCAAACACCAGTTTCGCCAAAGATCTAACCAAGCTCGACAAAATCAATCGCGTCATTACCGACCCGAAGAACCAGCGCACATCAGTTGAAGGTATCTGGGCGGCTGGCGACTGTACCGACGGACTCTATCAGCAAAACAATATTGCGGCTGGAGATGCAGTAAAGGCAGTTGAAGATATTTATCTCTACGTGCACGCGAAATAGCTAGTGGCATGCTCCCCACAATCCTTTCTGCACATCTTTAGCCTGTTTTTGAATTTCCCTAAACTCTCGCTGATACATATACGGTGTTCCAAACGTATATTCGCGAGCATATCCTTCTTGTAGCAAGAATCTATTTACAAATATATCGCCTAGATATACGTACGCGAGGAAGCGTCCGTATTTATCTTTTTCTTCCCTGTCCGGGTTAAGTTTCAGCCGAACTGTTTTTCCTGTTAATATTTCTTTCGTCTTGTCTGATGCTTCTTTTCCATAACACTGCACTGGTTTTCGCGGATCAACGGTCTCCGGCGTATCAATACCCAGCATACGAACAGTGATCTCATGTCGGCCCACCATGGCTGTAAATGTGTCGCCGTCTTTTACTTGTTGAACGGCGTAGAGTTCATTCTCATCGATCCTGATAGATGTCGCAGCTTCTACTATATAGTATCCCGCCACGCAAAAGATACCGATAATCCCTATCGTGGCGACGGCCAACGCCGCCGTAGTTTTGTTGTAGGTCATTCGTAATTTCTATGATGACGTTGCAGGCGTCTTCCCAGTAGCCCTACGGGGAATCTTTCATTACATGAACGGTACAGGTTTCGCGTCGTACTCACTCTCGCAGGCTCGAGTCTCGTACGACATGCTTAACCTTTTCGATTCCCCAGTCGCTCGCACGCAGGTGCGAGCTCGGTCTAACTATACCGCACTCCTTAATCTTGTCTATAAAGTAGCCCTACGGGGAATCGAACCCCGATTACCGCCTTGAAAAGGCGATGTCCTAACCGTTAGACGATAGGGCCATAACGTGTTCAGTATCCTACCATTTTTTGAAAAAATGGCAAAAAATGCTAAGGTATAGCGGTTCATCACCACAATTACCTTGGAGAGGTGGCAGAGTGGTCGAATGCACCGCTTTCGAAAAGCGGCAGGGGCGCAAGCTCCTCGGGAGTTCGAATCTCCCCCTCTCCGCAACGAGTACGCAATAGCGTACGAGTAAGGGAGGAGTGACGCGTCTGCACGCGTCACGTGGGAGATTCGAAAAGGCTGAACATATTTTCGAGGAGCTCTGCTCCGAAAAAATATGAAGCCTGTACAGAGTCTGTAAGACTCGAATCTCCCCCTCTCCGCATCATCATGTTCAAATTATACGAAAAATACATTACTCCACGACTATTGGACCGAGGTATGCGTCCGTTAGAATTCAACAAAACGCGTGAACAGGTCGTACACTCTGCCCAAGGGATAGTTCTTGAGGTCGGTTTTGGGTCAGGATATAATCTCCCATTTTATAAAAATGTGAAAAAGCTATACGCACTTGATCCGTCCAAAGAATTATTTGCCTATGCCGCCGATCGTATTGCTTCAGCTCAGTTCCCTGTGGAATACCTCCCCGACTCCGCCGAGCAAATTCCACTTCAAGATAATAGTATCGACACGGTTGTTTCGACATGGTCATTGTGTAGCATTCCAAACCTTGAAAAAGCAATGAAAGAAATTTGGCGTGTTTTAATACCAGGTGGCAGATTTTTATTTGTTGAACATGGTCAATCGCCTAAAAAAATTAATTCCTTAGTGCAGAAACTACTTACGCCAATAAGTCGACATTTTACCGGCAACTGTCATCTTGATAGAAAAATCGATGATTATATACAAAAGTCGGGACTAGTAATTGAAAACATCGAAATGTTTCCCGAAGAAGGTCGGCCGCTCATGTTTTCCTATCGAGGGAGTGCCATTAAGCAGCCTGAATAACCTCCGTTATTTATTTCGAATTACGAACGGATGTATTATAATACCCCTATGAAAGTTACCAAACTCGGCCATTGCTGCCTGCTCATCGAAATCCGCGGCATTCGTTTTTTGACGGATCCGGGCAGTTATACCACTGAACAAAACAATCTTAATGGCATTCATTATGTCGTCATTAGTCACGAACATACCGATCATCTTCACCTAGAGTCACTCAAAACAGTTCTCAAGAATAATCCGCAAGCAAAGGTAATAACAAACAAGAGTGTTGGTGCGATCATCGAAAAAGAGTCGATTCCATTTGCCGTAATCGCCGACGGTGATTCGCTTGATGTTGGCGGCATCACTATCGCCGGATACGGTCTCAAACATAAGCTGATTTACAAAGAGTACGAACAAGTCGAGAATACCGGTTATATGTTTGATGGCAAATTATATTACCCAGGCGACGCCTTCCATGATCCAAAAGTTCCAGTCGATATTTTGGCCCTCCCTGTTACAGGTCCGTGGTGCACCATCGCTGAAGCAATGGACTACGCAATTGCAATAAAACCACGTGTCGCCTTTCCCGTTCATGATGGCAACCTCGTGCGTCAGAATGGCATTACCGTACGTCTGCCAGGACTGTTTCTCCCTCAGTCAGGCATCACCTTCGTAGCGCTCGAATTAGGCAAAGAAACTGAACTTTGATACGCTTGTAGTGACAATGAAACAGCATGGCCCAGCAAGCATCATCTTCACCACCCTTTTAGTGGCCGCTTTTGGCTGGGGATCAGTCTATCTGGTCGGCAAGGGTATCGAAGCATTGCGTCCCGGCACTATCGTGGTCGAGACGGCTTCGCAGAACGCATTGACGCTCCAGGCGACAGTTGACAATCCAGCGGTTCCCGAACAAGATGCAGCATCTGCGACCAACATAACCGTTATTGTCGGCGGCGATGTCATGTTCGATCGCGGCATCCGCGCTCTTGGTGAGAAAAACGGCTACGAGACGCTCTTTGACGATTCGGTCACGTCCTTGTTCAAACAAGCTGACATTGTCGCAGTCAATCTCGAAGGCCCTATAACTTCATATCCATCAAAAACATTGGTTGCCGGAAAGATCACCGACACCTTGACCTTCACCTTCTCATCAAAAGTGCGGTCCATTCTCAAAGATGCAGGCATTACCGTGGCAGGATTGGCCAATAATCACGCTGACAATTTCGGATTTCTTGGCTTCATGGAGACACAGGATTGGCTGAACGACGCTGGTGTGGCATGGTTCGGCAATCCGTGGAACAGTACCTCGACCAAGATGGTTCGAGAGGAAGTGAATGATACAAAATCGCCCATTACCACTATCGTTACGAAAAATGATATTAAGGTGGCATTCGTGGGCTATCACTCATTCCAGCCTGGCATAGATCGTGTCATTCGCGAAATCAAACGAGTTTCGGGGCCTGACGTCTTCACTATTGTCATTCCTCATTGGGGTGAAGAATACGTCGCTACTTCTTCAGAAAAAATGAGGTCGCAGGCTCGCGCATTCATCAATGCCGGGGCTGACGCCGTTATAGGTGCCCACCCTCATGTCATCATGAATCAGGAGTGGGTAGGCGGCGTGCCGGTGCTCTATTCTCTCGGCAACCTGCTGTTTGATCAATACTTCTCACCGGCTGTCATGACGGGAAATCTGGCAGAGCTCCATCTTACGCGCGATGCCTCGGGAACCCGCCTCGACCACATGGATATTCATGAAGTCAATCTGATCAAAGGCAAAGGAGTCATTCTCAAACGATAAGGAAGGAGCCTTCCCCCCCCCTCCTAGATTTTTTTACCAATTCTGGTATAGTCTTTAGGAAAATTCAGGTCTCGAAGGACTGGTCGAAAATTTTTCACCGCTAACGCGGTAAAAAATCTTTCGATCCGAATTTAGCAAGACCGAAATTCGCGCGGTTAGCTCAGTTGGTAGAGCATCCCCTTGACGTGGGGAGGGTCACAGGTTCGAATCCTGTATCGCGCACAAACAATTTTATGCCATGAAACTTGTCTGTTTAAATACGTGGGGTTGTCGTATAGCGGAACCGGTATTTGATTTTATCAGAAGAAATTCTGATGCTGATGTTTTCTGTTTACAGGAAATAATGAGAGGAGGAATAGGAATTACAGATAAAAACGAGAGAAAGAATTCTTACAAAGAAATTCAAGATTTACTGCCTTTACACTCGGGATATTTTGCAAAATATATAAACGGCTCGCATTATGGAGAAGAGCCGAGTGATTATTCATTTGGCCTGTCAACTTTTATCAGATCTGATTTTAGACCCTCTTTCTATAAGTCCGTTGAGCTTTTGGATCCAGACAGAAAGTGGGGTGATTACACGGGAAGATTTGCGGGTGGCGTAGCGTTGGCCATTAACGTAGAAGATGTTACCATCATTAACATTCATGGATTATGGCAAGATATGGCGGTAGAAGATACTGAAGCGAAAATAGAGGAAAGTAATAAACTCGTAAGTCTCTCAAAAGAAACGAATAGCAAGAAAATACTTTGTGGTGATTTCAATTTGACCCTGGACACAAGGGCGATAAGCATCATAGAGAATTCATACCTCAATCAAATTAAGAGAAATAACATTTCGGATACACGAGGACCATTGTATAAAAACTCAAACAGGTTTGCAGACTACATATTTACTGATCCCAGTATTCAAGTAGAGTCATTAGAGGTGCCTTGTGTTTCTATATCAGACCATTTGCCCTTAATCATGAATTTCAGTTAATTCCGTCCGCCATCGTCCTACAGCGCGCACTATGTAAATATATCAATCCCTTCTCCAATAATGCCGCCAGCAATTCCCTCATTCAAGCCAGTCCGACCAATCAGAACCATTGGTGTTGATTTTGATGATGTGCTGCATGACTTTAATAATTCGTTTCATGCGTATCACAACAAAAAATACGGCACCTCCGTTAAACGTCAGGATATGGTTCATTACGATTTTGAAAAAATATGGGGCTGTACGCGCGATGAGGCCATCGCAAAGGTACACCAATTTTATCGCACCTCGGAACATGATGACACCATGCCGCTTGAGGGTTCACAGGAAGTCATTAGACTGTTATCTTTGAAATACAACCTCCACATCATTACTTCGCGTCTCGAGGAAATAAAGGGGCTCACTCTTGCATGGCTCGAACGACATTTTTCTGGAGCATTCAGTTCAGTCGAGTTCACCAATCACTATGGCTCTTCATCGGGAGCAAAGAGGACCAAGGTCGCCATTTGTGCGCAATTGTCGGTTGATCTCATGATCGAGGACTCGCTTGAGCATGCGCATGCCATTTCGGCCTGCGGCATACCAGTTGTCCTTATTGATTGTCCCTGGAATCAAGGCGCGCTACCCGCGAATGTATATCGCGTCGCATCCTGGAAGGAAATCGGGGAAATGTTGCTTGGCCGATGAGACATGGTATAGTGGCCGTATGTATATTTTAGGCATCGAAACTTCCTGCGACGAGACTGCGCTCGCGCTCATGGAAACGCGAGAGTCTGCGGGCACCTTTGAGTGCAGAGTTATTGCGTCGCTGGTGCATTCACAGGCAGCACTCCACAGTCCTTACGGCGGCGTTTTTCCAACACTTGCCAAACGAGAGCATGAAAAAAATCTTGTTCCCCTTTTAGCCCAGATACTCATGCAATGGAAAAATGTGGCGGCCATAACCGACAGAACTCTCATTCAAAAAGAAGCCTACGAACGTCATATTACCGCCTTTAAGCAGGAATATGCGAGCCAGAATGCTGATTTGGTGGAATCCTTCGCTGGAGCCCTCTTTCTTGCTGAAAAGCCCTCTATTGACGCTATAGCCGTTACGGAAGGGCCAGGACTGGAACCCGCACTCTGGACGGGTATCGTTTTTGCCCAAATGCTGGCGATGTTGTGGGATATTCCAATACTTCCTATTAACCATATGGAAGGTCACGTTGTCGGCTCGCTTCTTCCTTCTGATCTAGCAAACGGTTCATGGCAGCAGCTCAAACAACTTCATGCACCCGCGCTGGCATTTCTCATGAGCGGCGGCCATACCGAATTAGTGAAAGTTGAAGCACATTCATCGTCAACACATTCATTGCCACGCCTTTCATACGAAATTATTGGACAGACAAAAGATGATGCCGTTGGAGAAGCTTTTGATAAAGTGGCGCGTCTTTTGAGTCTGCCATACCCTGGCGGTCCACATATTTCCAAACTTGCAGCTGAAGCTCGCGCCGAAAACATTTCATCGACAGTCAAACTCCCTCGCCCCATGATTCATAGCAAGGATTTAAATTTTTCATTTTCGGGACTTAAAACCGCAGTTCTCTACGCGGTGCGTGATGCTGAAAAAACCGCCTCGCCAGGCGGAGCTCTTACTGATCAATTCAAGAAGTCTTTGGCTCGGGAATTTGAAGATTCAATCATCGAAACTCTTGATGCCAAATTGCGCAAAGCTCTTGATGATACTGGAGCGCACACAATCATTGTCGGCGGTGGTGTTAGCGCTAATACCCTGCTTCGCGAACGCTTCGAAAAAACCGCCCGCGAATATGGTATTTCGCTGTACCTTCCTTCGTCACACATTTCAGGTGATAACGCACTCATGATTGCACTCGCAGGTGCTTTTAATTCTGGTGTTACGTCGCGACCAGTTCGGGCGCACGGAACAAAACGCCTGGGTGCTTAATGTATAACCGTAATATCCAGGCATCAAAAAACCACATCGTGAGACGTGGTTTTTTGTGATAGAGATCAGGTGATTACCTGAAGAGGTTTTTGATGTAATTCAAGAAACGAGAGAGGACCGATGCTTCACCGACAGCCGCGACGTTTTCGGAAGTACTAGTACCAACAGTTCCGACTTCAACAGTAGGAGTCTCCGAAGGAGTGGTGGTTTCCGTACCGCCTTCAACAGATGATTCGGCAGGTGCGGCAGTACCGCGAGCCTTATAGGCATCGATGATTGTCTGATCGTCAGCCGAAAGCGTGAGTGGCGATGCGCAGGCAAGCGCATTCAACTGCTTCTTGGTAGTAATGTACACAAAGCCGGTTGCCTTGGTAGCATCCCATGGACCAAGAATAGTCGGAAGATATTTCAACTGAAATGCCTTGACTGCATCTTCGGTCTTTTGGTCGAAGATACCGGTCACGTCAACGTTGAGCTTTTCGGCATTCTTGAGGAACGCCTGGAGTCGTGCGACTTGCACACCGTCATTGATGGCACCAAACTTGAGGTAGTCAGTGATGAGCGGGCATGAAGTAATAGTCACAACTGCCGGAAGATTTGTCGGGCGTGAGCCAGAGCCCGAGAATGATCCCGATCCGCCGCTACCGGAAGAACGGTTGACGACTTCCGGGGTTCCACCACCGCCTCCTGGATTTTCGGGGGTTACTGGGGGTGTTTGTGTACCAGAATCCTGATCCAATTCAGTCGAAGTGTTGGATATTACTCCAGCCTGTCCGTCCTGATCAGATTCAGTAGAGTGATTAGAAACTACTCCAGCCTGTCCATCCTGATTAGATTCAGTTGATGGATTAGACACGCCATTCTGTATAGCCTGTACTAATGCATCTTGATCAACGTCACTGGAAACATTTGCCCTTACACCAGCTGTAGCATCCTGGGCTATTTGACCGGAAACACTTGAATTGACTCCAGCAACAGCATCCTGAGATACTTGAGCACTCACAGATGAACTTACTGTACTGTCTTGATCAGTCTCTGTAGAGCTATCGCCAGTCACCGCAAAAGCGTATGACTGTGAAATACTCAACATAAACGTCAAAACAGCAAGAAAAGCTATAAATTTAATTTTTTTCATAGGTGTTTTATTCATAATAATCACTAAAACCTCTTGGTTCCGTGTATGCGAGATACTAGCAAACTATACGATTTTGTCAAGTACCTGTCAATAACTTCCTCAAAAAGGGCCTTTTATTTACAAGGTAAAAAAACTAGGCGCAGGTGGTATTTAAAACCTCCTGCGCCCGTGGGAAATGC
>CAZUII010000027.1:0-9367 GCA_964619985.1 uncultured Candidatus Saccharibacteria bacterium
ATCACCACCGAACAACTGAACCTTCAGGCCAAGATCCGAGAGTTGTTTGAGCGCAAATATAGTCTGATCTGTATACCCAAGGAAATAAATAACATCGGGATTATTTGGCTTGATCTTTGAAATCAATGATCGTACGTCCTTCGCTGTTGGATCAAAACCCTCCTCATTAACTACCTGACCTCCGAGTTTTTTGAATTCTGCGCTGAACACGTCCTTTATACCGTTAGCCCAGTCTGTTTTTGCGTAAATAACTGCAACCTTCTTCTTTCCAAGCTTGTTGAATAGATACCCAGCCGCAAAACTTCCCTGATAGGTATCGGAAGGATAGTTTCGGAAAATATAATCTCCAGCTGTTGTAATTGCGGGATTTGATGAACAGTAGGAGAGAACTGGGATTTTTGCTTGTTCAGCAGTCTGAGTGAAAGCCATCGTCTCACCAGAACATGCGCCTCCAAGAATAACTGAAACCCTGTCTATGCTAATCAATTTATTTGCCGCACTTGAAGCATTTGAGCCCGTACATTTGCCATCCTCATAGATTACTTCAATCTTCTTTCCGTTGCCTGCATTGACTTCGTCGGTGGCAATCTGGACGGCCGCCTGGACATTCTGACCAATACTTGCCGCATCACCTGTAAGCGGTCCAATAAACCCAATCTTAATAGGTCCCGTGTCCCCTTTCTTGCCTCCCGTAGAGACGATGATGAGGATGATAATGATGACTAGGACTATAATCCCAATTATTTTTTTCATATAAATTAACGTATTAAAAGTAAGTAAAAAGAGGGCTGAATTCCTAGACAAAGAATATCATAGGAAAATAGTTATGCAACTGTACAACAGTCTGGGCGGATTTTTGATTTTACCAGTCAAATACCACTTCTTTGAATATGTAGCCTCCTACTCCTATTTCCTCTGATGTATCGACACGCAGTTCTTGTCTGGATCAAAGACCACGGCCATCTTGCAGGTCGGGAAATCTTGCGGTTCGAGTTTGAAGGGAACCCTTGCCTCCTTGAGCTTCTTCATGACAGCATCAAAATCTATGGCTTCGAGCGCAACCACTGCCCCATCGGACGAAGGCTTCCAGTCAGGTGAACAGCCGATAGAGAGCGTGCCGGGGCCGATATTGTACTCGATCCACATCGAATCTTCTTTTGCCGGAAAATCATTGTTAGGAACAAGACCGAGCACGCCTTCATAAAAGGCGCGGGACTTTTTGATATCAGTGACGGCGTATATAGTAAAAGCGATTTCTTTGAACATAGGATGTTTAAATTAATTATAAACCATTTGCTGCGGGCCAGGGATTCGAACCCCAATAGCCTCCTTCAAAGGGAGGAGTCCTACCATTAGACGAGCCCGCAATAACTCACTATTTCTGACCTATCCATACTACTGACAAATCTGGACCACCGCAAGTTCCAGTGGCAAACTCTCGGTGCGCGCTCTGCCAACACCATCTGCGGCTTCTAGAAGTAGCGCGAGCATGGTTGGCGTAATTCCCTTCTTGGCTGATTGAGTTTCAATAAATGACCAATCGTCATCGGAGACACGTTCTTTGATTGAAGCTTTTGAAGAAGCAGAATGTTGGAGCAACAGAATAAAGCGCATCTTCTCAAGAACCAACGTTGCAAAAATGTTCATAGAAATACCTGACTTTTCAGTATCTGAAAGAGCCTTGAGAGCGCCGTCGGCATTCTTGGCGATAATCTGCTCAACAAAACTATTGACGAGCGATGCGCGAGGGGCGCCCGTGATAGCTTCAACCTCGGCACGAGTCAGTTTCTTGTCTGCAGAGCTCGAGATAACTTTTTCCAACATGCCCAAGGCATCACGGAATGAACCGTCACCGAGAAGTGCAATAAGGTCGGATGCCCCGGCATCGAGATCACACCCTTCTTTCTTGGCAATTGAGGCAACCTGCTTACGAATAATTTCACGTGATGGCTTGCGGAAAGAAAATGTCTGACAACGCGAAATAATAGTGTCAGGAACCTTGTCGAGCTCAGTCGTCGCTAATATAAAAATAACGTGCTTTGGCGGCTCCTCGAGCGTCTTCAAGAGCGCATTCCAAGCATCCTTGGAAAGCATATGAACCTCATCGATAATATAGACCTTGAAGGGTGAGGAAAAAGGCAACACAGAAACATGCTCGCGTAATTCGCGAATGTCATCTATGCCACGGTTTGAGGCTGCGTCTATTTCGTACACATCTTCATCTGCAGTCTTGACAGCCTTAGCTAAAATACGAGCCACACTGGTCTTGCCGGTACCACGGGTGCCTGAAAAAAGGTAGGCGTGCGCAGGACGGCCACTTTCAACGCTTTCTTTGAGCGCAGAAACAATATGATCCTGGCCGATGACTTCAGACCACTTTGAAGGACGATATGTACGATAGAGGACGGGCATAGGCACAGTTTACCTCTTTATATACGCCTTCACAATATCAGAAACCTCGCTGGCATTCTCGGTTTCCATCAGTTCGACGCGCAATTCTTTCGCGCCATCCCAGCCAGATACATATGCCTTGAAATGTTTCTTCATCACCGCAAAATTCTTGAAACGCTTTGCGCCATTTTTTCCACAAAATGTTTTCTCAAAGAGTTTGGCATGCTCAACCATAATCGAAAGGCGTTCTTCTGGTGTACGCGAACGAGCATCTTTCCCTGTTCGGCAATTCTCAAAAAACCAGGGAGTGCCAAAGATGCCGCGACCAATCATGACCCCGTCACAGCCTGATTTCTTCATTTTTGCTGCACCATCAGCGATAGACTCAACATCGCCGTTGCCAATAATGCGCGTACGTTCAGACAGCGGCAGATCAGTCTGCACTAGATCGCGCAGCTTTACAATCTCTGGCATGAGTTCCCAGTGAGCAGGGACATCTGACATTTCCTTTCGTGTGCGCAAATGAACAGTGAGGGCTGGCAATTTTTGCTCAAGAAGGAGGCGCAGCCAATCCATTTCTACTCGGTTATAGCCAATGCGCGTCTTCACGCTCACCGCATCAGCTCGGCCAAATCCTGTACGCGCCGCTTCAAGAACCTCCAATGCGTTCTTCGGATTCTTCATCGATGCCGCGCCGCCTCCCTGCTTTTCGACCGCGCGATCGGGACAACCCATATTAATATCAAGTCCGTCATAGCCAAGCTCGGCGCACAGGGCCGCTGCCTTTCTCATTGGTTCAGGATGACCCGTAAATAACTGCGCAACAATCGGCTTCTCTTTTTTTGAAAACGTTAAATCAACAAACAACCGCGCACGACCGGCCGAACACAGACCGTCAGCCGAGACAAATTCATTCCACATCACGTCAGGCTTACCATATGTAGCGATGATTGAACGAAATGCCACATCGGTCACATTTGCCATTGGAGCAAGCACAAAAAAAGGAGTTGGCAGTGTGCGCCAAAAAGAAGGAGTTGCTGCTTTAGATTTCGTCATTCGCGATGATGCCATAGTCGCCCAGTCTACAATGAAAAATAAGCTCTGTAAAGTTCTCGCGCTTATTCCCTCACTTTCCCCAGCAACTTCACAACATCCGCGTCGCGATTGCTACTACCCAAGACCACCACTGCATACACATTCTTATTTTTACCTAGAGCAAAGAGTGAAGCGCCGGTACGATTGGCCTCATCGGTATAGCCATTTTTACCGCCGATATAATATGACCAGCTCAAAAAATGAGTCGGATTGAGCCAAGTATGCGAACGAATTGTTTTTGATTTGAGCGCTGTCGTCTCAATAATCGCCGGATCGCGCGCGCGAATCCACTCCAGCATCAGAGCGATGTCGCTGGCGGTCGAGACATTCTTTGGCGACAATCCCGACGGATCGGCAAAATAGGTGCGGTAGGCGCCGATAGATTGCGCCCAATCGTTCATGGCGCGGATAAACCGGACGCGGCCATAATCCTGCGCCAGCGCTTCGGCGGCATCATTTGATGACACCATTAGAAGCGGGTACAACAGATCCGATGCTTTGAATGTTTCCCCGACCTGAAAATAGGCGGTGTTGCCGTAGGTAGCCATGATATCACGCGTAATCGTCACGCGCTCATCGGCACTGATGAGTTTTCGCGCGACAACGGCAGTCGCCAGCTTGGTTAATGAAGCCAGCGGCAACACCTGGTCCGTATTATGCTGGATGGTCACATCACCCAGCGTCAGATTTTTCAACAAGTAAGCTTTGGCGGTCACTCCTTTGTCGGATGCCTTGGGAAGAGCCTGCGCGGCGGCGTTGATCAAATCCTCCTCTTCACTAGCGGTATAGCGGATAGTCCTCGTCGTACCAGAAATAGAGGTGCCGTCGCCCGGCGCAATGACCGAAGCCATTGTCGACGACAGCGATACTGGCGGCAGAGATGCAAGCTGCGGCCGCAGGTTCCGCCAGGCATATGCACCACCATAGGCAATGCCAATACCAACTGCAATAGCCAGCATGCCACCGAATACCACCGTGAAGAATTGTTTCATTATCCGCTATTATACTATATGCGCGCCGCTTTACCGCGCAAAACGGTGATAGACATTCGGACTATAGCGCACATCAATGTAATCAAACTCAAGACGCTCTTTTTTTGCGCGAGCATCAGAAAGCGTATGGTCCCAGAATGAAATAAAATTAGAAATCTGTTCTGTAACCGGAGAAATCGTATTGAAATAGACAATGGCCGTACTTGAACTCATATCTGGATTGCGAATGTAGAGCTCATATTCCCCGCCGCCCTTCATGAGCATGGCGTCAACGGTAATGTCGTTATGTTGGACCGCGCTATATATCTGTTGAATTGTCACGAACTCGGCGGTCGAAGTCGCTTGTACACCAATCAAATGAGTCGAAGAGGCAATAACGGCACTCGCAGTAAGATCGGGAAGATAATAGCGATTATACACCGCGCCAGAGAACGACGGCGCCTTCTTAAACAAGGTTCCGGCGGCGTCAGTAAAATAACATGCGCCAGAATCATCAAGCGTCAAATCATTACCATCAAAATCTGGAAGTGTGGCGCAGACCAGGGCTGCCGGCTTCTTTTCTTTAATACTGATAGTAAGAGTGTGACGATCAGTTCGACGCACCTCAACTGACTCTGCTTCGGGATATGCGTCTTGGATGGCTTGACGAATGCCCGCGCGCGGATAGATGAGTGAATTATCGCACGCAAACATGCCGAGATAGCTTCCCGAAATAATTTCCATAACCTTATCGTGAATGGACTGAACTTCTTCCTGTTCAATACCGGAAACCTGTACACTTGTGACCGTAAAAGCACTCCATGATGAAAGCGCCCACAATATCAAAATAATTATACAAATAATACCTGCGACACTAACGGTACGTGCAATGCCACGCGCACGGCGCTTTGCAGTAAATGTCTTTGACTGTCGAGATGTATAACGGGATCGCATGTAAAAACCCGCGCAGCGGGAATGATTACCCTATCTTGTCTTTACCAAGGTACGGAACGAGAACGTCAGGAACTTTGATGGTGCCGTCAGCTTGCTGGTAGTTTTCGATAAGCGACACAAGGATGCGCGGTGTCGGAATGGCGGTTGAGTTGAGCGAATGGGTATAGCGAAGCGTGCCATCAGCATCTCGATAACGGATATTAAGACGTCGTGTCTGGAAGTCATGGAAATACGAAGCTGATGAAATTTCGCGATACGTATTCTCCTTTGGTACCCACAATTCAATATCGTATTTCTTAACCTGTCCAAGTCCCAAATCACCTCCGCAGTTGACTACAGTGTGATACGGAATCTTCAAGGTCTCAATAAATTCTTCAGTATTGCGGTTAACTTCTTCGTGATATTTAACCGAGGTTTCATGATTGGCTTCGCAAATAATAACCTGCTCAAATTTGTAGAATTCGTTGACGCGAATAAGACCATTGGTGTCTTTGCCATGCGCACCAGCCTCACGGCGGTAACATGGTGAAAATCCGAGGTAACGCTTTGGCAATTCTGCCGCCGGAATAATCTCATCGTTGTGCATGCCCATGAGTGGCACTTCAGCGGTACCAGCAAGATAATCACCATCCTGCGTCTTATACATGTCCTCTTCTCCCTGTGGCAAATATCCGGTACCAAATAAGTTTATTTTGCGGACAATAATCGGTGGCAAAATAGGGGTAAAGTTTTTCTTTGAGAAAAAGTCGAGCGCGTAATTCCAAATAGCAAAACATAACTTCACACCATCACCGGTCAGGAAATACCCGCGGAATCCATGAACCTTGCCTCCACGCTCAAAATCAGCCATGCCAAGCTTGGTCATGAGTTCGACATGATCTTTCGGAGTAAATGTGAAGGCCGGCTTTTCTCCCCACACTTTCACTTCTTTATTTTCTGCATCACTCACCCCATCAGGTACTGACATATCGGGAATGTTCGGCACACGCAGCATCTGGCTCTGCCACTCAACCATGACTTCTTTCAACGTACCCTCTTCTGCTTCAAGAGCTGATTTCACAGTCTTCATGTCAGCAATAAGCTTGGCACGATCAGCCGGAGTTGCGGAAGTAATCTTTGCGCTAGCGGCATTCTGTTCTGCGCGACGAGCTTCAACACTTGTAAGGAGGGTGCGACGTTTGTCATCAAGAGCAATGAGCTCATCGACCTTAAAATCGAGGCGCTTCTTCTGGGCAGCCAGCGTAATGAGGTCTTTATTCTCCCTGATAAATTTGATATCCAACATGCGATTAGTGTATCATAGTCAATGCGAATTTTGAATTTCTCCTCCTTTTCTCATTTATAAGGGCGACACCCCCGCTTTTTGCCGTGTTCGCCGCGCCTGCATTAATTCCTCCTTATTATGTACTCCATATATACCATCTTTCCAGAGCAGTATCCGGAGCTCCTCCAGCAAATCAGCTCCAAACCCAAGCACCTTGATGTGATTGGTATACTTCCTGATGACAGCTACACATTTCTCTGCGTCATCGGCTCACGCACGCCCAGTCCCTACGGTATTGAAGCTTGCCGCAAGATTATTCTTGAACTTCAAGGTCAGCGAGTTGTCATTATTTCCGGCCTCGCTATCGGCATTGATTCTATCGCGCACGAAGCGGCCCTTGATGCCGGACTTATTACCGTTGCTTTCCCCGGTTCCGGACTTTTGCCAGAAGTTCTCTATCCTGCGAGCCGGCGAGGATTGGCAGAACGTATCGTGGAATCTGGCGGAGCTCTCATCTCTTCATTCAAACCAGATCAAACTGGTGCGCCATGGACCTTCCCTGTCCGCAACCGTTGGATGGCCGGCATGTCACATGCAGTACTCATCATCGAAGGTCGTGAAGGTTCTGGCACCATGGGAACCGCAACCTACGCAACCGAGCTCAATAGAGATGTTCTTATTGTCCCTGGCTCACTATTTTCTGATCTCTCCCACGGTCCACTCCTTCTTATGAAAGAAGGTGCCACGCCAGTCACCTCGGGATCAGAAGTTATGAGCGAACTTAAGTTTGCCGAAGAACGTCTGCAGAAAGTTCCCCGAAGTCCGGAGCGGTTGGCGGCCATGCTCGCAAAGAGAAAGAAGCTGGAAGAAATGAGGCTGGCGGGAAAACATATCTCAAGTCAGTCTGTCCCGCGACCATCTGGTATTTCACGTATCAATCTTGAGCAACTTGATTTGTCACCTGAAGAGCGAAAGATCTGTGAATTATTGAAGTATGAATCGCTGAATTCAACTCAACTTATTGAGAAAACAGGGCTGCCTGTTACCACACTGAATATCACGATTTCGGAGTTAGAAATGAAAGGATTGGTTGCACAAAGTGGTGGAAGATATTCTCTTAATCATTAAGCTTGACGTAACACTATATTTTATGCTATAATTAATTTAAACGTCCAGTTTTTTGGCAGCAAACTAAACCCAACAACCAGAAAGGAAGTTGTATGACACTCCGAGAAATTTCGGCACTTGTGTCAGCGATCCTAGTGGTCATTGGCACAATTTGGTACATCTACCATGTTCGTACAAGCGAGCGAATACGGCCAGTAATGGCTACGTGGATTGTGACGAGCTGTGGCACCGTACTGTCGCTCATCACCTATTGGACCAGTCCGGGCCACAGCTTGGTGAGTAACGTGTACAACGCCATGACAGTCATCACCATCAACGCGATTCTGTACAACGTCATCAAGGTCAACAAGCAACGAAAGATTCCTCTCGAATTCAACTTATTCCAGAAATTCTGCCTGTGGGCATCGGGAGGCATCGTAGTATATTGGGCAATTCTTGTGTTTGCCCTAGGACGCACCGGCATTGTGCCAAATGTGTTCCTCCAAATACTTATGTTCGTCGGCTACCTAATGACTGTGCAGAAATTGTTGTCGGCAGAAAGAAACACGGAGCCGACAGCAACGTGGTGGCTAATATTTGCAGCGGCCATTGTTGGTCTCTGCACGGGAATCATAAGCAAAAACAGCCTATCGATTCTCTTCGCCGCCCGCACAGCCATAGGCACCTTGATGCTCATTTGTTGCATGCTCCGCCTTGACCGTCGTGAGCGTCGTCAACAGAAGACAATGTCACTTCAAGCTGAGAAGCTTCGTATCTAAAGCGCGTTCATTTCGGACGCGCTTTCTTCTTGCTCAATTTGCCACACCTCTATATATCATGTAATACTATCCACAATGAAACTAGTTATTGTCGAGTCACCTTCAAAATCAAAAACCATTTCCAAATATCTCGGAAGTGGGTTTGTGGTGCGCGCCTCGGTGGGGCACGTCAGGGATCTTCCCAAGTCCAGCACCAAAGCAATAGATATAGAAGGAGGATTCATTCCCCACTATGAAGTCGTCGCCAAGAAAGAAGAAGTTCTGGCCGACATTTCCGCACAGGCAAAAAAGGCTGATGAGATCATTCTCGCATCCGATCCAGACCGCGAAGGAGAAGCTATTGCTTGGCATATTTCTGAAGTGTTGAAGGAGCGCCTCGGCAAAGCTGTGGCCAAGAAAATACAGCGTATTACCTTCCACGAAATTACCAAGGAAGCTATTGAAGAAGCATTACAGCACCCACGTATCGTTGATGAGAACCTCAAGGAAGCTCAAGAAGCCCGTCGTGTGCTCGATCGCCTCGTCGGCTATGATTTGTCTGGGTTGATTTGGAAAAAGGTTCGTTACGGCCTTTCTGCTGGCCGCGTACAGTCGCCAGCTCTCCGTATCCTCGTTGAACGTGAGCGTGAGATTCAAGCGTTCATTCCCGAGACCTACTGGGCAATTTCTGGCCAATTCAAAACGCTGACTGGCGCTTCTATTACCCTCACCTGTTCAAAGGAACCACGCGACAAAAAAGAAGTTGACTCTATTCTTGCAAAAGCTCGTGCGGAAAAGTGGCAGGTTGTTGACGTTGAAGAAACCGA
>CAZUII010000028.1:0-9313 GCA_964619985.1 uncultured Candidatus Saccharibacteria bacterium
TACAGAGAGCTTATATACGGAATATGGAGTTTGAACCTGTCGAATGATTCCTTGCCGGTCGGCGTTCGGATAAATCGGATGAGGAAAAAACCAATAATAATCACGATTCCCAAAATAATAAACCCATAGTCAACCAGAAAATTACTTATTCCGAGAATGACCTTGGTATATGAGGGGATTTCGGCGCCGGATTCGGTCAGAATGCCGCTAATCTTCGGTATAACCATGGTGAACATCAAGATCATGACCGTGATGAAGGTCACTACCACGAAAGCGGGATAAATGAGCGCGCCCTTGACCTTGGAACTCAATTCGTAGGCGCGATCAAGGTAATCGGCCAGATACTGAAAGGTCTCATCGAGCTTGCCCGATTCTTCACCGGCCTTGACCATGCTGACATAAAACTCCGTGAAGATCTTCGGATGCTTTGAAAGCGCTTGGGATATGGAGCTACCGCTTTGCAAATCATCGGCGATAATCGTCAATTTTGCGCCCATAACATGGTTCTCCGTCTCCGATCCGAGCAAACGGAAGATGCGCAACGCCGAGACTTGCGCTTGGAAGAGCGTAGAGAGCTGGCGGGACAGGATCACGACGTCCTTTGTCGAGACGCGATCAAAAAATGAGATGTTTTTGGAAAACAGCGAAGAGGACGAGCCGGCATCGGCAGCTTTGATAGTCGTCAGAATCAATCCCCTTCTCTGCAGAGATGAAATGGCGATGTCGACATTGACTGCGTCGATGGAACCATTTTTTTGCGCACCGGTGGCGTCAATGGCTTCGTAATTGAAGAGCATGGGAATATTATATCATGCGTTCGAGCGTTTTTGGGTTAAGTGAGTTGGTATAGGCACTCTCGACGCTGATCTCGCCGGAACGCACGAGCTCGGCGAGCGAGCGGTTCATATCTATCATGCCCTCTTGCGAGCTGGTCTCGATGACCGAGTTGAGCTCGTGAATGCGTTTTTCGCGGATAAGATTGGAAACCGCGCTATTGTTGATGAGAAGTTCATAGGCAGGAATAAGTCCGCCGGAAATGCGCGGAATCAGACGCTGTGAAAAGATGCCCGATAGCGACCCTGCAAGTTGAATACGAATCTGGTCCTGCTGTCCAGGCGGGAACGAGTCAATGATACGGTTGATGGTCTGGGCGGCGTTGTTGGTATGCAGGGTTGAGAAAATAAGGTGGCCGGTCTCGGCGGCAGTAACGGCCGTGGCAATGGTATTGATATCACGCATTTCGCCTACCATGCAGACGTCTATGTCCTGGCGGAACATGGCCGTAAGAGCGCTCTGGAAATCGGGCGTATCAAAACGAACCTCCCGCTGGTCGATAATGGCTTTCTTTGATTCGAAAAGATACTCGATAGGATCCTCGATAGTCAGAATGTGTTCCGTGCGCGTCTGATTGATCATTTCAATGAGCGTAGCCAGTGTCGTCGTCTTGCCTTGCCCAATCGGTCCTACGACAAGGAAAAATCCTTGCGGCCGTCGGGTGAATGATTCCAAAATAGGCGGCAGATTGAGCTCCGAGAGCGTGCGGATAGCCTTGGGGATGAGTCGCAATGCGATGGAAAGGACGCCTTGATGGTAATAGGCGTTGCCGCGGAAGCGCGCGTGAGCCAAGCTGTATGAAAAATCAACGTCTTTTGCGCTCTCGAGAAGCTGCTGATTGGCTTCGCCTAAAAATGCCTTCATGAAACCCTTCATATCTGCATCGGAGAGAACGGCCTTTTTTACCAGAGGAATGAGACTGCCCGAAACGCGGATGATCGGTGGGCGTCCCGATGACAGATGCAGGTCGGACGCGCCTTCTTTGAGGATAAGATCCACCAGATCTTCAATTTCTTTTTTATAGTCCATGGTACGGGATTACGCCTTTTTACTGCTTCTAATACGCTCTACTTCCGCCAACACCTCCGATGGAATCGTCGTGGCCTTTACAATATATCCATCGACGCCAAGCTTCTTTGCGCGGGAAATATCATCGGATGAGCCTTGGTTGGTAAGCATGATAGTGACCGCGCCCGGAGCAAGATTCTCCTTGCGGATGGCGTTGACGAGATCAAGTCCGTCCATGCCCGGCATGACAATATCGCAGAGCATCACATCGGGAACATAGCCGCCACGCACCAATTTGAGTCCTCCTTCGGTCGAATCGGCTGTCTTTACTTCGTAACCGGCCTTGGAAAACTTGATCGCGTACATATCAAGGAGAAACTTGTCATCGTCAACAAGGAGTATTCTTTTAGTTGAAGCAGATTGCACTTCCATAACGGTATTATACTACAATTTGTTAACCTCCTCTATAGGTATTTCCTGCCTGAATGCCTTGATGAGCGCGTCTTCGCGCAGAGAAATCATGCCCTTTGCGCGCGTGATGCGGCGAACCTCCGCTTCAGTTGGATTTTTGAGGATGGCTTGCTCGATATCCTTGTCCATAGCGAACATTTCCATGACCGCCATGCGGCCGCGCGTTCCCTTCGGCAACTCCGGCGTGGTTTTGATCTTGCGGACCGAAGCGGAAAATGGAATCTCCTTTTTAAATTCGGCCGGCAAATCCGCAAACTCCCGATCTATCATGGCCTTGAGACTGCCATCGACGGGAACAGGTTCGCCGGCCCCTTTAGGCAGAACACCGACAAGGCGCTGTGCCACCGCCAAAATGAGAGTTGGCGCGATAAGATACGGATCGACTCCCATATCGATAAGACGAGGAATGACACCGGCGGAGTTGTTGGTGTGCAAGGTTGAAAACACCAAGTGACCGGTCAAGGCCGCTTGGACCGCAAGCTGCGCCGTCTCCTTGTCGCGAATCTCACCCACCATGATGATGTCAGGGTCTTGGCGCAAGGTCGTACGCAAACCGGACGCGAAGTCGTAGCCGATCTCTGGACGTACCTGCGACTGGCTGACGCCCTCCATCTGATATTCGACAGGGTCTTCGAGGGAAAGCACGTTGTAACTTTCACGATCGACTTCGCTCAATACCGAATACAGGGTTGATGACTTACCGGAACCGGTCGGACCAGTGATGAGCACCATGCCGTAGGGTTTGTTGATGGCATCGCGAAGCATGGCCAGATTTTTGGTAGACATGCCCAGATTATCAAGGGCGCGGACGCCTTTGGCTTGATCGAGAATACGCATTTCGACCTTCTCACCATAATACGAAGGAAATGTAGAAACGCGAAAATCGATGCGGCGGCCGTCGATACGCGCGGAAAAGCGCCCGTCTTGAGGCTTGCGCTTTTCATCAAGGCGCATGTTCGAGAGGACTTTGATGCGGGCCACTACGGCCGAATGCACCTGCGGCGGCAGGATGAGCGAGGTGTTGAGGATGCCATCCACGCGGAAGCGCACGCGAATGCGGTCGCGCATATGTTCTATATGTACGTCGGATGCTTCCCCTTCCACCGCATAGCGGACAATGGTCGCCACGATTTTGACCACAGGAGCGTCTTCGATGATGAGCGTCTCTTCGTTTGGTTTCTGGCCGGGCTTTCCGGGAGCCTGCGCGCTCATTTCCTCCTTCTTGATGGCATCGCCGGTATCTACGGAGAGTTCGGTCTCGAGTTCGGAAAGCGCTTTGGACACTTCCCCCGTAATACCCTTGTACATTTCCATGATCTTTTGGAAATCATCAATGGTAATCAGAAATATCTTGTAGGGAATATTCTTCTTGGCCGCCAAAAAGTTCAGGGCATCGCGCGCCTCCATATTGTCGGGATCGACAATGCCGACTTCGAGCGTTCCGTCATGGAGTGCAATCGGAGCAAAACGATAATGCGCGGCCGACTCTTCCGGAATATACTCGAGCACCTCGAACGGCACGGACGCTTCGGCGATGGCGCGTACAGGGATATTGAGAAATTCGCCGCGGGCGGTCAGAATATCGTCCGGCTTTACGCCGTGGGCAAGGAGCGCTTCATCCAGGCCGGCACCCGTACCCGTCTGTTTGCGGATGTCGCGAATGTCATCCTTGGTGATGAGTTTTTTCTGTAGAAGAATGTCGAGAACAGACATAGTATGTTGTAAGACCGCTCATTTAGCGGGCCGTATTAGTCCCGAGCGGAGTGGCCGGCATGCCCGGTATCGGCGCAAATGGGTTTGGTCGTCCCACGGGCGTCTCCGGAATCTCGACCGAATAATCAACCAGCGTCCTATACGCCGTGGCATCGAACAGTCTGGTATCTATGCGCAATGATTGTATCTGATTGAGAAGGCTCAATACCCGGGTACCCACGACATTTGCGGACTGCGCCTGGAGCGCACTAGCCGTATCAGCGGGGACACTGCCTGAAAAATAAAAATATACGAGCACCAGCACCACGATGGCGACAATGGCGGCAATAAGAGTTTTCTTTGAGCTTGGTTGAGGTTTCATATGGGTTGATTATTGCTGGCGCAGCCAGTAGGTTTTGATTTCGACCCCAAAATCATACATGCCTCCGGTCTGTCCTGCCGAGACAGTCAGGTGAGTCACGTCCATGATGCGCAAGTTTGCTTCAAGATCCCGCAGCAGATCGATAAATTGCTGATACGGCGCCGTCACGCTGAATGATACCCTGACCGTGTCCAAAACCGGCGTTGGAATGGTCGATCCCGTTCCTCCGGCTCCGCGCCCGCTGTCTTGAGCCTGCGGGACATTTGACGCAGGTTTGCCGGGATTTGAAGCCGCGGCGCTGATATTCCGGAGCGAAAAACCGTGCCGCATTGCCACGCTATTGAGATCGATAATAAGACGGATATTATCAACCGTGTCTGGAAGCATCTTGTCGAGACGGACGCGATCTTCGTCTGAGAGGGCGTTGTAATCCTTAAGCACCGAGTCGCGGACTTTTATGAGCTTGTCTGCATTGGCAATAGCTGAAAGGTATTGATCATTGACGGCACGCACTTCATTGACCTCCGCCAATTTCGCGCGCGTGAAAGTCATGTAGGTGCCGATGGCCAGAACAATAAGGATGATTGCGGTAATGTTTCTGTTCATGAAAATTGATTAAGGGGTCGTTGAAGCATTGGCGCCATCTGTCGCAGGCGCCAGGCTCTTTTCATAGGAAAGACTAGCCGGGTCAATGGCGGCGGAAAAGCCAAACGACACCAGGCCATTACTATCGAGAGCCGGATCGGAAAGGATCGGGTTTTTGACGACCTTGCGAAGCCCGTACTTTTCCAGCTGTCCGAGGACATCCGACTGCCAGGCGACCGCGCTCAAGCTTGTGCCAAATCCCTTCATGCTGACTTTGATGCCATCTGTCGCGGTCGCTCCCATGGACAAATCCATGCTCGTAAATCTGACATTCTCGATCGTCAACCGTCCAATAATATCGAATATTTGCGACATGGCGACGTGACCGGTTATCAGCTGTTTGCCTAGATCAATCTTGACGTTCTGACGCTTGAGCTCCTCGATAAGATCGGGATTGAACTGCTTTTCGCGCTGGGCCAGCTGATCTTTATATTTGAGCTGCGCTGATTCGAGATAGGATTTCCAGAAATACATGCCGCCAGCCGCACCGATCGACACGACAAAAAGTAGTACTGCCGCAATCATGAAAAAGCTTGTTGTGCGGCGAGGCGCAGCGGTATTGAGTCCGCCCACGGGTACCATTGGCCTCTTTGGTATAAATGAGGTTTGGAATTTGGTTTCCATATTCCCACCAATTATAGCAGGAATAACATGGCCGTGGATATGTGTATAACGTATGGTGCCGCTGTACGACGATGACCTACTGTAGCTCAGAAAGCCTTCGGAGGGCCACTCCGATAGCTACGGCGAATTCAGGTCCCGCCTGTGCAAATTCATCCGCCAAGAAAGCAGGCGTCTCAAGCTTGCCAAACGGATCCGCATACACGACGGTAGTCTGAAAACTAATCTTGGCCAGATCAGTAAATCCTTTGAGCAATACGCCGCCGCCGGTCAGAATCACTTTGCTGACGTTTTTGGAGAATTTTTTCTGATAATTCAGAAGCGAGGCGTTGGCTTCATAGAAAATATAGTCGAGGTTCACGGTAATAATTTCCGTCAGTTCGCGATATTCCGGTCCGCCTTTGAGGCCGTAGGTGCGCTTCATGCTCTCCGCTTCATTGACGGTAATGCTCATAGATTTTGAGAGCGCCAGAGTAATATCCTGGGAGCCCTTGTTGATGATATGCGATGCGCGCAAGATGCCACGCTCGACGATATAAAGCTTGGTTGAGCGCGCGCCCATATCCACGATCATGACCGTACTTATGCCCTGATCGACGACCGCGCGTATGGAGCTGAATATTTCTATCTCATAGAAATTGGGCTGCAAGCCGCTTCCGGCCATGATGTTCTGATAGTCGTTAATGTACTGGTTGTGGATGGCTACCACCAAGACGTCGTTCCCCTGCTTGTCAGGCTTTACGGATTCTTCTTCATTCACATAGGCATCCTCTTTGGGAATGATGGACCAGTCGAGCAGAACCTCATTCAAAGGAACGGGAATGTATTTGCGCGCCTCAATGGATATGACTTCGGCCATCTGTTTTTCGGGAACCGGAGGAATGGAGATGAACGAAATAAGACTCGAGGAAAGGGGCAAAGCCACGCCGCAGAGCCCCGTGGTCGTCTTTGACTCTTTGAGAATGTCTCTGATTGCTTCGATAATCTTGTCCGCAGGAACACTGGCCGCACGGCCGACTTCTATGCCGGCATAGGGACCCAGCGCCAACTCGCCATACGTCTCGAGCACGGCGCGGCCATGCTTCTTTTTTATCTGGACGACCTTGATAGCGGAAGAGCCAATATCAATGCCCAAGACGCTTGCTTCTTTTTTGAAAAGTGAGGAAAAAAAGCCCATGGACTAAGTTTACAGTGAAATGAAGGCTACTGCAAAGATATGAGGCGGACATGAGGCGGCTTTATTCCACAGGTTATGAACGGTCTGAGATTATGTCAGGTCGTACAACATATCGTACACTAGTGCTATGCTCATCATTTCTGCATTCTACAAGACAGTTCTTGATGCACTCTTCCCTCTTTCCAAGGCAGAATCAGAGGTGCTTTCGATAACTCCAGAAGAAGCACTAGTGAAATTACCGCCTGCACCAGGGTATGAAGGACTTGCTGTTGATTTACAGGGTGCGAAGTCTATCTTTGCGTATAAGGATGAGCGGGTTGCGAAATTGGTGTGGAATATTAAGTATAAGAAATCGGCACATGCGGTTCGAATTGGTGGGTTTGCGTTGTGGAAGACACTGGTCACGACCACCGCGGTGATCGTGATACCCATGCCCATAACGGAACGGAGACGAAATGAGCGTGGGTATAATCAGTGCGAATTACTTGTTGATGAAATTGGGCGGCTGGATGTAGAAAGTGGCAGCAACCGACTTAGTATCACAAAAGATTTGTTGGTGCGCATACATCACACGGCACGACAGACACTCAAGGGTCGTCAGGACCGCATAGAGAGTGCTCAAGGGATTTTTGGGATTGATAAAAAGGTACTGGAACACCTTATTCAAGCACATCCTGATCTAAAGCAAAAAACAGTCGTCGTAATTGATGATGTGATCACCACAGGCAGTACCATGTACGAAGCCATTGAGACGCTCAAAAAGGCCGGTTTTAAAAAGGTGTACGGCCTTTCGTTGGCACATTAGGTAAGGGCGCCCAGCACAAAACCACTTTAGTTAACTAAAGTGGTTAGATAGGGACTACTTCGGGGCCTCCTCTTTAGACTGTTCACCTCCGAGATTGCCTTGAGAGGTAGATAGACAACTTATTTATGAAATCGGAAGTATTTGAGTATTCAATAAAATCTTCCGTCACCGATCTTAGCGCATTGGTAATCTTTTTTCCTGTTTGACTCATACACAAAATAGGGATATCTAATCCGCTCGCCCAGCCAAGCTCAATACCCTGACCAGTTGAAGGATACGAAACTTCTGCAAGAATCAGATCAGAACCTTCAATGTCTTTTCTACTATTGATAGTACGGCCATGTTCATGGGGCAAGAAAAAATCATACTGATTATTCAAGTCAGATCCCCGAATAGGTTTATAGAGCTCATTCTCAAAATCAAGGCTCCGTGAATGAGACACATAAATTTTCATAGTTATTAGTGAATTACCACCTTCACAAACCTCCTCTTCCCTATTTTCAAAATCATGGTCTCGATCGGCTTGAAATTGGCATCCGTAATCTTTTCATCGTCTTCAGTCTTGACGCCACCGCCATCGATAAGCCTCCTCCACTCTGCTTTTGAAGGAATAACTTCAGCTTTTACGAGGACTTCAGCGAGAGAGTCGCCGGCGGCATACGGTACTTCTTGAATCTCGTCAGGCACACCACCTTTTGCAAAGGTATTTTCAAATGTTTGCTCCGCTGCTTGTGCAGCTTTTTCGCCATGTAAACGCTTTACAATATCAAAGGCAACACGGGCTTTTGCGGAACGAGGACCGGCTGCCATCAGAGCTTCCTTTTCGCTCATAGGAATGCGCGTACAATTCACAAACAACGGCTCAATCATCGGGTCAGGCAACGACATCAATGCGCCAAAAAGCGAATTGGCTGGCTGATCAATGAAGACGCCGGTGCCATTTGACTTAGACATGAGCTCCCCTGTTTTTGGGTTGGCGACAAGATTGAGTGCCAGCACGAACTTTTCTTTGTTCTTATATCGCTTGATGAGTGTACGTCCAGCCAATGCGTTGAAGGTTTGATCTGTTCCGCACAGTTCCGCATCCACATCCATGGCAACGCTGTCATATCCCTGCATCAGTGGATACATAAATTCGTGAACATGAATTGGCGAACTATTCTTGAGACGCTTTTGGAACATGTCGCGCTCGAGCATTTGCTGAACGGTGAAATTCGAAGCCAGATCAAGTACTTCGGCAAAGGTTAGTTTGGAAAGCCAAGTTGAATTGTGCGTAATAGTAGCTGGATTTTCTGCTGCGTCAAAACTAATCAAAGGTTTAATCTGATCAACCCATGAAGCCATGTTCTTTTTTACTTCTTCTGCGGTCAATTGCTTACGAGTCGCAGCCTTGTCCGATGGGTCACCTATCATTGCCGTAAAATCACCAAAGAGAATGACGACCTCGTGACCAAGCTGGCGCAATTCCTCAAGAAAAATCATGTTCTTTGCATGACCGAGGTGAATCGCCGTAAATGTTGGATCAAGACCATAGTAAATCTTGATGCGTTCGCCCGAGAGCAGCTTCTTCATAAGCTCCTCCTTTGAGGGATATGCCTCTACCAGCGTTCCTCTCGCAAACATCTCTTCGATCCTAGCCTTGTCGGTAATCGTTTTCATGCCCATATACTAGCGTGAA
>CAZUII010000029.1:0-8831 GCA_964619985.1 uncultured Candidatus Saccharibacteria bacterium
CATTCACGGACACATACAATTTCCCGAATTTGATGCAGATAGGGAAGAGGCGGTACAGCGGGCGTATAACGCCGGTGTTGGTATTATTTCTGTCGGTACAGGACTTGAATCATCTCGCAAAGCTATTGAGCTTGCTGAGGCCCACGAGAATACCTGGGCCATTGTTGGTATACACCCGGCCGATACTCATGGCGAGGTAGCACAGGCCGAATTCGATTCTATAAAAGAATTGGCAAAACATCCAAAAGTAGTGGCGATTGGAGAATGCGGGTTGGATTATTTTCATTCGGCACCAGAGGATATTCCACGACAACGCGAATTATTCATCCGGCACATACAGCTTGCCAATGACGTCCAAAAGCCACTCATGCTCCATGTAAGAAATGGAAAGTCGGGTGATCATAATGCATACCAAGAAGCGATTGGTATACTTAAAAAATACGCAAGAGTTCGCGCAAACTTTCATTTCTTTGCGGGGACTCTAGAGGATGCACACGACATTGTGGAAATGGGGTATACAATCTCCTTTACTGGCGTCCTTACATTCGCACGAAATTATGATGAAGTTGTCCGTACAGTCCCATTGACTCATATTATGTCCGAAACAGATTGCCCGTTTGTCGCGCCTGTTCCGTATCGCGGTAAGAGATGCGAACCGATGCACGTTATCGAAACCGTCAAGAAAATTGCCGAAATACGAGGAGAGAATGTGGAAGCAGTCTCGGCCGAGCTTTTGAAGAATGCCCAGCGGTTTTTTGGGCTCTAGCCAAATCTTCAGCAAAACTTTATCACTATTTTATCTGGTCTTTATCCCTTTCTGGTACACTCGCTGCACCTTCGCACCATGCGCTTCGCAGGCGGCATGTCCTTGCGTCGGAGCAAAATCCATGGTAGGTTATTGTCATTACAACTAACGCAGTATGTCCTTTCCGTCGAAAGGTCCCCTGGGAGAATACCTGGCGGGTCACAGACTGCAAACAACGATATGACAACTACTCACGACGAGACGTCGGTGTATGAGATAGGGTACCTCATTGCTTCCTCCATTCCGGAGGAGAAAGTTCCGGAAGAGGCTGAGGCGGTGAAGAAAATTATTACTGATGCGGGTTCTACGGTTATCGCCGAGGAAGCGCCGCACCGCGAACATCTGGCTTATACGATCAGCAAAAAGACCGTATCTGGCGGATATGAGAAATATGACATTGCCTATTTTGGCTGGGTCAAGTTCGAACTTGGTTCTGACAAGATAGAGGCGGTCAAGAAAGCCGTTGAGCTTCGCCCGTCAGTGTTGCGTATGCTCCTTATTTCCACGGTTCGCGAGAATACCTATCTCGGCAAGCGCGCTCCGGCATTGGCTCAAGTAGCCTTTGCCCCAATGCCCGCAGCTACTATTTCAGGAGCCTTGGCCGACGAAAAGAAAGACGCCGCTCCGGCAACCATCGAGGAGATGGACAAGAGCATCGATAACATGGTGAAAGAGGTATAATACACGTACGACTTAGCCACCTAATCACCACACCACTATGTACCTAAACAAAGCATTCATCATCGGAAACCTGACCCGCGACCCAGAGCTCAAAGCTCTGCCATCGGGAACCAAGGTCTGTAGTTTCGGCGTTGCCACCAATCGTTCGTATAAGGACAAAGAGGGCACCCGTCAGGACTCTACGGAATTCCACAACGTAGTCGCCTTTGCAAAGCTGGGCGAATTGGTTGCTCAATATATGAAAAAAGGCTCGCAAGTCTATGTCGAAGGACGTCTCCAAACCAGAAGCTGGGAGGGCAAGGATGGAGAAAAGAAGTATCGCACCGAGATCATTGCAGATACAGTTCAGTTCGGCAATAAGCCAGGCGGCGCTGGCTCGCCAGCAGGAGGATCCTCAGCACCTTCAGCCGCCAAGGCGGGAGTAGAGGTACCTGATGCTCCGGCAGACAAGATCGACTATCCGAGCGAAGAGATCAATCCGGACGACATACCATTCTAAAAATTCAACAATATTACCATTCAATTATTACACAATTATGAAAAAGCAGTGTTATTTCTCACAGCACAACATCAAATTCATTGACTACAAGGACACCGAAGTCCTCAAGAAGTTTTTGAACCCGCACGGCCGCGTTCTGTCACGCAAGCGCACCGGCATTGCCGCAAAGTACCAGCGCCAGCTCGCTGTTGCAGTTAAGCGCGCACGATTTATGGGGTTGCTTCCATACGTTGCGAGTTAAAATCGCAAAAATTCGAAACTCGAAATCCTAGACAAATTCGAATCTCAAATATCAAAATCCGAAACTCAGTAATCGAGTTTCGGATTTTTGAATTTCTTACTTAGGGTTTGTCTAGGATTTCGAGTTTCTTATTTCCCCACTCTCTCACGATATTCTCCAGTATCCGTATTGATGCGAATGATATCTCCCTCATTAACGAACAGGGGAGCGTTGATGGTTGCACCTGTCTCGAGAGTGACAATCTTACTGCCGCCGGTTGCCGTGTCGCCTTTGATGCCTGGAGGCGCTTCTGTAACGCGTAATTCTGCGCTAATAGGCATCTTGAAGCCCATAGGTTGCTCGTCAAACAGGAGCTGCTCAACGATGGTATTTGGCTTCAAAAACTTGGCTTGAGGGCCGGCCTGCTCATCGCTGACCTTGAAACGCTTTGAAGGATCCTCGGCTTCACAGAACCACCATTCACTGCGGGCGTTATAGAGATATTTGACCTCACGTGACTCGATTTCAGCCTCTTCAATCTTTTCTGATTGGTGGAATGAATATTCGGTAACCTTGCCTGTCATGAGGTTCTTTAGTTTGGTGGCGTTGACTGGCTTGCGCTGCTGCTTGCGGAATACATGAGATGAAAGCACTTCATAAGGAGCGCCATCGAGAACAATGAATTTCTTTTCGGTTACTTCGTTATATTCGAGGAGTGACATGGGAATTGGTTACATAATTTATAAGCTTGGGTAGTCTAGCTGGTTTCGGGGGAAAAGGCAAAACCCCGCCGAAGCGGGGTGATGCAGGGATATTTTACAGTAGTTTCCTAAGTTCGTCTTCTGTTAGGTTTGCTTGCTTCAGAATTGCCCTGAACAGACCTTTCTTTAGACTACCTGGATGTTGGGGGACAGAAGTATCTAACATTTTCTCAATATGTCTCATTGCGACATGGCTCCCTTTTTGGCGAATGATAATGAAGCCAGCCTTCTTTAGGGCTCGGATGAGCCTTTGAGGAGGAACCATTAGACGTGTGGCATTAAGCGACAGAGACGCTCAATGGGATGCTCATTTTTCGACCAGTTTTAATAAGAGATTTCTTTTCCTTTGGGATTTTTTCGCCATCATCCTTGAGGACGCTGAGATAGAGTTCGAGAACTTCTTTTGCCATAGCCAGGACTTCTTCCAATGTTTCGCCTTGCGTATGACATCCAGGTAAAGAGGGGAAGTAAGCTATATAGCCACCCTCCTCTGCTTCTTCGATTTTTGCAACATAAGTATACTTTCCCATGCCTAAAATAATATCACTATTCATGATGTTTACAAGTTAGTTGATAATCGTTCCGAATTTCTAGGTGTGGAATTTCTACTGTTTATTCAACCTCGCTCTGATTTCTTTGAGCACATCATTTTTTACCTTAGGATTTTCTTTGAGGAATTGTCTCGTGGCGTCATATCCACGACCAAGTTTCACTTCGCCGAACGAGTATGAGGAGCCGGACTTAGATAGAATTTCATATTTTTCACCGAGAGCAATGATTTCTCCTTCTTGCGAGATGCCCTCGTTGTACATGAGATCGAACTCGGTCTGCTTGAATGGGGCAGCGACTTTGTTTTTGACCACCTTCACGCGACAGCGGCCACCCATGATCTCTTCACCTTTCTTGATCTGGGCAATGCGGCGAATGTCGAGACGGACTGACGCATAGAACTTCAAGGCCTTACCACCGGGAGTAGTTTCTGGATTGCCGAACATCACACCAATCTGCATGCGAATCTGGTTGATGAAGATAACGACGGTCTTTGACTTGGCGACGATTGCTGTCAATTTGCGCAGAGCTTGTGACATGAGACGCGCTTGTGAGCCGACATGGTGTGCGCCCATATCTCCCTCAATTTCTGCACGAGGAGTAAGAGCGGCTACGGAGTCAATGACGATCACATCCATCTTGTTGGTACGAATGAGACTGTCGACAATTTCGAGGGCCTGTTCGCCAGTATCTGGCTGAGAAATGAGGAGGTCATTGATCTTCACTCCAAGCTTGGTAGCGTATTCTGGATCCATGGCATGTTCTGCATCGATATAGGCGCAGACACCGCCAAGCTTTTGTGCTTCAGCGACCACGTGGAGGGCGAGAGTCGTCTTGCCGGATGATTCTGGGCCAAAGATTTCGATAATACGACCGCGGGGCATACCACCGATACCAAGCGCCCAATCAAGACCGAGTGAACCGGTCGGAATGGCGTTTACGTTGACCTTCGGCTTTTCACCGAGCTTCATAATGCTGTCTTCGCCGAATTTGGTGCGAATAGCGTCGAGTGCGTCACTGATGCCAGCTGACTGCTTCTTTGCGTCCTTGTTTTTTGGTTCGTTAACTTCTGTGGATTCGTTCTCTGTAGTCTCATCGGATGGGGAATTGGCTTCTACAGGCACGCTGCCTTTCCCGTGCTTCGCCTGTTCAGCGGAAGCTGGTTTTTTCTTTATGGGCATAACTTCAATCGATTAGATCTGATAAGGTCGCAGGCGTACATTCATTCTAACATAGAGTGATACTTTTCAGTTGTGTGAAAAATGGGTATAAAATGGGCATAACTAGGTAAAAATAGAGCCTTGTTGAGAGCTTTTGGAACGATTGACATTTATATTGAATAGTAGTATAATGCGATCGTATGTTCATTGATACATCTTGTGAATTCACCACAGCAGAAGGCGGCTCAATAGTTGGGCGATCCTCTGCTGTGGCGAAATGTAAGTACCCACGCATCAGACGAACAATGTAGCAAGAAAGGAACACCCACTATGAGTGGAACACCCTTAGTAGAAGTACCTGGTTGGTATATCAACTTCCAGGCTGCAGTCATCAAGCAGTTGCCGCGTCCAGGCGAAATCGAACAAGAGATTGCCGAAGGATGGGAGGGGAATCAAAACGGTCTCAAGAAAGTCCTTGCAGAAGGACTTCTCCCGCCAGTCCCCAAACCCGCCCCCGCTCCTCCCGCCAAGCGCACCCTTACGGTGTGGCGCAGGATAAAAGGCGGTGGTACCACGCTTGCCAAGCTTCTCGAAGCTCTCGGCTCCATGGCAAGCCATTGGGCCAAAGATATGATGGGTAAACCGGCCTTCATTGTGTCGGATAAACCCTACGAGACTGACCTGGTTACACTGACGCCGCGCGAGCTCGGATTTACGTCCACGCTCCGCACTGACAAGTTTGTGACCAAGGAGTTTTGCGCCAAATGGAGCGAAAAACATCTCAACGGTCAGGTAATCGAGCTATGCGAGCCGGAAGACGGTCCCCAGCTTCGTCTCCAGTATGATGACCAGCCGAACGGCGAAGCTGTCTGGATGGCGATGGAACGCATTACCGATTCCGGCGGCGATCCGAGCGTCTTCTACGTGTCGCGCGATGACGACGGCGATCTGTGGCTCCGTGGCGACTATGCCGACGCTGGCAGCTTGTGGAGTCTCGGTGCACGCGTCGTGTTCCGTCTTCGCAAGGTTATGCCCTTGGATACTGGGAAGTAGGGTTTCGGCCCTCTGTCACTGTGATACTTGGAACTTCACTTCAGCCTCGTGCATGCGCAAGCGTGTACGAGGCTCGAATTTTGTATATAATAAAGGTGGTAGTAGGCGAATATGTGAGTGACTACGGTTTCTTACTGCCGAATCCAGTACTGCATAGTCGAGAATATCTCCGACAAATTGTTTGAGATAGAGTGGTTATGCAGGTACTCAATAAAAAAAGAATATACTTGGTGTGCCGTACTGGTGATTTCTATCACGCATCAGATTCAACTCTTAGTGTCATCGGGCAGAGGGTGGTGGTATGGGTAGTACGGCACACACTACCGATTCCGACGGCAATCCGAACGTCTTCAACGTGAAGCGCAATGACGACGGCGATCGGTGGCTCAATGGCGACTATGCCAACGCTGACAACAAGTGGAATCTCGATGCACGCATCGTGTTCCGTCTTCGCAACTCTATTCATTTCTCCTTTGCTACAGTAGCAGGGGAGTTTTGTTTCAAGATCTGTCCATACCATCCTCCTAACATTTTGCCGATAATGGCGATTTTTTCTGATAAGGCAATGTATCTCTTGGTATCGATCAGTTTCATTTCCCATGCGATTTGGAGGAAAATCTTGATCGTATCAACTCTAATGACAGCCCTCTGTAGGGGCAATATTTTTTGGTTTTTTGGAGAAAAGCTGGCGACGGACACTGCCTCAATACTTTCTATGAATAACATATCAATCTTCGCACCGATGGAATATTTTGATGTTTTTGGCAATTTCGCAAATTGTTCATGCCACAGAATATACACTTCCTTTAGTCGAACAAGAAGCGGCAAAATCCGTTGGGGGGGGGATTACTTTTTTGGTTATGAGCGGAAGATTCAAACATGCGTATAACGATATCATTTCCGTCGAAAATGTGCTCGGTGCGTGGAAAGAGTTTTTGAGTGGAAAACGGTCGCGCGAAGATGTCAGGATTTTTGAAAGTACACTCATGGATAATATTTTCTTACTGCACTATTCTCTTGCCAACAGGACGTATAGGCACGGAGCCTATCATAGTTTTAATATTACCGATCCAAAGCCGAGAAATATACACAAGGCGAGTGTGAAGGACAGGCTTTTACACCATGCAATTCATCGTATTTTATATCCATCTTTTGATCGGACGTTCATATTCGATTCCTATTCATGTCGTGACGGAAAAGGAATACACAAAGCTCTCAATAGGTTCAAGTCATTCTTTTTTGAAGCAAGTAAAAATAATACCCGAACAGTTTGGGTATTAAAATGCGATATACGAAAATTCTTTGCCTCAATTTACCACAAAATCCTTATGTCTATTCTTGCTGAAAGGATACATGATCAGGACATTTTGTTTTTACTCGACAAAATCATTTCTAGTTTCCAGGGCGCTCAAGGTAAAGGTGTGCCCCTCGGCAATCTGACGTCGCAACTATTCGCAAATATTTATATGAATGAATTCGATCATTTCATGAAGCGGCATATGTGCGCAAAATATTATATTCGTTATGCTGACGACTTTGTAATCTTAAGCGATGACAGGGAATATCTTGAAGGACTTATTCCGCGCATGAGTGCATTTCTCGGCATACGGCTTGGATTGGATCTTCACCCAAATAAAATGTTTATAAAATCTTTTGCATCTGGCGTTGATTTTTTGGGTTGGGTACATTTTCCTGACCATCGGGTCCTCCGGACAGTGACGAAAAGACGGATGTTCAAGAATCTACGCGGCAATTCTTCTAAAGAAAGGTTGAGTTCATACAGAGGACTCATGAGTCACGGCAATACTCACATATTGCAGGCTCAAGTTGAAAATCTTTCCAAAAATTAAAGATTACTCCATTAGTTACTCTTTCCTCACCACCTCCACCCTCGTCTCCACACTCCTCTCAAACTGATCTTTCGCCACCAACGTCAGTATATTCGTGCCCGGAAACACGATAATAGTCTCATCAAAATTGCCTTGCTCATCAATAGTAATAGCTTTTCCATTCAGGGTAATTGTATTTGCACGCTCGACGCGGCCGATGACGTGCGTGGTCGTCGAAGTTATCGATGCATAGTTCGCCGGTTGGGTGAGGGTAATGCGAGGCCCCTGCGCATAGGCGAAAGAGCGCCAGAGGGCATAGGCACCAATAATAAGGACCACCAGAACGGCAGATCCGATTTTTACGATGCGGAGAAAGGTGGTACGGGTGAAGGGCATAGGTGCCCTAGTTATACCACAGAATCTTCTTCAGGTGTTCCACCAGCCGCATCTATGAGAGTATCCGCCGCAGCCTCCAGGGAAGCGCTACCTCCACCACCGATGATCTCTCGTGGCTTCGAACCGTTTGCGGGACCAATCACGCCTTTTTGTTCAAGGAGATCCATGAGCTTGGCTGCACGTGAGTAACCGACACCAAGTTTGCGCTGGATGTACGAAGTTGAAGCTTTGTTTGCCTCCATGACACATTCACGAGCTGCTTCGTAGAGTTCGTCCTCATCTTCAAGAGAGTCGCCATCCAATCCCATCGAATCAAATGCGGCGCTTGAGCCAACTTCAGGGGCAGTGAGGCTGATTTCATTGTTGATCTCATCTTTGTATTGATCAATGAGGAACTTTACGACCTTCTTCACTTCACTTTCAGAAATATAGGCAGACTGAAGACGTACTGGCTTTGACATTTCACCACCGAGATAGAGCATATCGCCGGCACCCAAGAGCTTTTCGGCACCTTGCTGATCGAGGATAGTGCGCGAATCAATCTGCGAGGCGACCTGCAATGCGACACGAGTAGGGATGTTGGCCTTGATGAGACCGGTAATAACATTGACCGATGGGCGCTGAGTAGAGATGATAAGGTGAATACCAACGGCACGGGACATTTGGGCCAGACGGACGATGGCTGACTCAAGCTCGCGAGGATATGTCTGCATGATATCAGCCAATTCATCAATGATAATGGCGATATACGGCATGGTCTCGGGCAGTTTGATTGCAGCATCTTCGGCGGCTTCATCATTGTCACTATCTTTTTTCCATTCGGCGATGGCTGGGGCGAGGACGTTCTTGTGGTATGAATCAATATCGCGAGAGCCATT
>CAZUII010000030.1:0-8415 GCA_964619985.1 uncultured Candidatus Saccharibacteria bacterium
CGATCGCGCCCGTGTTTACTCCTGATTCCGCATATACATTGGAAAAGGCGCTTGGCAGTCTCAAGGATCTGATCAGTCGTCTGCCTAAGAAGGAGAATTTACCAAAGCATGTGGTGCAAAAAGTTGTCAGTCTTGAAGAAATGATAAGTAACCTAACGGAACGCATTACTTCGAACCTCAAGATGAGTTTCAGGCAGTTTACGGCCGAGCATAAAGGTGAAAAGGTTGGAATCATTGTTAGTTTTTTGGCTATGCTTGAGCTGGTCAAGGAGGGAATTGTGCACGTCAGCCAGGATAAAGATTTTGCCGATATCCACATGGAAACAAAAGAAGTCGGGGTGCCGAGGTATTGACGGGCAGTGATGATATCTTTCTTTTTTTGCGGTAGAATAATCCCATGCCAATATCCTCGCAGCTTGAAGCCATTTTATTTTGGAAAGCCGAACCCGTCCCGATCAAGAAGTTGGCAACTCTTTTGAATACCGATGCCGCACGCATACAGCATGGTCTTATAGAACTAGAAAATACTCTGAAGGGAAGGGGATTGACCCTCGTACATACTGACGAAGAAGTCATGCTCGGCACCGCAAAGGAGCTCTCACCTCTCATTGAGCAACTGACAAAGGAGGAGCTCACTCGAGATCTTGGTAAAGCTGGCCTGGAAACCCTTTCGATCATTCTCTATCAGGGCCCTATTTCGCGCGCTGACATAGATTATATCCGCGGAGTCAATTCGCAGTTTATTGTCAGGAATCTCCTCATCCGCGGACTTGTCGAGCGTATCGACAACCCCAAGGATGCGCGCAGTTTTCTCTACAAGACGACCCTACAGCTCCTGTCGCACCTTGGTATATCAAAGATGGCCGATCTTCCTGAATATGAACAGGTCAGAAGCGATATAGAAAGCTTCAAGCAGTCTCAACAACAGCCTCAACCAACCCCAGATGCAACCACACAGCCAGAGACCAATTGATCGCTTCTTTCTGTTTTCCGTTTCCACGCTCACTATCGTCGGATTTATTGTTTTCTTGTCCGCCTCACTGGGACTTTTGGCGCAGGATGGCGTCAGCTTTGGCAGCGTGGCACTCAAGCAGAGCATCAGCTTGGTGATAGGGATTGCGGCCTTTTTTGTCTTCTCAAAAATAAAGTATCTTCATATCCGTAAATTAGCATTTTTTATTCTACTCGGGGCCCTTGCAGTCAACCTGCTTTTGTTCATCCCTGGATTGGCCCTCTATCACGGCGGGGCCTCTCGCTGGATCGATTTGGGACTATTTTCCTTTCAACCATCGGAGTTCCTAAAAATTGCCTTTATTATCTATATAGCAGCATGGGTTCATACGGCCAAGGATAGGATCACGAAGTTTACATTTGGCCTCATACCGTATGCCGTCCTTATGCTCATATTGAGCGCCCTCTTGCTTGCGCAATCAGACACTGATACTTTGGCTATCATCGGGTTTACCGGTATCGTTATGCTTTTTATTTCCGGCTTGCCTGTTAAGCATATTATGTTGGCCGGCGTGCTCATGGCAATTGTAGTCGGTGGAGTCATCTGGTTTAGGCCCTATGCGCTCCAGCGCGTGCAGACATTTTTGAATAGCGGATCTGATGAGCAGGGTGCCGGATATCAAGTCAATCAGTCGCTCATCGCTATTGGCTCCGGTCAGTTCTTAGGCCGTGGTTTCGGACAGAGCGTACAGAAATTCGGTTACCTGCCTGAACCAATCGGCGACTCAATCTTTGCTGTCGGGGCTGAGGAATTTGGTTTTGTGGGCGCCGTTGTTCTCATTGGGCTTTATATTCTTCTGGCAGTCAGCTCGTTCCGCGTGGGCGCACGCTCGCCAGACACGTTCGGAGCCTTGGTGGCGATAGGTATTGCGGTCCTGATTATTACCGAATCATTCATGAACATGTCGGCGATGCTCGGCATTATTCCGCTTTCGGGATTGCCGCTATTGTTCGTATCGCATGGCGGCACGGCGCTCATTATCGTCTTGGCAGCTTGCGGGATTGTGGCCAATGTATCAAAGTACGGCAAGGTGTAATGCAACGCTCTCGCCAAATTTCTAGTTTCCCCTTATAATATCCTCATGAAAATCCTATTTTCGGGCGGTGGCACAGGCGGTCATTTCTATCCTATTATTGCCGTTGCGCAGGCGATCCGAGAACGCGTCAAGGAGAGGAAGATTATTCCGCCGCAATTGTATTTTATGGCACCGAATAAATACAATGCCCGCGCGCTATTTGATAATGAACTTGAATTTGTTCCCGTATCCGCCGGCAAGATTCGACGCTACTTTTCCATACTCAACTTGACTGATCTGGTCAAGACGTTTTTCGGGTGCGTTTCGGCCATTATGAGCCTCTACCATATCTATCCCGATGTAGTATTTGGCAAAGGCGGCTATGCAAGTTTCCCGGCGTTATTCGCGGCCAAACTCCTCAATATACCGGTTATTATCCATGAATCAGACAGTTCTCCGGGTCGGGTCAATGCCTGGGCGGGCACATTCGCAAAAAAAATCGCTATTTCGTATCCTGATGCTGCCGCATATTTTCCCATAAAGGAAGGTCTTGTCGCGCTGACCGGCTGTCCCATCCGCACCGAAGTAGCGCAGCCGCTTTCCAATGGCGCTCACGAATTTCTCCAGCTCGAACAGAGTACGCCGGTGATTCTGATTCTTGGAGGCTCGCAAGGCGCCCAGCATATCAATGACGCCATTATCGAGGGTTTGCCTGAACTTCTCAATCGCTATCAAATTATTCACCAGACCGGCCGCAGCAATATCGATGAAATCAAGGCCACGACGGGCGTCATACTCAAGGATCATTCGTATTCATATCGGTATCATCCTTTCGATTATTTGAGTGAACTGGCTTTGCGCATGTCGGCGGGCGTTGCAGATGTTGTGATATCGCGCGCAGGGTCGACTATTTTTGAAATTGCAGCCTGGGGAGTTCCATCAATTATAATTCCGCTGCCAACCTCGATTAGCCACGACCAAACGGCCAATGCCTTTGCGTATGCGCGCACTGGCGCGGCTTCCGTCATTGAGGATAACAATTTGAGTGCCCATATTGTCATAGGCGAAATAGACCGCATCCACAATTCGCCGTCGATCAAAGAAACGATGAAGCAGAAAGCCAAGGAATTCGCCCGTCCTGATAGCGCACGACTCATTGCTGATGCCATTTTGAACCTTGCTTTAGAGCACGAGAAATAATCTCCTGTCAATCAGCGCAGCCATTGCATACGGAGGCCATTTGTGTGTTATAATACCAACCTAACATCGTCGAATTTATCAATCTATAAATCTAATTAATAACATCATGGAACCATCATCAGGCATCAAGACGTGGCAGTGGGTAGTCACTGTCATCGTCATCATTGTCCTTATTATCATCGGCATTCTCGTTTTCGGTAATGACAAGGGTGTCACCGATGATACAACAGCTACGGATACCGCTATGACTGACACCACGGCTAGCAGTGAGCTCAATCGCATAGTCATGGGTGATCAATTCCCAGGCAACGTCGTATTCGTGTCCTCGGTTATGCTCGAAAATGGCGGCTGGGTAGAAATCCATGCCGACAACAATGGCCAGCCTGGCGCATATATCGGATCGCAATACTTTAACAAGGGCATCAACACAGGAAAGATTACGTTGACCAAGCCGACAGTTGAGGGTGGCCTCTATTATGCCATGCTCCACTCGGATGACGGCGACAAGGTCTTCAATGCCGAAAAAGATCTTCCTCTCAAGGATTCCAAAGGCAACATTATCATGAAGCTCTTTCGCGCTGCCGCTTCAGTCGGCGCAGGACTCAAGGGTTAATCATCTGCAAATCAACCATGGAAGGCAATTAGCATGTCAAACAGACAAAAAGAGCCGCGGAAATGCGGCTTTTTTGTTACTTGAATTTCGAATGTTCTTGCAGTTTGGTGTTTGTGGTTTGGTATTTGGTCTTTTTTAACGCTATAATTGTTCCATGTCTAAACAAATCTATATCACCCGCCAGATTCCCGAAATTGCCGTCGAAATGCTGCGCGCCAAGGGATATTCCATAGACATGAACATGAAGGAAACCGTTCCGACACAGGCTGATATCATCGAGGCTCTTCAGCGTAAACCATACGATGCGGTCATAACATTACTGACAGACAAGATCAATGCCAAGGTATTTGATGCACTGCCAAACATGAAATTATTTGCCAACTATGCCACTGGTTTTGATAATATTGACATAGTCGAAGCCAAGAAACGCGGTATTCTTGTTACCAACACGCCAGGCAATTACGCCTACTGCATTGCTGAGCATACTATTGCGCTGATGATAGGACTCACGACGCGCATGGTTGAAGCTGATACGTTCGTGCGCGCAGGAAAATACCAAGGATGGAATCCGATGCTTTTTATCGGCACCGATCTTGAAAAGAAAACCATCGGTCTCATCGGGGCTGGGCGAATAGGGGAGAGAGTCGCCCACCATGCATCTCGTGGGTTTGATATGTCTGTCATTTATTACGATGTAGTCCGCAATGAAAAGATTGAGAAGGAATATGGCGCAAAATATTATCCAAAAGTTGAGGATGTACTCAAGCTTGCGGATGTGGTGAGTCTGCATGTGCCATTGCTTGATTCAACCAGGCATCTTATCAATGATGCTCGATTGAAAATAATGAAGCCGACCGCATTCCTGATTAATACTTCTCGAGGTCCTGTGGTAGATGAAAAGGCTTTGGTAAAAGCGCTTCAACGCGGAACTATTCGAGGTGCGGGCCTCGATGTATTTGAATGTGAGCCGAAGTTGGCGGAGGGTCTTGCAGAGCTTCCGAATGTCATTCTGACACCCCATATTGCCTCTGCCCGCGAATCTGCGCGCAATGAGATGGCACGGATAGTGGCCGAAAATGTTGTTGAATTCCTGGAGAAGGGGATGGTGAAGAATTTGGTATATTAGGTAGCGCTAAAATAGCCCGCGTGGGACGTTTTCTGCTATACTATTCCTATGACAGTCGTAACCCGATTTGCCCCTTCGCCAACAGGCTATTTCCATGCCGGATCCTATAGAACGGCGCTTTTTTCGTGGATTTATGCCCGACAAAAAGGTGGTAGATTCATATTGCGTATCGAAGATACCGACAAAGAGCGTTCCAAGAAAGAATACGAAGAAAATATTGTCGAAAGCCTCAAGTGGCTTGGTCTTGAGTACGATGAATTTTATCGTCAGTCGGACCGCACAGAGATCTACAAAAAATACATCAAGCAGATGATTGCTTCGGGTCATGCCTATGTTTCAACACCTGAACAAGAAGCAGTACGCGCCCAAGAAATGGCTGCCAAGTTCGGTAAAGCTGCAAAACCTGAGAGTTCGGAGCCGCTCAAGTCAGTTATTCGTTTCAAAAACCCAAACAAGAAAGTTGCTTTCGACGATCTCATCCGTGGTCGTGTTGAGTTTGATACCACAGAGCTTGGTGATTTTGTTATTGCAAAAAACGAGGATGAGCCAGTCTTCCATCTTGTGGTGGTGATTGATGATCACGAAATGGGCGTGACGCTCATCATCCGCGGTGAAGATCATATATCAAATACACCTCGCCAGATTCTCATATTTGAGGCCATCGGCGCTTCTGTGCCGCAGTATGCGCATCTGCCGCTTCTCTTATCTGCGGATCGATCAAAGCTTTCAAAGCGACACGGGGCAGTGCCGGTCAGTGAATATCGCAGTAGGGGATACCTCCGCGATGCTATCATCAACTACCTCGCCCTGCTTGGCTGGCATCCAAGCGATGACAAGGAAATATTGACTCCTGAAGAAATTATCAAAGAATTTACTCTTGAACGAGTCCTAAAGAGCGGTGCTATTTTTGATGAGGAAAAGCTCAAATGGTTCAATCGCCAATACATCACTAAGCTTTCGGACGCTGATTTTGCAAGACATGCTTGTCCATTTTTGCCGGAATGGATTGCGCCACAGAGCGACACATTGAAGAAATTGGTTCCGGTCCTGCGCAATAAGATTGTTACCTTTGGTGAAATCTCGACAATGTTCCTGCCGACCGGAGAATTGGCTTTTGTGCAGGCAATTTCCGACTACAAGAAAGAATCTCTTTTATGGAAGAAAAATCCTGACGTGGCTGTGGCGCAAGCCCATTTGGTTGAGGTCAAAAAACTTCTCGAAACTGTTGATACGGCCACATTTTCTGCAGATGCTGTTAAGCAGACTATCTGGGCCTATGTAGAGGCAAAAGGTAAAGGCGATGTGCTGTGGCCGCTGCGCATGGCGCTTACCGGACAAGATAGATCTCCTGATCCATTCGTTTCTGCTTCACTTTTGGGCAAGATGGAATCACTTACACGCATTGATATGGCTCTCAAGAAGTTGCGGGGGTAATACAACACCATGATACGCATACGGCTGAATCATTCGGCACATATAAAGCCAGGCGGAATAGTACTTGTTTTGGCTGGAGTATTTTGCTTTATTGCGGCACAAACAACATTTCCATTTTTTGCGGGTGCACAAGCGACTCCAGCTGCAACCAACGCTGCCGCGTCCTCGCTCCAATCCAAGATTGATCAGCGGACGCAGGACATCAAAAACCTTGAAACGGAGATTGCCGGCTATTTAAAACAGCTCAATGAATTGGGAAGCCAGGCCTCAACCTTATCTTCAACCATCAAGACGCTTCAACTGACGCAAAAGAAACTTGAGGCAGATATTAAAATCACCGAAAATAAAATAGCCGAAAAAAATCTTCAAATACAGAAGCTCGGTTCGCAGATATCCGACAAGGAGGAAAATATTACTGACAACAAGCGCATTATTTCACGCTCGTTCGCGACACTCAATGAGTTGGGTGGCAAATCGCTGCCGGAGCTTCTGCTTTCCAAGGGTTCGCTATCTGACGCGTGGAATTCACTCGATGAGATTACCACGATTCAACGCGGATTGTCCGAACATATAGGCGAACTGCAAAGCGTCAAGGCCAATCTCGAAGCGAATAAAAAGGCCACCGAAAAGGCCAAGGCGGAACTTCTAGCCCTCGTTCGCCAGCTTGGTGACCAGAAAAAGATTGTGGCCGATACTACCAGAGAAAACAACGCGCTCTTGAGCGAGACAAAAAATAGTCAGGCGAATTATTCAAAACTACTGGCGACGCGACAGCAGCAAAAAGAAGCTTTCGAGAGGGAAGTGGATACCCTGCAGGAACAGCTTAAAATCACTATTGATCCAACTCACATTCCGACCACAGGTTCCGGTGTGCTTTTGTATCCTTTAGATACGCGTAGAATTACGCAATATTTTGGCAATACGGCTTTTGCCACGAAAAATCCGCAGATTTATAAAACAGGCTCGCATCCGGGAGTCGATTTCGCAGCATCTATTGGTACGCCGGTCAAAGCGGCACTGAGCGGTACTGTTGTGGCGGCCGGTAATATGGATCTGGCCGGTGGCGGCCGCTGCCGCGCCTATGGCAAATGGATCATGATAGAACACGCCAATGGTCTCTCAACTCTTTATGGGCATCTTTCACTCCTTGGTGTTGCTAGGGGTCAGAGTGTATCGACGGGCGATGTTATCGGCTACAGCGGCAATACGGGCGCCACTACCGGCCCGCACCTCCATTTTGGCGTATACGCGACGGAAGGTGTGCGCATCACCAATCTGACCTCAAGCTCATACTGTTCAGGCGTTCTGTATCCGCTGGCTGATCCAAAAGCGTATTTGAACCCGCTCTCATACTTATAAGTGTGCACAGTCTGACTATCAGTTCGAGAATAAATACGATAAAATAGAGTCATGTACAATCTCATTAAAAAAAGGAATGCCAGCAGGGGAGGCCTGCTTCGTACGGTTATCTTTATTATTATCATCCTTTTAGTTCTAAGTTATTTTGGCCTGAATATCCGCGCTATCGTCAATTCTCCCGCCGGACAGGAGAACTTTACCTATGTCCAAGAGATTATGATCAATGTCTGGCAGAATTATCTAAAAAAGCCTGTTATATATCTGTGGAATGATATTTTTCTCAAATTGATCTGGGAGCCTGCCATTGAAAATTTGACCAAAATAAAAAATGGCCAGCCGGACAGCCTGACATCCAGCGCGCCGACGGTTCCAAACCCGCATCCGATTCCGAATTAGTCTGGATCCTGATATAGGGTAACGGAGAAGACTTTGTTGGAAGTCTTTTTTGTTGTGTCTCCCCCGAAACTCCCTCTAGGCATGTGCTTTTAAGATATATTGTGCGACATGGTCTGTAGAGGAGAAAGGCAGCGCGGTGGGACTGTTTAATATGTTCCCTTGCCTGCTTGGGTGATTCTTTTTAATAAAAATCCCACGGGTACTCAAGTCCCCGTGGGTGAAGTGCGACTGATCCAATTGAATTAACACTGAAGCCCGCT
>CAZUII010000031.1:0-6511 GCA_964619985.1 uncultured Candidatus Saccharibacteria bacterium
GTCACGGCACGGAAGTCCCCCATAGCGCTTAACGGGGGATTTCTTGTTTCTGGACAAGGCATGCAAATTTTTCTTTGATTATTCTGAAAGTGGCTTCATCTATTCTTCCGGCAAGCCGAATAAGTCTAGATGCACTTATAAAACGAATTTGTCCCAGGAGCACAGTACCTTGACCTTCTTTGTAGCTGACAGGGTGAAATTCGTCACCTTCATTAACAGTACTCGTAATTGGTAATGCCCACAATGTCTCATGGCTCACTTTGCGGAATACAAGAACAGGCCGTTTATATTGTTGATTCTTTCCGTCGATTTCCTTACCAATATTTATCCCAAGTGATGTCCACCAAACTTCGCGCTCGAGAAAAAAGAAATCATCAGGCAGGACTTTCTTGTCAACCAGTTTCTTTTGGGTGTTCCAACGGTCGTAATCTTTTATGTATGCATCTTTGGTTGTGTCCATTTTTATACTGTATCAGAATGAAATGAAGAAACGCTGAAGAAACGATAAAGATTCGCTGAAGATTTGTTTTTGTGGTGTAGTTTTTCAGTAAAACACCCAGCAAAGGGAACTTCTGCATTTCAGCAGGCATTGGCAGTGGAGAGGCCGGATATTGCCATTGTGGCATTGAGTGCTGTCGCCAATGCAATCATGCCAGTTGCTATTGAAAATAAGATTCCCGTAGTGCAAACGCTTTCATCTGCTTCGAAAATCGCTGCAGAGAGTCCTTACACATTCAGATTTTTCACTTCTGGGGAGCAAGAGGCGCCGATAGCCGCTGACATTATGATCAACACCTTGAAGGTAAAGAAGGTTGCGGCAATCTATATGAATGACGAATACGGGCTTTCGTACTTTAACGCTCTTAAACAATCTCTCGAATCTCGCGGAGTTGCGATCGTTGCTAATGAGACCATCGCTCGCTCGGATACAGACTTCAAGACACAACTTTCGAAAGTGAATGCGCAGAAACCGGATGCAATCTACGTTATTGCTTTGGATAAGGGTTTGGCGACAATCATAAAGCAGGCAAAGGAGATGAAAATATCGGCAAAAATTGTAACTAACTGGGTACTTGCAAATCCTGCCGTCCACGAAATGACAAAGGGAGTTGACGAGGGTGTGTATCTAACTTCCCCAACATACTATTTGGGAACATCAACCGCACTGCAGAGTGCGTTTGTCGCCTCATATAATGCAAAATATCAAAAGGATCCATCAGCATATGCCGCTATCGGGTATGACCTTGTCAACATTCTTGCACAAGTAAAGAAGGTGATTGGTGATACGTCAGAAACCATTATTCAAAAGCTAACTGATGTGAAGTCGGTGAAAGGAGTTATGGGTGATTTGTCTATTGATGCAGAAGGAGAAATAACGTTTTCTCTGTATCCAGTTGTGATAAAGAATGGCGTGTTGGTAGAAATAAAATAAAAACCACGCCTTAAAGAAAAGAAGATTCTCGAAGGCGTGATAGGTGGGCTACTGGGGAGGCAGGATTTCATGATGTGGTTGAGGTTGGAGTTGAATGTCGAGACTGCTCTGTTCAAGGGCGCTCACGGTGCTTCGGCGAATGCCATCGACACCAGATGCGGGTATTCGTATTACTTGACTGATGACGCCAAGCGATACGCCGGTTGAACCACCAAAGCCGATGCTCTGGTTGATTCTTCGGAGGTTGAACTTCAGTGTTCCGACGTCTGACTCTTTTCCGACAACCACTAGTGAAATGTCCCGGCCTGCCAGAATTGCCTCGGCTACGGCTTGGTTTTTCATAGTGCGGGATCCTTTCTCATCCCTTTAAGGCATATCGTAGCAGGCCGTGTGTATTTTGCAATAGAAGGTGAAGAATGTCATAATTTACCCATGTCACAGGCCAATCCCGTTTCAGAAACTCTTCTTCGCCTCAACGATATTCATGTCCATTATGGCGGGGTTAAAGCCCTCGCTGGAGCCTCTGTTTCTATAGACGAAGGGGAAGTCGTGGCCCTCATGGGTCCCAACGGTGCAGGCAAGTCAACTATCCTCAAAGCTATTTTTGGTTTGGCACCTATCGAGACGGGCAAGGTCTATTGGGAAGGCAAGGAATTTGCTCCCGTCTCGCACGAAGTCGTTCATCGCGGCATTTCATTCGTGCCACAGGGGCGCCGCGTCTTTCGCCATCTAACGGTGTATGAAAATATTGAGATTGGCGGGTGGTCTATTGCGAGCGCCAAGGAACGCAAAGAGCGCATGGAAAATGTTCTCGATCTTTTTCCTGCATTGCGTGCCAAGCTTAAGGCAAAATCAGGCACGCTTTCTGGTGGTCAGCAACAGATGCTGGCTATCGCGCGAGGACTTATGACCGATCCGAAGATTCTCTTACTCGACGAGCCATCTCTCGGCTTGGCACCGAAGATCGTCAAGGAAGTGTTTGCCAAAGTAAAAGAAATTAACGAGCGTCGCAAGACGGCCATTATCGTCGTCGAGCACAATTTGAAGTCACTACTTGAAATTACTACTCGCGCTTACGTCTTGGACAAAGGAAAAGTGTACGCAGAAGGGAAGCCTCACGATATTATTTCTGCCGGTGTCTTGGAAAAAGTATTTTTAGGAAAAGCATAATATGAAGAGCGTCTTTTTACAGCCGACGGTTATTCTGGCTTCGCTCTTTATACTCGTGATTATCGGCGGAGCGACGTATGCCGGTATCCGGCTGCATTCAGATGCGCAGGGCAAAGATGATTTGGTCAAAAAAGCCGAACAGCTGGCTACTGGCCATGCCAGCGCAGAACAGATAGCCGCGGAACTTGTCAAAGCTCGTGCGGATGCCCAGGCCGAAGGGGAGCGACTCAATCTGTTTGTGAACTACCCGACTTCTCCGGAAGCTCTCGCAGCCGTGCGTGAAGAAGTCTATGAAAATATATTTGAGACTATCGATACATTGGCCGGCGCGATGAAAGCATCTCTGAAGCAAGGTGTCGAGACGAAACTGCAAGAGGCTATCGCCGCCGAGAAAGCCCACATACAGGAGGTGTTGAAGGAATGGAAAGAGCTGGTCACCAATCCAAAGACAAACACGGATCCGACCGCAGCTGCCACGGCCGCTGAATATGCGGCTCAAATCCAGACGGATATACAGGATCTCAAAAAAATTGTCGATCAGCTGACTCCCGATGCCTCGGGGCTTACTCCCGCGGAAATAACTGCGGAAAAAGCTGCTGTCGCCGATGCTATCGCGGATATTCAGCAGGCTGTGTCCGATCTGGGACAGACCGTTGTCCCGCCGGCCGTGGTTCAACAACAGCAGCAGGATGCCACCAATGCCCAGAATACCGTGAATAATCTGGAACAGGAATTGAATGCCGCAAATAATCCGAGCGGCAACACTCAAGGGAATACCAACCAGGATTCTACGGCACCTTCACCGGATACTACTACCTCACCGGGAGATACGACACACACCAATTCCAACCCGCTGGTGGAGACTCCTTCGGCACCCAATTATCCCGGTACTCGCTATATTCCTCCGGCTCCGGTACAGGATCCCGACAAGCCAAAGCTTATTGAAGGTGCAAATATAGAACAGTAGAAGGCTGACTTATCCACAGCTTTGACTTGCAGGTGAACGATGGTTCACCTATACTAGTAGGGCAGTAGTGAACTGCTTTATTAATACTAACTTTAGACGAGTATGAGCAAGCACCAAGCCATCAAAGCTATCCGCATGGAGATCGACCGAATCAATCAGGAGATTGACCTGCGCATTATCAAAGGCGTTTCGTACAGGCGTGAGGCGCTTCGACATAAATCTTTGATGGCCCAGCTTGCCCGTCTGTCTCCGCGCCGATCACCATTTAGTTTCTTTACTTTCGCATTCAATTAACATGCCAGGGCCATTGGGCCGTTCTTCAAGTTCATAAGGTAAGCGTATTTTCCCCGAGTACATTTACTTTGTGAACTGTAATAACGGCCGGATGGCAGGTGGCAGCATAATGATACTACACTATGAGCGATTCCTATAAACAAAAAATCATCGGTTTCTACAAACGCACCAAGCGCATGCCAAGTTATGCGGAGATTATGACGCTGGTTGGTTTCAAGTCAAAGAACGCCGTCTACAAGCTGGTTAACAAGTTGATCGGCGAAGGTGTTCTCGACAAAGACTCGAGCGGCCGACTTATTCCCAACAAGTTGGTGGGTGAAGTCCCGATGCTTGGTTTGGTGGAGGCAGGATTTCCTACAGCGGCTGAAGAAACGATTCTTGATACCATAAGTATCGATGAATATCTGATTAACGACAAAGACAAGACCTATCTTCTTGAGGTCAAAGGCGACTCTATGATCGAGGCCGGCATCCAAGAAGGTGATCTTGTTGTGGCTGAGCGCAAATCCGATCCGCGCATTGGCGACATTGTTATCGCCGAGGTGGATGGTGGTTGGACGATGAAGTATTTCCGTAAAAAAGGAACCCAAGTTTATCTCGAGCCTGCCAACAAAAACTACAAACCTATTTATCCTGAGTATGATATCAAGATTGCCGCAGTGGTGACGGGGGTTATTAGGAAATATTAAAACGGCTTTCACGCCGTTTTTTACGTGATTATGCTATATTGGTAGCACTATGCTCTACAAGCATATCCTCAAACCCATCCTGTTTCGCTTCGATCCTGAAGCGGTTCATGACTTCTTTACCTCTGTAGGCGTCTGGGCGAGTAAGAACGCTGTTGCACGTGGTCTAGTCAGCTTATTCTATCAATATCGCGGACCTGATATCTCAACGACAGTCGATGCTATAACCTATCGAACTCCTTTTTTGCTCTCTGCTGGCTTTGACTACAACGGCCAGCTTTCCAATATACTTTCGAGCATCGGACTTGGAGGAGAAGAAGTTGGTTCGGTCACCGCTCGTCCATGTGAAGGCAATCCAAAGCCTCGTCTTACCCGGTTGCCACAGTCGCAGAGTATTTTGGTGAATAAGGGCCTGCGCAACGAAGGCGTTGAAGCTGTTATTGTCCGTCTCAAGCAAGCGTCAGCTATCCGAGCTCGCACGGGCGACCATTTTGTGGTCGGCGTTTCGATTGCGCGCACCAATGACGAGGCATCGGTACCTATTCAGGCCGGCATTGAAGATTATCTGTATTCATTCAAGCGTCTCAATGAAGAGAATGTAGGAGATTACTATGTCATTAATATTTCTTGTCCAAATTCTTTTGGCGGGGAAGCTTTTACCAGCCCTGAACTGCTTACGCGATTGCTCGCAGCACTCAAAACAGTTCCGTGTACCAAGCCGGTCTATGTGAAAATGCCCATCAGCATTCCCTGGGAACAGTTTGAAGCTTTGCTCAAGATTATTGATGCTCAGGGCTTGCAGGGCGTGGTTATTGGCAACCTCAACAAGGACTACAGCTCTCTTGATCTGCGTGTCGAAGCTCCCGTGGTCTATAAGGGAGGATTGTCAGGTAAACCATGTTCGCATGTATCGACGGACCTTATCTACAAAACACGTGAACTGTACGGAAAGAGATTTACGATTATTGGTGTGGGCGGGGTGATGTCAGTTGAAACAATGCAAGAAAAGATTGATGCAGGCGCCGATCTCGTACAAGTTATTACTGGTCTCATCTTTGAAGGTCCTGGACTTATTAAAAAATTGGCGAAGGCATACGGGGCATACAAAAAACGCGGTTAGACTGGCTAACCGCGTTTGAGATCAAGTAATCAGAGCCGTGATTGATCAGGTCACTGCAATATCTCCGCTTTAGAATGCGTGGCGCGGCAGGGCGTGCTGCTGAAAGATCCGGCGCGAACCATTCACGAACCTTTGATAGGCCGTACCTCGACGTTGTCGCCGGCGGATTTGCCGTTGTTGGCGTAACCCACGTTTGAAAATGTTGAAGAGCCGTTTACGAAGCTCGTAATCCATTTCAGGGCCATGGGTCAGTTCTTCTGGAGGAAGGGGAGCGACCGCGGGTATGAAGGTGTCGTTGTCCCAGCACCGCTGAATGAACGTCTGCAAGTCAGCATGCGATTCAAGAACGACCAGTGGCGATCTTTTGCCGCAGTGAAGTTTGACATGGTAAACATGTTTTACTTCCGGACTCGCCTCAAGCCCTCGACGACTAAGGGTGTGTTCAAATTTATCCACCATGTGGGCAAATTTTCCACTTACCTTTTCGCAGAGGATTGCCATCTCGGTTTCAACGTTGTTCAAGAATTTCTCGAATTCGAGCTGCTCGCGACTTTTCGGCTGTTGTGTGGACTGACTTGGTGCGTCATCGTTCAGAAACATACAAACATTCCTTATTGTTCGGCACACCTGTGCCATTTACTATGTTAAACCAGTTCTGAGCATACCACATACGAAAAGCAATGTGTATATGATAGAATAAGACTGTTATTCACCAAGATTTATCCCTTATTTCCATGAAAAAAATCCGCGTTGCAATCAATGGTTTCGGTCGTATCGGCAGGGCATTCGTCAAAGTTGCCAAGAATCGTCAGGAAATCGAACTGGTTGCTATCAATGATCTC
>CAZUII010000031.1:6521-7593 GCA_964619985.1 uncultured Candidatus Saccharibacteria bacterium
CGCCTATTTGCTCAAATATGACACCGCCTATGGCGTCAGTCAGTTTGATGTGTCAGTTAACGAAAAGACCAACACCTTGGTTATCGACGGTCAGGAAGTTCAATTTATTTCAGAAAAAGACCCAACCAAGCTGCCATGGAAGGCTTTGGGTGTAGATGTGGTTGTCGAATCGACTGGTCTCTTTACTTCAGCTGAAAAGGCACAGGCTCACATTGTTGCTGGTGCAAAAAGAGTTGTCGTTTCTGCGCCAACAAAGGACGCTCCAGATTCTGCATTCCAGAGTGCTACGGTTCTCATGGGCATGAATGAAGACAAACTCGAAGGCTGTCAGATTTCTTCCAATGCTTCATGCACTACCAATGCCGGTTCACCCCTCATCGCTATTCTTGATGAAACTCTTGGTATTGAAAAGGCAGTCTTGAATACGGTTCATGCCTACACAGCTTCACAAGCCATCGTCGACGGTCCGTCAAAGAAAGATCTCCGTGAAGGTCGTGCCGCTGCGCAGAACATTGTCCCATCTTCAACGGGTGCCGCTATTGCTGTCACCAAGGTTGCAACCCAGCTCCATGGCAAGTTTGACGGTATCTCTATTCGCGTGCCAGTTGTCGCCGGTTCTATTGTTGATGTGACATTTATTTCCAAGAAAAATACGACTGCAGAAGAAGTGAACAATCTTCTCAAAAAGGCTGCCAAGGAACCTCGTTGGAATGGCATTTTCACCGTAATAGAAGAACCATTGGTATCGCATGACATTATTGGTAATCGTCATGCATCTATTGCTGATCTTGAAATGACACGTGTGGTTGATGGAAATTTGGTCAAAGTATTGGCGTGGTATGACAATGAGATGGGGTATACTGAAACTCTCGTTCGCCACGTTGTCGCAGCAGGCCGATTAATTTAAAAATATGACAGAAGCATTAGATATTCTTTGGTATGTATTGGTTTTAGTCCCAGCGATTTTCTGGTTTTTCCTTATAAGAAACTTCAATAGAAAATATAAGTCAAAATTTCCAGCAATCCTGTACAGCGTAATTTATCTTGTTCCATTAATCGGCCATGCCGCCAT
>CAZUII010000031.1:7603-8401 GCA_964619985.1 uncultured Candidatus Saccharibacteria bacterium
TTTGGTCAAAGTATTGGCGTGGTATGACAATGAGATGGGGTATACGTATACGTTGGTGGATCATGTTATTAAGGCCGGAAGGCTTGTATAGAATTATGAATAAATTGATAGAGGGTCAAGTAGACAGAAAAAATGAACATTTTGAACTGGCATATGGATCTCCCGATTCAGATGAAGATTTTACTGAAGTTGCTTTACTTAGCAAGATAAATGATAAAGAATTTTGCTATCAGTTTCTTTCTAATATAAGTGAAGATATCCAGAATGAAGTTCTAAGGGACCTTAATTTCTACATGATTGAAAAAGGTGAAGAAAATGCTTGGAATTATGCTCAATATCATACAACCACTTCATCAAATGTATACTCTAAAGTGCAGTGGAACTTTTATCCGGCAAATTTTTTTGAAGATAAGAAAATTGCGATTGAAATAGCCAAGCCAGAATTGTTAAAGATATTCCCTGATTTTCATGAGAACGGTTTAGAGCTTTCTCTTCAAAGTGCTAGATCGGGTTGGCCGGGTACAGAGAACCAATCTATCTGGACAATAAGATACGCAGCAAAGAAAGTGGGCACGAGAGCATTCTTATCTTATACAGGTGCAGATATTCAGGTGGATGTATCAAGCCATAAGGTTATAAAAGTCAAGAAATGTAAGGAATACGAGGAAAGTGATAGAATCGCGAATCAAACGAAATCAAACTAGACTTTCCCCGCTACAATTCGATCTAATCTGCTAAATGCCACATGGTAGAAAACACAGCTCGGTAGAAAAGTATTAGTAAAAATGGTATAATGTT
>CAZUII010000032.1:0-7697 GCA_964619985.1 uncultured Candidatus Saccharibacteria bacterium
AGACCCCGAAGATAAGCCTCACCTGGAATTTTTTGAAAAGATTATCAATGCGGCGCACAAAGCCCTGAAGAAATATGGCGATGATATTCTCGAGGTGACGGTACTCGATGATGCTTCGATCAAGAGGTTGAGTCAGGAATTGTTGAAGAGGTTGAAGTAGAATTTACCCCAACCTCTCGAGTAGCAACTTCTTCACCACCTCCGGATTGCCGGCACCTCTCGTGGCCTTCATAGCCTGACCCGTCAAAAACTGCAGGGAAGCAATCTTGCCCGCTTTGTATTCAGTCACAGCTTTTGCATTATCTGCCAGAATCTTTTCGATGATAGGGACAAGGTCAGTAGCGTCGCTTTTTTGAATCAGACCGTGTTTGTCTGCCAGCGCCTTTGCTGAAGATCCTTTTTCTTTGAACATGAGGGCCAGAATATCCTTGGCAGCACGTGAGTTAATCTCACCAGCCGCGATCATGGATATCAATTCAGCAAACGAAGCGGCTGGTATAGAGTCCAGCGCAGCCGACGAGTTCTTGAGGATCTTGAAATAATCAGTCAGTACATAGTTTGTAGCCAACTTGGCCTTTTTGGCGTCGCCATTAAACAAAGAAATAATTTTCTCAAAATAAGTCGCCAATTCAGGTGACTCGACAAAGACCGCAACCTCCTTATCAGTCATAGCAAAATCATTTTTGAAACGATCACGCTTGGTCCATGGTAATTCAGGCAGCTCCTTTTTGAGTACTCCAGCCGCAAATTCCGCAATCTCCGAAATCTTGAGCTTCGGTATGTCAGGATCAGGGAAATAGCGGTAGTCATGAGAGCTTTCCTTTGATCGTTGTGAATAGGTTTCGCTCGCTCCATCGTCCCAGCCACGGGTTTCCTGTGTTACCTTCTCGCCAGCTTCAAGCAGGGCAGACTGACGTTCGATTTCGTATTCGATTGCTTTTTCGACTGAACGGAATGAGTTCAAGTTTTTGACCTCGGTTTTGGTGCCAAATTTGCCAGCCTCGGTATCAGCAGGGGAAGCTACGGAAATGTTGGCTTCAACGCGCATCTCGCCTTTTTCCATGTTCGCTTCACCGGCGCCCAGGTAGCGCAACAAAAGCTGTAACTCCTTTGCAAAACGTACAGCAGTGGCAGCATCGTGAATAACTGGCCTAGTCACTAATTCCATGAGTGGCACTCCAGCGCGATTGAAATTGACCAAACTTTTTTCATGAGTGTCGTGCGTTGATTGAGCCGTATCTTCTTCAAGATGGATACGTTCGAGTGCTACTCCCGCAAGCTGACCATCAGAAATGAGCGGATATTTGTACTGGCTGATTTGGTAGCCTTTTGGTATGTCAGGGTAGAAGTAGTTCTTGCGATCCCATTCAGTAAAATCAGCCAAGGTACCATCAACCGCAACACCCATCTTGAGGACATGTTTGATGGCTTCCATGTTGAGGACTGGTAGAGTTCCGGGATGACCCAGACAAATAGGGCAGACATTGGCGTTCGGCTTGTCCTCATCAGGATCATTCTTGCAGGCACAGAACATCTTGGAGTCAGTCTTGAGCTCGGCATGGATTTCCAGACCGATAGTGGGAATGTATTTTGAGTCCGATTTCTCTGACGACATGTCTGCTAGTATAGGTCAAAAAGGGCGAAATTCCAAGGTAAGGGAGGCTATTTGACGGGAAGGCGTGACGCTTGCTTTTTCTCTCATACTATGCTATACTATTCCCCGTGTAAGTATCTCGTCCTTACGCTGTTAAATTAACGCACGGGAGAATAAAGAAACATGTCAAAGAGACTTTTCGTAGGCAGTCTTGCCTGGGGTTCTACTGACCAGACCCTGAAGTCACACTTCGAACAGGCAGGTGCTGTAGAATCAGCAAACGTTATTATGGACAAGATGTCCGGCCGCTCAAAGGGCTTCGGCTTCGTTGAGATGGCATCAGATGCTGATGCTTCAGCTGCTATCGAGAAACTGAATGGTTCAGAGCTCGATGGCCGCAAGATTGTCGTATCGGAGGCTCGCCCGAAAGCGTAAGCTCGAGGTCGTCTCTAGAGAAAAAGCCCGCACAAAGTACATTTGGCGGGTTTTTTCGTTGTCTGCTACAATGGTGTTCATGCAAAAAAAGAACCTGCGAGCATTGCCGGTCATATTGCTGGCCATATTCCTTGACCTTGTGGGCTACGGCATCTTGGTGCCGGTGGTGCCGCAGCTCTTCGCTAATCCGGATTCGGTCTACTACGTGCTCTCCTCTTCAACGCCTCTTGCTGCTGGGTATATATTTCTCGGTTTCCTGATTGCGACCTATCCCATAACGCAGTTTTTTTCCGCTCCCGTCCTGGGGCAGTTGTCTGACAGGCATGGCCGCAGACCCATATTGACGATAGCACTTGTCGGGACGGCAGTCGGCTTTCTGATACTTTCAATTGGTATTGTCACCCACAATATCTTTCTCCTCTTCTTTTCCCGCGTAGTTGATGGCGTATCCGGCGGGGCAATATCGGTGGCGCAAGCCGCCATTGCCGATCTGACCCGTCCCAAGGAACGGGCAAAGCATTTCGGCCTGATCGGCGCCGCCTATGGAACAGGTTTTATTATCGGCCCGGTACTCGGCGGCATTCTCTCCGATTCGACGCTGATTTCGTGGTTTAGTATCACGACACCGTTTCTATTTGCGGCCGCGCTTTCCGGCTTCAATGCATTTTTGGTCTATAGGTATGTCGGCGAAACCAATAGCCGTATTGTCGGTATCCCCATCAGATTTTATAAAGGCCTGGCCGATATTATTCGCGCCTATGGCCTCAAGAGGCTTCGAGCGGTCTTTGGCACCAACTTCTTTTTCCATGTCGGCGTGACCTTCGTCGCCACATTTTTTAGCGTATATCTGATTGATCGCTTCAATATGACGCAGATCGGCATAGGATACTATATCGGCTATGCGGGCTTATGGATTGTCATCGCGCAAGCCGTGCTCGTACCTCTCCTGTCGCGCTATTATGATGAAGTCGTGCTGTTGCGGTGGTCACTGGTGCTGGGCTCGCTGGGTATTTTCGCCTTTTATCTGCCGTATACGATTCCGGGACTTCTGCTGGCCGGGGCATTTTTCGCTTTGGCAAATGGCATAAGCATGTCATTACTGCCGAGCCTTGTGAGTCGTCGCGCCCCTGCGACCATTCAGGGAGAAATTATGGGCATCAACACCAGCGTCCAGGCATTTTCCCAAATAGCTCCGCCGGTCTTGGCTGGATTCCTTGCGGCTACCATTGCCCCGGCCGCACCCGTCTATATTGCCGGCGCCGCCGTCGGAGCTGCCTGGCTGGTCTTTATCTTTTTTGTGCGAAGGGAAAAAAATGAGGATCCGACGAGTAAACACTATCAAAAAACCGTTCTCTAGGAGATCTAGGAGAACGGTTTTGCAGCGGCCATTCGGTGATCAGTTGATATTTCTCCACCATTCGGAGACGGGCGCGGTACGAATAATGTCTATGACCTGATCAAGATCATCGGTAATCTTGAATATATTGAGATCGTAACTCGATACGGATTCCTGCTGGGCGAGCATCTTTTTGCTGATAAAATTAGCCAGGTCATTCCAGAAATATGATCCGACGAGAGTGATGGGCACCGAAGGAATCTTGCGCGTCTGAATGAGCGTGAGGGTGCTGAAGAGTTCGTCGAAAGTGCCGAATCCGCCCGGGAAAAATACATAGGCTTCGGCAGCGAACGTCAGCATGGTTTTGCGGGCGAAAAAATACGTGAACTGCATGCTGTCCGTCGTGTAGTCATTGACATTGGACTCGTGAGGCAGGCTGATGTTGAGTCCGACGGCTTGGCCGCCCGCTTCACGCGCGCCTTTGTGGGCGGCTTCCATGATACCGGGGCCGCCGCCGGTGACGACGGCATACTTGAGGTCCTTGACGATGCGATGCCCCAATTGTTCGGCAAGTTTGTACTCTTTGGCGTCTCGCTTGGCGCGCGCAGATCCATAGACGGTGACGGATTTGGGGAATTTTTTCAAAAAATCAAAACCTTCCTTGAACTCTTTGTTAATCTCATCGAGGTGGCGTTTGGTGGTGTCCGCATGTATATCCTTGCGGGATAGGGGTGAAGTATGTTCGTTATGCATAGTAGGGCAATTATAACAGAAGGAAGCATCTCGCGCATGTTCTTGCTTATTGGGCGGATATTCACTATTCTTACTTCTATGTTCAAGTTTACTATCGAAGCCAGAATACCCAATGCAAAAGGTCGAGCGGGTACCATCAAAACTCCTCATGGCGAAATTCAGACACCCGCCTTTATCCCTGTAGGGACGAAAGCAACGATAAAATCCTTGACGCCGGAGCAGGTTGTTTCATTGGGTGCTGACGCTATTCTCGCGAATACCTACCACCTGTATCTGCAGCCTGGCACGGAAGTTCTCAAGAAGGCGGGCGGCCTCGGTACCTTCATGAACTGGAAAGGTCCGACCTTCACCGATTCAGGCGGATTCCAAGCTTTTTCTTTAGGACCTGCATTCGGCACTGGTTCGACCAAGATTGGGCAGCAGGCCGGAACGCGCGTATCAGAACCCATGTCCGATGAAGCTGAGTCCGTTCGTCTAGCCAAGATTGACGACGACGGCGTCACCTTCAAGTCTGTTATTGACGGCTCAACACACCGATTTACTCCCGAGCGCTCGATAGACATCCAGCATGATATTGGCGCGGATATCATCTTTGCGTTTGACGAGTGCTTGTCGCCACAGGAATCATATGAAAAACAAAAAGCGGCCGTGGAGCGCACTCATTCGTGGGCGCGCCGATGTCTCAATGAGCACGCCGCATTGAAGGGCGGTCAGGCGCTTTTTGGCATCGTACAGGGTGGCCGGCATGAAGATCTGCGGCGTTATTCCGCACGAACAATTGGTGCCATGGCGTGTGACGGTTTTGGTATCGGCGGCTCGTTTGACAAAAAAGACATCGGCACAGCCGTAGGTTGGGTGTGTGAAGAGCTGCCCGAGAGCAAGCCGCGCCATTTATTGGGCATCGGCGAGCCTGAAGATCTCATTCTCGGTATTGAAAATGGCATCGATACCTTTGACTGCGTTGCGCCGACGCGGATTGCTCGCAACGGGGCCGCATATACAAAAAAAGGGCGAATCAATTTATATAACGCACAATTTGTTTCTGATTTTACGCCGATAGAAAAGGAATGCGGTTGTTATACGTGTACTCATTATACAAAGGCCTACCTAGCGCACTTATTCCGTGCCAAAGAAATGTTGGCCGCCACATTGACCTCAATCCACAATCTGTATTTCCTAGTTCACCTCGTCAAAGAGGCGCGCCAGGCGATTCTCGAAGCGAAGTGGGGTGAGTTTAAAAAAGAAATGAGTAATTCCTAAATCTCCTTGACCCGATAATCTGCTGGGGCTCGTTTTAGCCACCACTCGAGTTGTTCGTGCGTCAGCAAGCCTTCTTGCGCCCCCACGAACTGCGCTACTGACATCGGGTTGACTGGCGCCCAGGTCAGCGCCTCGAGCGGCGATCTGCCCATGGCAAGTGCCGCGACGAATGTCGAAGCGAATGCGTCTCCGCAGCCGGTACGCTCGAATGGCGGCTTTGGATCCGGATAGATAGGCATGTAATAGTAGTGATCGCCATCAAACATGTAGGCACCTTTCGGTCCGTCGGTAATAAGTACAATTTTTGGGCCATAGGTATGTATCTTGCCCATAAGCATCTTTATATCGCGTGTATCGGAGTTGAGCATGCGCTGTGCTTCCTCGACATTGACCACAAAGACATCGGTGCGGGCGTAGATCCGCTTGAGTTCCTCAAAACCGAGCTTCATCTGGAAGGTGCCGGGCTGAAAGGCAAGGCGAATCTTCGGATGGGCCTCAAGGTAATCCGCCACTGCCAGGTGATACGGAAATGTGTTTGATGCAAGCGATGTCAAATAAATCCAGCGTGCTTCGGGAAGCTTTGGAAGTTTGTATTCATAATCGGCATGGTTGACGAGAATGGTACGCTCGGCGCCATACCACAGGACATAATGATAGTTGGTGGCTTTGCCGCCGTGCTTGCGCACATACGAGGTGACGACTTTGTTGCGGTGCAGTTCATTGAGGCATTCGTGGCCGTTCTGGTCATCGCCGATATTGCTTACGAGACCTGTATGCAGACCGAGTCGCGCGCCGGCGACCGCGGCATTCGCGGCGTTGCCGACGCCTCTCACTATTTTTGCATATTCAAAAGGGATCTTGTCGGCAAAGGGCATGCAAATCTCGCAGGTATTGTGATCGACGCGGCAATGCACTTCGGCTTCTTTGAGCCGGATGAAGGCGTCGGTAGCCAGGTCACCGATGGCGATGAGGTCAAGGGGCTTGTGGAACATGATTGAATTATTATATCATTTCAATGCGTGGTACAATAGACGGATATGAATCTTCGTGAACATATACTGAAGGCTCACACGACACATACAGCCATTGGCCACTTCAACGTCTCCACTCTCGATGGCGTGTGGGCGGTTGTTGACGCGGCCACAGAGCTCAATCTTCCCGTTATTATCGGTGTCTCCGAAGGCGAACGGGATTATGTCGGCGTCCATGAGATTGCCGCTATAGTCAAAAGTATCCGCGAGCATCGTCAGCAGCCTGTTTTTCTGAATGCCGATCACACCTATTCATTTGAACGCGTCAAAGAAGCGATTGATGCCGGTTTTGATTCGGTTATTTTCGACGGGGCACAGCTTTCATTTGAGGAAAATGTGAAGGTTGCGAAAAAATGCGTGGCATATGCCAAACAATCCGGCCGCGACGTGCTGGTGGAAGGGGAATTGGGTTTCATCGGAACCTCCTCAAAGATTCTCGACGCCATACCTGAAGGTGCCATTGTTGGTGATGCAAATATGACCACGCCAGACATGGCTGCACGGTTTGTCAAAGAAACAGGTGTTGATATGCTCGCACCGGCAGTGGGCAACATCCACGGCGTTGTCCGCGGCGGCGATCCGGCACTCAATAGCGGCCGTGTCAAGGAGATTGGAGATGCAACAGGAGTGCCCTTGGTCCTCCATGGCGCGTCGGGGAACTCCGCCGATGATATCCGCGGCACCATCAAAGCGGGCGTAGCTATTGTTCACGTCAATACTGAATTGCGCATCGCGTACCGCTCAGGGTTGATAAAAGCTTTTTCCGAACAGCCCGACGAGATCGCACCTTACAAGTACCTCAAGTCCGCCAAACTTGCCATGCAGAAAGTGGTTGTGGATAAGCTTAGGATAATTGCCGGACTCTAGTATATAATGATGATATGTCTACCGGAGTAGAATTTGATGAGGATAAGATAAGCTACGGCGCGCCGCGCCAGCAGACGTATTCCGCGGCTCCGTCATCGGGTGCCTTTGGTGGATCGCAGCCCGGCGCGATGATCAACCGCAATGATCCCAAGATGGTTCAATGGCTGATGAAAAAAGGCTTCGCTCGGACGCCGGGAGCAGCGCAAGGCATACTGATTGTTGTTATTCTTATCAATCTCATTATTACCTACTTCGTTATTTCGTATATGCTATGAAGATTCGTTCTCATGCCCAAGCGCCCAAAGTGCCACGCTCGATTTACGTTGTACTTATCTGCGCGTTTGTCGCCAACGTGGTCGCGACGTTTATTATGCTGACGTATTTTTCGGGCTAATCAACAATTATTATGAAATCTGTCATT
>CAZUII010000033.1:0-7587 GCA_964619985.1 uncultured Candidatus Saccharibacteria bacterium
CAGCATCTTCTAAATGGCATGCGGACGCAAAATACAGGACTTACAATAATTGATTATGATGATGTTAGGTGGGAGGTAATGACGTGGAATGATCATGCCCACTTGGGATAATTAATTTAAACATATGTCCATCAAATTCAACGAAGTTACCTGGTACTCAAAGCTTGGCGCAGTCATCTTATTTTTATTGGTAGTACCAATTCTTACGTTTTATATTGGCAGGGAATATGAGGCAACTGTCATTGCGCTCAAAGAAGCTGGTCCGGTTACTGTACCAGTAAAAACCTCATCGACAGCAGTTCATCAGAGGGCTTCGATTGATCCCTTGAATGCGACATATTCTATTGATGATGAACAAGTTACGCTAGTCAACGGCGCGTCAGAGGAATCGGTCGTCCCTGGCAGTGCTGCAAAATTGGAGACGCATGTTTTTGGTGCGCCAGTGTATGGTGATTTGAATGGTGATGGCCAGCAAGATGCGATTCTATTTCTCTATCAGGAAACTCCGGGCACGGGCGTATTCTTTTACGTGACCGCAATGACCAGTCAGAACGGTTCAGCAAAAACAACGAACACCATTTTTCTGGGTGATCGTGTAGCTCCGCAGAATATTACGATTGCAAATGGCCAAGCTGCTGTGAACTACGTGATTCGTCGAGATGCTGCACCGATGACGGAAGCACCTTCGGTTGGAGTTACTAAATATGTGAAGATTAAGGGAGGGGAACTGATTGAGGAAGAGGCAGGTAAGTAATTTATATGTAAAAAGCCCCACCCGAATACACAGGTGGGGCTCACAACAAGGGGACCGCTTTACGACTTAGTGCAACTTGAACGTCAGCCCGCTGTACAACACCGTGTCCGCCGTTCGTCTGTCGTGGGCAGTGATTGGTGCGTACCAATTCACTCCGATGACATTGAATGTGAGATGCTTGGTGATGTTCCAGTTGGCCGCCACGTTGCCTCGCGCTATGAGGCCTTCGTGGGAGCCGAGCGTGCCAGTGTCGTACACCAGCGCCGCCGAAGCTTGCAGGTTCAGCCGATCTTTGCAGAGCGACTGTGACTTGCTCACTCCCAAGCTGAACAGATTGCCGCCCTGGAAACCGCTCTCCGGCATGGTGGTGAAGTTCTCGTATCCCGCGGTGACCGAAAGGTGTTTGAATTCCTTGGTCAGGTACGCGTACGTATAGAGAATGTCACCAGCTCCGAAGGTTCCCACGCTCGGCTCGTCGAAGTAGGTCACCGCAACGTTGAGCGTAAGCTTCTCGGCGACCTGGCCCTTCCAGCCGATCTTGTAGTCAACCTCATTGCCCAGACTGCTGTCATTCCATGTGCCTTTGAGGCTGCGGGAATTCCAGAGATCGAGATAGAGGCCGTTCTTCCACGAGATGAACAGGTCGGACTGGACTGCCGGGTCTTTGCTCAAAACGTTGCCCGTGCCGAATCCCAGATACTTGCTGGTGACCAGTGAGCTCGCTGTGACGCTCGGCCACTGGCTTTCTTCGGCGACGACAGGAATGGAACAAAGGACGGTTGCGGTGAGGGTAAGGAACAATGTGCTTTTCATATACCTGGTTCTTTCTGTATGTTGTTGAGTTAATGTGCTTTCCTTTACTTACTTGTATAATTATTGCATAATTTATACCAATTGTCAATAAAAAAATCACAGAAAAAGCTATATTTACCAATATATATTGATAAATAAGGCCAAAAATGTGTCAACAAAGTATTGACAACATGGGGGTATTTGCTACACTTTGGGCATGATTGATGAGACATTAAAGAAACTTGGCTTTAGTGAGAAGGAAATACAGGTGTACCTCACCATTCTTGAAAATGGCAAGATGTTGCCGGCTACTATATCTACCATTACTCACATAAAGCGCCCCACGGTCTATGCCATAGGCAAGGAATTGGTCAAAAAGGGCGTTATTACTCAGGATTTAGAGGGTCCGGGTGGTTATTTTGTTGCGTTACCTCCTCAGCACCTCAATTCTATTGTCGAAAGGGAGGAAAAAGATGTGCACGAGAAGAAAAAGGTCATAAAAGAGGCGATTGCCCAGCTCGAGAGTGTGCCAAAGTCCAAATCATACTCGGTCCCCAAGATGCGCTTTATTGAGGAGTACAACATAAAAGATTTTTTGTATCGACAAACACCGATATGGGAAGAGAGTATGATTCGGAGCAGGGACCTGACTTGGTGGGGATTTCAGGATCATACAATTTTAGAGACAAAGGATTATGTTGGCTGGATAGACTGGTATTGGAAAATTGGATCAGAGAAAATTGATCTCAAGCTCATTTCAAACGATTCTGAAATTGAGGCAAAGATGGCCGCGAGAAAATATCCAAGACGCGCTATTAAATTTTGGAAAAATGAGTTTAGATTTACTGCAACAAACTTTATTATGGGGGACTACGTTGTCTTCTTTATGACTGGGCAGCGTCCGCATTATCTGGTGGAGATTCATGACGCTGTATACGCTCAAAATATGAGGCAAGTGTTCAAAAACCTTTGGGAAATTATTTAATTTACTTTTTTCCAAACAAAAAACCGCCTTATGGCGGTCTTTTGCTAGAGAGAATAGTTCTTATTCGTAGAGAAGCGGTCGATAGTGCACCCCTCCTCGAAGTTGGACTATTTAACTGCGTCCTTCAACGCCTTTGCGGCGCGGAACTTCGGAACCTTCATAGCTGGGACCTTGATGGCCTCACCAGTGCGAGGGTTGCGAGCTTCGCGGGCTGCACGCTGCTTTACTGAGAAGATGCCGAGACCTGCGATAGAGACCTCTTCACCCTTCTTGAGTGAGTCGATGATAGCATTGATAGCTGTCTCGACTGCTTGCTCGGCCTGAACCTTGGTTCCACCGAGAACTCCATGAACTGCGTCTACAATTCCTGCTTTATTCATATGGTATGTATTAAAGCTAATAAAGTGGTCTCGGCCCGCCGCGCTACGGCGGATCGAGTCTTGAACCATGTCCCAATTATATAGTAAGCCATATTTTGGGCAATAGGGCAGGGAAAGGTTACAAAAATTGACACTACCGTGAAAGTAATGTCAATTTTCGTTCATAAACTGAGAATATTACCTTGCAAATTCAATAGTCCTCGTCTCTCGGATGACATTTACCTTGATTTCACCTGGATACTTGAGGTCTTTCTCGATCTTGAGGGCAATATCTCGTGCCATATTCTTTGCGGCCAAATCATCTATTTCCTCTGGTTTGACGAAGATGCGAATCTCACGTCCTGCCTGGAGAGCGTATGACTTCTCAATGCCAGGGAATGAGTTGGCCAAAGCTTCGAGATCACCAAGACGTTTGATGTAGTTCTCAACGTTATCACGGCGTGCGCCAGGGCGAGCGCCAGAGATGGCATCTGCGGTCTGGACGATGCGAGACTCAACGGTTTCGTACGGATATTCTTCATGGTGGGCCTGCATGGCCTTGATAACTTCTTCCGGAGCACCGAACTTTTGCAAGATGCGGCGACCGATCTCGACGTGGGTGCCCACAACTTCATGGTCGAGAGCCTTACCGAGGTCATGGAGAAGGGCACCAGCCTTGGCGACTTGGACGTTTGCACCAAGCTCTTCGGCGATCATGCCAGCGATGTGTGCCATTTCCATAGAATGTTGGAGGACATTTTGGCCATAACTGGTGCGGAAGTGGAGGCGGCCCAAGATGAGCAGAATGCGTGGATCGAGTCCAAGCACGCCACACTCATATGCTGCGGCTTCACCTTTTTCTTTGATAGTTTTGTTGATGTCCTGCTTTGCTTTGTCGACAACGGACTCGATCTTTGCTGGCTGGATACGGCCATCCTTGATGAGTTCACGAAGAGCGATGGCTGCGGTATGACGGCGTACGGGATCGAATGAGGAGATAGTAATTGCTCCTGGCGTGTCATCAACCATGACTTCAACACCAGTAACACGTTCAAAGGCCTTGATGTTGCGGCCTTCCTTACCAATAATTTTGCCTTTGACGTCATCACTTGGGATTTCGACAATCGTAGACATGACATCCTGTGAGACTGATGAGGCGAGACGCTGGATAGAGACTGCGAGAATATCTCGAGCCTTGCGGTCGAGCATTTCTTCTCCCTGGGTGTCGAGCTTGTTCATGCGGACCAATAAATCCTCCTCGCTGCGCTTCTCGACAATCTTCATAAGCTGTTCCTTGGCTTCTGGGGCAGAGAGCTGGGCGATCTTTTCGAGTGCGGCAAGGCGATCAAGCTCGAGTTTATCGGCTTTTTCGCGAATAGCCTTAATTTCGGCCACTCTGGTCTTGATCATTTCTACTTCCTTGTCGATATCGGTCTGGCGTTTATCGAGCAAATCTTCCTTTTTGATGAGGCGATCCTCAATCTGCCTGACTTTTTCTTCCTTTTCTTTGATTTCTACTCGTGCATCGTCGAGCGTTCGGGTGGCTTTGGTTTCTGCATCAGCGGTGATCTTCTTGGCCTCTTCTTTGGCCGCAAGGAGCATTTCCTTGATTTCGAGTTCCATGGAACCCTTCTTTCCTAATGAGATGATCAATCGCAGGTAGTAACCAATAGCCACACCAACTACTCCGGCGATGGAGAGGTAGAGCGCGACTAATTTAAGTGACATATGCGGTGTAGACCCGCTCTTTCCGGATTATGGTGAGAGAAACGTATGATGTGGCGCCGACAGCGTGCTCAGAATGGCTTTATTCATAAGGTTTTTCATAAGTTGGATTCACTAGATTCCTTTAAAGCGGTATCAAATTTAAAAATTGGTAACACCTGCATAATATAACTAAAAGGGCAAAGGTGCAAGTTGACTTTTCATTTTGGTGTGATATCTTATAGATACAACAAGCATGCAGGGACAAATTCCTGTAGGAAGAGTCCGTAAGGACTACCTGCTCCGCTGACCACCCCGAAAGGGGTGGTTTTGCTATTCCTTGATGGTCAGGGAGATTTTGCCAGAAATGAGCTTATATAGGGCTTCGACCTTCTTTTCACCCTCATTTTCATACTTATTTCTCACAATACCGGCGACAAGGTCAGCGATTCTCAGAGCAGGGTACGCTCTATCATTTACGGTCCGCAGTTTCCTCACAGACACACCCTTGTCTCGCAACACCTTTTTTATTTTACGTTCGTATTGCTTATTTTTCTTACCGTCAATGATAAGTGCGGAGATATCCTGCTCAACTAATAGATGTCGCAAGGCGTATTCATATGAAGTACTTTCACGAAACGGGTTATTCAGTAAGGCAACTTGTATTGAAAAGTTTTCCTTCGATATGGACTCAGCGAATTTTCTCCTTACTTCCCACGAGCTATGAGACCAATGAAATGCTTGAATTTTAAGTTTTGCCTCAATGTTTAGGACCGCTTGTTCGATTTTTGAAATAGTAGCGACAGAAATATATACTAGCGCAATAGTCGATACGCCGTCTTGCTTGTGGATGCCAGATTCGTCGAGGAAAATATAGGACATAATTTGCGCGTTGGCATGGGCTGAATTATATCAATAGCTTTGTTAGGTACTGTATTGAAATGGTCGAATAATCTGTGAATAAAAAAGGCGACCCGGGGTGGGTCGCTGGTTATCTTGGCGGCATTACTTTCCGATCAGTTTAGCCTTTGAGATTTTGGAGCTGTGATGAGAGGTGATTACGTGTGCGGGCATCCTTTTGATTAACCTGAGGCGATGCTCCACATCGTGACGATTGCACACTGCTGAGTCTTCTGGATCATATGGCACCACAGCAACAATATCTCCGTTCCCAGAATGTGCCCAGTATGTGTCATCTGGGGCGAAGAACCCCTTCATCTGAGCCGTGGCCGCTTGCTCATAATCCTCCAACGTAGGTAATTCCCAGCCATCTTTGCGGAGTTTCTCAACCTCGTGAAGGTTCATTGGTTCATGGTCAACTCCCCATTCGGTCACTGAAATTAGGAAATGTCGGTTCTTGTTCATTGGAACTCTTTGTTTTTGCGGTTATTTTTGGAACTCGTTTTATATCATATAAGCATAGATAATAAGCATTGTCAATTTTAATGTAGTGTGCTAGATTGGATTAACAATCTATTACAAATACTATTTAATACTCACTACCCATGTTAATCCCAACCGTTATCGAGAAATCACCTCAGGGCGAGCGCGCCTATGACATCTACTCACGCCTCCTTAAAGAAAATATAGTCTTTTTGGGCGGCCCGATTGACGATACCGTCGCCAATCTCATCATTGCGCAGCTTTTGTTTTTGCAGTCGGAGGATCCGAAGAAGGATATTCAGCTGTATATCAATTCGCCTGGCGGTTCTGCTTCTGCGACTCTCGCCATGATTGATACGATTAACCACATAAAAAATGACGTCTCGACGGTATGCGTTGGGATGGCTGCTTCCGGCGGCGCGTGGTTACTTTCTGCCGGTACCAAGGGTAAACGTTTTGCACTACCAAATTCAGAGATCATGATTCATCAACCGTTGGGTGGTGCAAAGGTCAGGCTACTGATATTGAAATTCGTTCGAAGCAGATAATTAAGCTCCGTGAACGACTCACAAAAATTATGGCAAAGAATACCGGCCAATCACTTGCCAAGGTTGAAAAAGATATTGACCGTGATTATTTCATGGATGCAGAGGAAGGAAAGAAGTATGGCATTATCGACGCCGTTGTCTCCGGCAAAAAATAGGATGCGTCTCCACCGCTTCTATGTGACCGAGTCTATCGGTTCAACACAAGAAATATCAATTCATTCAGATGAATTGGCTAACCAACTGTCCCGCGTCTTCCGTTTGAAGACGGGGGACAGAGTTGTGTTGTTTGATGGTTCTGGTTTCGATTATGAGTGTGTGATTTCAGACATCAGAAAAGATGACAAGAATCTTGTTACTTTTCACGTCGAAAAAAGTATGCCAAGCCGCTTCATGCCTGCGCGCGATGGACGCGAAATCACTCTATGCGCGGCACTTGTTAAGAAAGATACCTTCGAATGGATTGTTGAGAAAGCAACCGAGCTCGGCGTGACTAACATTATTCCGGTGATGGCTGAACGTAGTGAAAAGAAAAATCTTAACGAAGAGCGTCTCAAGAAAATAGCAATTGAAGCGAGTGAGCAAAGTGGCCGCGGAACTGTTCCGGAGATTGCGCCGATTGTCGATTTGTCCAAAGCGCTTGAATTGGCCACTGCATCTCACGTCTCCGCGCTCGCTTTTCATCTTGAAGGAGAGCCTCTTTCAAAGCAGGCACCTACTGGATCAGTTGCACTCTTCATTGGACCGGAAGGCGGCTGGTCGCCGGAAGAGGTAGAGATGTTTCACACGAATAACATCCCCGTTGTCTCCCTTGGAACCCAGGTTTTAAGGGCTGAAACTGCCGTGGTCGCTGCCCTCTCCTTGACGGTATTCACAAAGTAATGCGAATTTCAGTTAGCGTTTGATTTCATAAAAAGATCCCATCGAGCGGGGCTTTTTGTTTCCGCTATTCTACCTTCTCTAACCAGGCGAAGACTTTCTCGTTCGTGAGAACTGTCTCGGCGTAGGTCGTAGCGCGCTCGCGATCTGCTTCCTTGTAGTGCTCAACAATGTGATTGACTTCTT
>CAZUII010000034.1:0-7543 GCA_964619985.1 uncultured Candidatus Saccharibacteria bacterium
CTTTTGGCCCAAGTAGCGGTTTAATTTCACTGTCCACTAAATGGGGCACACTTCAGGGGCACGCGGTTTTTTTATTTCCCCAAGCTTCCCACTACTTTCTTGAAATCGTCCCCACCTTCAGCCATGACTGCTTTTGCTGCATCTTCTTGAGACATGCCTGTTTTCATTTTGGCTTGAATGGATTCAGCCATTTGCTTGAAGAAATCAGGATTTTTTTCGATCAGCTCAAAAATTTTATTTAGTTCTGATTCTGGAACACCTTTCATTTGTCTCTTGATAAGCGCTTTGGTGAAAAAATTGAGCATTGAATGATTAGTTATCTGTCTTCGGCTTCATTAATGGGAACAACTGCGTCTCGCGGAGTGGCTTATCAATAAGGAAGGCAAACAGTCGTTCTCCAAATCCAAAACCACAGGTTGGTGGCATGCCGTGTTCGAGCATTTCAACGAATTCATGGTCAGGCATCATGGCCTCGGTGTCACCCTTTTCTATAAGTTTCTGCTGTTCTGCAAAACGGTTGGCCTGATCGATCGGATCATTGAGCTCTGAATAGCCGCGACCGACTTCACTGCCAGCAATAATCGGCTGGAACATCTGAACTACCGGCTTTCCTGGAACACTCTTGGCAAGCGGAGCAACAAGGACTGGATGGTTAATGAGGAATGCGGGCCCAGCAATATTCTTGCGGCAATATTTCCACAAGGTATCGGTAAGACGTTCACGGTTGGTGCCATCATATGTAACTTTGAGGTCGTTGAGCTTCTTCATCATGTCTTTTTCAGAAGCTGTCGCAATATCAACGCCAGTTTGCTTCTTGATCTCTTCAGCGTAATCAAGCTTGATCCACTCATCAGCAAGGTCGAAGGTATGTCCGCGAGTCGTGAACTTGGTAGTACCAAAAACTTCCTGTGCAATCTTGCGATACATGTCCTGCACCAGCTTCATACCATCGTTGTAGTCAGCATATGACCAATAGAACTCCATGTTGGTGAACTCTTGAGCATGTTCCGGGCTTGTTCCTTCATTGCGATAGACCCGACCGATTTCAAAGGTCTTCGGAAAACCTCCAGCCATGAGCCTCTTTTGCCACAATTCACCAACTGAAATGCGCAAATACACATCCAGATCATAATCATTATGATGCGTCTTGAACGGCGTTGCTTCTGCCCCACCTGTCGTTGTTTCCAACGTTGGTGTTTCAACTTCGAGGAAGCCATTATCATTTAAAAATTGGCGAGTAACATTCCAGAACTTCGCTTTTTTGAGAAAGATATCGCGCAGCTCTGGCGTCATAATAAAATCCAAATACCTCTTACGGAACTTCTCATCTGGATCAGTGATGCCATGCCACTTTTCTGGCAATGGCAAAAGCGACTTCGATGCCATCGTCCATGAAGTAACAAGAATGCTCTGTTCCCCGCGTTGAGTAGTAAAACAAGTACCGGTAACACTAATAATGTCGCCGATATCTACTGCTGAACCAAACAATTCAAATAATTTCGGATCTAGAACATCCTTCTTGATAACCGCTTGAAATGTTGCCTTACCGTCATCGAGCACGACGAAGGAAATCGCGCCGGCGCCACGAATGGCCATGATGCGGCCAGCCAGATTGACTACTTTTTGTGACTTTTCGTACTCGGCAAAATTAGCCTTTGCATCCTTGAGGCAATGATCACGTGGAACTTTGGCTGGATATGCTTCCATGCCCGCCTTTTTCAAGAGTTCGAGCTTGGCAAGCCTGGTTGCGCGTAGTTCGTCGAGAGAAGAAGCCATAGAATGATATAAGGTGAGTCGACTTATTTAATGGCCGCTATAGTGTAGGCAACAACTCCCTTTGGAGCGACGACTTTAACCGTGTCGGCAACCTTGTGGCCCAAAAGTGCCGCGCCCAATGGCGACATATTTGAAACTTTTCCTTGGGACATGTCGGCTTCTTCAGAACCGACAATGGAATATACATATGATTTGTTTTCTCCCTCTCGCGTCAAGCGAACAGTCGAGCCCACCGTGACGACGTCACCTCCGCCAGCCGTCATAATAGTGGCGTGCTTAAGCAAATTTTCCAGGCGACCGATGCGGTCTTCCACTTCAGCCTGATCTTCACGCGCCTGATGATACTCCGCATTCTCCGAAAGATCGCCCAGCTTCTTTGCGTATTCAAGCTGGTCAGCTACCTCTTTTCTCCGAGTGGTTTTGAGATGTTCAAGCTCCTTTGTTAGTTCCTCGAACTTTTCATTGGTGAGATATTGAGGTTCTGTAGACATAAAAATAAAGACACTTATTAGTAAGCGGTTATCTCTATTCTAACAGCAATTACTATACAATTCAATAGTATTCGGGCGTATGCTCCTTCATCCAATCAAGCTGTTGCCTCATGGCCGCCGCGGCACCCACCAGATTATGAACCGAACCTTTCTCAAGCATAACCACAAAAGCATACCGGGGATTCTCATACGGCCAAAAACCCGTTATCCATGAGTTGACCTTATCTTTGGCCACGCCGAGCTCGGCCGTCCCTGATTTTGCGGCGACATGCGTATATGGCGCATTGAGCGCCCCGGCGACGCCCTCCGTGACGGAAAGACGCATGCCCTCGCGGACAATATTGAAATTTTTAGACGGGATTTCATTGATGAAGCGCTCAATGGCCGGCGAATCAGTCTTGGTAATGCTTGGAACGAGTATTAAGCCATTGTTGGCAAGGCTGGCAACAGCCCTGATCATCTGCACGAGCGTCACCTGAAATCCATATTGACCAATAGACGTGTGATAGGTGTTCCCCAGATACCAATCTTCATTGAATGTGGCTTTCTTCCATTCGGGAGTCGGAATGACTCCGGCCTTGCCGCGAACGAATGATTCAGGGATTTGCGAGCCAAGCCCGAACAGGCGCAAGTACTTGTCAATATTCAGAATGCCCAGCCCTTTTTGATCCTTGTATCCCCCGCCGACAATATAAAAGTACGCATCGGATGACATGGCGATGGCGCGACGCATATCGAGCGAGCCGTTATTTTTCCAATCTTTAAAAACAGTACTCCTGGTTGGATCATACGGGTTTGGAATCGACACGGATCCTGTGGTCACAATAACCGTTGAAGCGTCAATGACGTGTTCCGTGAGAACGCCTAGAGCTACGTAGGGCTTCACAATGGAACCCGGCGTATAGAGACCATCGACTGCGCGATTGAGAAAGGGCAGATTTGGATTATTCAAAAGCGCTTTGACTTTCGCCACATCATCGCGATCCGACATGACTTGCGAGCTATATTCAGGATAGCTGGTCAGAGCGATGATTTCACCCGAATGCACATCCATAATGACGCCGGCACCGCCGGCAAAGCCGACGCGCTCCGCCACATCCTTGATGTTCTGGTACAAAGCTGATTGCACTCTGCTATCAATGGATAGTGTCACGCTCGCGCCTTGAACAGGAGGACGGACGACGTTTTCAGATATGATCTTGGCACGTGCATCAACCTCGACAAGCCGGGACCCGTTCGTACCCTGCAAATCCTGATTGAAATATTGTTCCGCTCCGGCAACGCCTTCAAAATCGTCCTGATAGTAGAAACCGTTCTTATCTTTGGATGGATATTGAACATACCCGATGACGTGCGCCAGACCGGTGGAAGTCGCGTAGCGACGTGACGCCACCGTGTCCTCAGTCGTCGTGGATAAATTAGCGTCTGCTGGCGCATTCCAAGCTAAGAGCATGCCGTTCCTATCTTGCAAAATGCCGCGACCGGCAAATATAGGAATCGGCCGAAGCAAGTTCTTTTCACTGCGGGTCCGATACTCATCGCCATGTATGATTTGTAAATTCCATGCTTGTGCCAGAAATACGATAACCAAGGCAGCAAATACGCCGGCCGCACTATACAGGGCCAATCGGGAAATAGGCCGTTCCAGGCGTCCTTCAAATTGAGCCGTGTCAAAGTTGCCCAGATTGCTCGAATCCAGCATAACTTCATCCGGAGCGATCTCGACTATCCGGCGCCGTCTGTGTGAGCGCCACAAAAACAGTTGTTTCCATGTAAATGGCATTATTGGAATACTAGCATACGAACTGCCTATTTTTAATTCCGTTGATTATTTCTGGTAACCTTTTTAAGAATAGTTATGACACCAAAGCCGATAATGGACGCGAGGGTTCCCAGATATGCGAAGAGTCCATCACCATTCACAAAACCAAACAACGAATCATACGCGATCCCCGCGATAACAAGTTCAATATATGCCGACAATCGCCAAGCGCACCAGACAGCCAAAGGAAGTGCGATAAACCACCAACCCTGAATGACACAGAACGCAATAACAATGTCGACCAATATTCGATATGCGTTTTTTGTATTCATGTGATATTTATTCCCTGTTCCTCACCACGACCCAGCGGAGCTGATAGAGATTGGTCGGCGGAGCGAACAAAACCATTTTGAATGGCTGGGTAGGATCGAGAAGCACCGCGGACACGATACCAAATGGCCTATTATTCAATCCTGCATTGAGAACAACATCACCTTCAACGACCGCGGTATCGCGTGAAAGCTGGGCTTCGTACTGTCCGCCACCGCGGCCGACTGCGATTGCTGCCGCGTGAGTCTGTCCGATCAGTATCGGATACGATTCGCCTGGCGATGAAAAGAGCCGCGCCTTGGCGGTTCTGCCAAGTACGTCGACAATGCGACCGAGGAGCACGTCGCCGGCTGCATATACCAGACTGCTGGTGGAGAGCGCGTGATCACGCCCAATATCTATGATGAGTTCATCGTAGGCGGACACCGGAGGCTTCATCAGCACCGCAGCGAGAATGCCCGGATTGCGCGAGGACGTCGTAGTGCCGCGGCCAAGGAGCGCCTTCAATTCGCTATTTTCTGATTCGATGGCGCCTATCGTCTCAAGACGAACTCGTGCCTCATCAAGCTGGCGCAGCAGCGATTGATTTTCATTCAACAATGTTTCGCGGGAATCCAGGGCTCCTTGTTCTATGGCAAATTCCGTGCGCCAGAAGGGACGGGCGATGGCAGTGGCAACAGCCGGGAACAGATGCGGAGCGGCAACTTGCGCCAACCCGGCAAGCACGACAATCGCGCCGATGGCGACGACAAGCATGCGCCGGCGCTGTTGGTACGGACGCCTATGTGTTTGAAGGTAAGTCATCTTCGCTTTCAATGAGAACCGAACGATATTTATCCAAGTCTTCGAGGATGATGCCAGCACCGCGAGCGATAGCGGTCAGCGGATCTTCGGCAATAGTTATAGGAATATTGAGAGTTTCCAGGAGTAATGTATCGAGACCCTTGATGAGCGCACCACCGCCAACCAGATGAATACCGCGCTTCATCACGTCTGCCAATATTTCAGGTGGAGTTGTTTCGAGCACTTCTTTTGTAGCCTCAAGTAAAATATCGATGGATTGGCCGATGGCTTCACGGATATCTGAGTCGGTGATGATAACCTCGCGCGGCAGGCCAGTGATGAGATCCCTCCCCCGGATAGTTGTTTCAAGCGGTTCGCCGGGAAGTACCGCTCCGACGTCCTTTTTCACCTGCTCGGCGGTTGTTTCTCCAATGAGTATTTTGAATTCGTTGCGTATATAGGAAATGATATCGTTATTCAGTTTGTCACCGGCAATCTTGAGATTTTTTGAACGGACAATACCGCCGAGCGAAATGACCGCGATGTCCGTGGTGCCTCCGCCAATATCGATAATCATGCTGCCCACCGGATCGTGAATCGGAAGCCTGATGCCGATAGCTCCGGCCATGGGCTGTTCGACAATGTAGACCTCACGTGCACCTGCATTTTTTGTAGCATCACGAACTGCTCGAACTTCAACGTTAGTCACTCCTGATGGTACTCCAACGACGACGCGCGGTCCAAGAAACTTTTTCGGCATATATTCCCCCGCACGGCGCATCAGATATGAAAGCATCTCTTCGGTCACTTCAAAATCAGAAATAACTCCGTCAACCAGCGGTCGTACCGCAACAATATGAGCTGGTGTACGTCCGAGCATATCCTTTGCAACCTGGCCGACCGCAACTACCTGTCCGGTTTTTTGATTGACCGCAACTACCGAAGGTTCATTCACCACGATTCCCTTTCCGCGCACATACACCAGCGTATTGGCGGTACCGAGATCAATGCCAATGTCATTTGAAAAACGCCCGAGAAGTTGATCTTTTTTATCCTTAAATGTCATATCTGAAGACTATCATAAAGAATGAAAACGGGTAATTGACAATTTTACGCAGGCGTGAAATTATTGGGCAAGACAGTCTCCCTCCACAATGTTATGAATACGGAAACTTTTTTTGTCATGAGCCGCTGGTTTGAGGCGGCTCCCGAATTATCTTTATTCCTCATAGTTCCGCTCTTTGGCTGCATATCTTCGATTCTGTTCAGAATAGCCTTGGGCTATCTTCAGAGAGCATCCTCAACAGGATGCAGAACGGCGGAGTTTCGATGCTCGCTGGCAATGGTCTTCGTGTCACTGTGTCTGGCTTTGGCAACACTTTTTGCCCTGATCAATGGACTGATTGCCATCCGCAACATCATTGGCATAAATCGGTTCATGGGGTATATCACTGCCCTGCTTATTGGCATGTACTTCATGTGGCTTGCCGCCGACAAGCTTGTCGAAGGGTTGCACTCCGGACAGTCTGCGGAATAACCCCGAGATAGAGTCTCACTTGCTCAAACACACCCGCACGCCTCCCGCGTGCGTTTTTGTATCCGCTTCAACCGACTAAAGCGATGAAATATCCACGATCTCCACCCTTCCCGTCCTTCTATCCTTTGTTTCCGCAGCATGATCCTTGAGCGTCTTTGCGCTGATAACCACGCGTCTTGGAATGCCGATGAGATCAGAGTCAGAAAACTTTGTTCCGGCCGTTTCATCACGGTCATCGTAGAGAACCTCGACTCCTTCTTTTGTGAGACGAGCGTACAATTCATCGGTAGTCTTTTTGACGGCGCCGTCAGTATCAAAGAGCGCGATGAGGTGTAGAGCGAATGGAGAAACCGATTCAGGCCAGACCAAACCTTTGTCGTCTGACCACAGTTCCGCAATCGTACCCATGACGCGCCCAGGCCCGATGCCATATGAACCCATGATGACCGGTTTCAGCTTTCCCTCAGCATCCTTGTAGTTTAGTCCAAGAGCATCTGAAAACTTCGTGCCCAAACTAAAAATGTTTCCAACTTCTACTGCTTTCTTTTCAACCAGCTCTGATTTTGAAATGCCCAAATCTTTGAGCACTTCATCGTTCAACACTTCCTTGTTCACCGCCAACCGCCTGCCTTCATGTACATAGACAATGTCTTCGCCAGCTTCTGTCAGTGTCTGGAACTCGTGTGAATATTTAGAAAATGAACCGCCGGCCGCAAAAGTCACATATGTCTGCCCACCAAGTCCGAGGCGATCAAAAATACGCACGTAAGCCTTTTTTGCTTCCTCGTAAAATGTCTGGTGCGCCTTGTCATCAACGTTAAATGAGTACAAATCCTTCATCAGGAATTCGCGTGCTCGCATAAT
>CAZUII010000035.1:0-7243 GCA_964619985.1 uncultured Candidatus Saccharibacteria bacterium
GTGGAACCTTTCCAGTATGAATTCGCCGTCTCTTTCGAGGGGCATTCTTGTTTTTGTTGAATGCTGGACTCTTCGCCACAGCGGAGAATGGCCCATAAGGTGAGCCGCTTTCTGCTGTGGCGATGTTCGCAAATAGGTTGGAAAAGAGCTTATTCACCTCCGCGCATTATACCACACTCTATACCCCAAAGTCAAGCATACAAACCTCATAAAATAGGCCATAATAGGGCCATAACAAGCAACTTATGGACGCCCTTCTCGCCAAAATCCGCAGCAAAATTCCCACCAAGCTCTTCACCTTTTTCCAGCCCGCATACCATTGGACCTTGGCCTTTCTGGCCGCACTCTGGTACCGCTTCCCTTCCCGCAAGATCAAGGTCATCGGCATCACCGGCACCAAGGGTAAGAGTTCAACAGTAGAGATCCTAAACGCCATCCTTGAAGAAGCCGGGTACAAAACTGCACTCTCGAATACCATCCGCTTCAAGGTTGGAGACATTTCTTCTGAAAACTTATTCAAGATGAGTATGCCGGGAAGATTCGCGGTGCAGAAACTCCTCCGTAAAGCCGTGAACAATGGCTGCGCCTACATGATCTTGGAGATGACTTCGCAGGGCGCGCTGTTGTATCGCCACAAATTCATCGACCTCGACGCTTTCGTTCTGACCAATATATCCCCTGAACACATCGAGGCGCATGGGTCACTCGAAAACTACATTGACACCAAAGTTTCCATCGCGCGACAGGTGGCCACATCCAAAAAGAAAGATCGATTCATTATCACCAACGCAGATGACAAAGAAAGTTACCGCTTCGCGGAATGTCAGGCCGATCAAAAAATGACGTACGGACTCCGAGATGCAGAGCCGTATACCATCAAAAAAGAAGGGTTGGAGTTCAACTACAAAGGCAGAAAGGTGGTCTCGCCTCTCTCGGGCCTCTTCAATCTGTACAATATTCTGGCCGCAGCCGCAGCCGCACGTAGTCAGAATGTCACCGCCGATGAAGTTATCCGTGCTGTAGAAAAGTTCGATGGCATTCCTGGTCGCGTGCAGAAAATAAATGCCGGCCAAGACTTCACCGTCATCGTTGACTACGCGCATACGGCTGATTCGTTGGAAAAGCTATACCAAGTATTTCAATCATCAAAAAATATCTGTGTTCTCGGCGGTACCGGTGGCGGACGCGACACCAGCAAGCGTGCGGTCATGGGACACATCGCCGATACCTACTGCGACGAAATTATTCTCACTGATGAAGATCCGTATGACGAGGATCCAAAAAAGATCGTTGCTGATGTCGCCAGTGGTATCACCTCGCAGGAACCAACAATCATTATGAACCGTCGTGCCGCTATTGCTGAAGCGTTGAAACGAGCTACTACGGGAGACTCAGTGATCATCACCGGTAAAGGAACTGATCCATTCATCATGGGTCCAAAGGCGACCAAGACACCGTGGAGCGATGCGAGGGTTGCGCGGGAAGAACTAGAGAAGTTAAAGAACTCCTGAGTACTTCTTATTCAACATCTGTATTGTCTTCTCCCCCACTCCTTTTTCCTCTATGCCGTATTTTTTCTGAAATGCCTCGACGGAAGTCTTGGTGCAGGGGCCTATTTTTCCGGTACGCGGACAATCGTTCTTACTTTTATCTTTTGGCGGGTATACGCCGTCCATAAGCAGCGCCGTCTGCAGCGCGTAGACGTCAGCGACTTGAGTGGAGGTTTCCGGCAAAACTGATCGCCACGTGTGCGGCAACACCAGCGTGTCATAGACGGCGGCAAGCGACGAGGAGCCCTTCGGGTTGAAAAAATCTTCGAGGCCGAGATATGTCTGGAATGCCAGATCTTGTATCGCTATATGATATGCGGCGGGATTGGTAAATTGGGATTCGTATATATATCCATATTCGATAAGCAGGCTGGCCGCGTCAGCCGTATCGTTGGCGCCAATAGCTATCAACTCGCGTTCTTCGACGATCCCGTCTGATTCTGCCGGCAAGTCGCTTACCGGATTGTACCTGCTCAATCTTTTGAAAATGGCCTGGGCGATGGCGCGCGTCGTAGTGCCGTTGGCATATTGTTTTTCGGGGCTATAGATTGCAAACCCCGTGTATTCGCCCGGTCCCGTAGATGAGTGTCCGGGATAGTCATTGAAATGAATATGGATGGCAATATCGACGGCGTTCTCGTTCGACCACTTGGTCAGGCCGTAGAGCCTGTAGGCAACATCGTTGGGAGCCTTATTATGCAACACTTTTGGCGGCGGAAGCGATGGAGAAGCGTCTATTTTGCGCAAGGATGCTTGTCGATACTCTTTTTGCCACTGGATGATCGTGTCCCATTCTTTTTTAAAATAGGTCTGAAAAATCGGGTTCCACTGATCTTTGTCACGAGCAACCACCACTTCATATTTTGTATTGGCGCTCAAGAAAGCGGCGAGCTGGTCAGCCACGTCCACCGTCATGTTACGCTCGCGCATTGATCCGTATTCCGCACCGCCATATCCCGGTTCGTGTCCGGGCACGAGAAGGATGTGTATCTTGGCTGTTCCTTTTGCCGCATTGGTGGCGTATTTTTGCTGAAGCCCCGCGACAGTACGCGGATTGTGAATGATGACCGCGGCAACTTGGCCTCCAACTGACTGCGCCCACGAAATAAATCTGGCGGTTTCTTCGGGATAGGTCGTAGCCGCCCACGGCACCGTGAAAATGGTAACGAGAAGAGCAAGTGCAACGTAGTGGCGCATGCGAATATTATAGCAGAACATTGCTCGGCGTATTCTATTTACTAATTACTTGTTAGTGCTTACTATGTGCCTATGCCTGAATTACCTGAAGTACAGACGACCGTAAACGGCCTCCAAGAGCATATCGTCGGACTGACGATTGTTGATGTGTGGTCGGACTATAATAGCCCGTATTTTAAGGGGTCTAAAACTATTAAAGACCGCGCATATTTTGAGCAGCTCAAGAAAAAACTTGTTGGCCAGCGCATTGTTGCTGTTACTCGCCGTGCCAAGAATATTCTTATTCATGTAAATAAGGTGGGAGCACCGGATTCCACAGAGCAAATTCTTCTCGTTCACATGAAAATGACCGGTCACCTTCTCTATGGAACATATCGCTTCGACGACACAAAGAAAAAAGATCCGTGGCAACCGATTGGGCCAGAATCATTAAAGGATCCGTTCAATCGTCACGTTCACTTTATGTTGAGTTTTTCTAATAAAAAGAATCTGGCACTTTCCGACGTAAGAAAGTTTGCCAAAGTTGCACTCGTCGACGCAACAACTGCGCACGATTCTAGTCACTTGCATGGTATCGGCCCCGAACCACTTGAAAAGGCTTTCACTTTTGAGGTATTTGCGGATCGGATTGGCATGCGGCCACAGGGAAAAATTAAACAGGTTCTCATAGACCAGGGCATTGTTGCGGGCATTGGAAATATTTATGCCGACGAATCACTGTGGCGCGCAGGAATACATCCTCTACAAAAGGTTACCACTATTAAAACGGCAAAATTAAAAACTCTCTTTGCCGCAATTAAAACAACATTAGCTCGCGGCATAGATTTTGGCGGAGATTCAACATCCGATTACCGAAACGTGCTTGGGGAAAAAGGAGAATTTCATGAAAAGCATCGTGCATACCAGCGCACCGGAGAAAAATGTAGCAAGAAAGGCTGCAGTGGCACGATTCGAAGAATTGTAGTTGGCGGACGCGGGACACACTACTGTGACGTGCACCAACAAGTGACTAACAACTAGTCATGTTACTGATCCAACAAACGGAATAGAGCGACACCGGTAGCCACCGACACATTCAACGATTCTTTTTTGCCGCGCAAAGGAATCTCGGCAATAACATCTGACAGATCAAGGAGCTCTCGCGCAACGCCGCCCACCTCATTCCCCACAATGATTACTGACTTGTCTGCCACCTTTACCTTTTTGTAATCAACAGACTTCGCATCTTGTTCTATTGAGATAATTTGAAAACCTTCTTTTTTGAGTACAACAATAAGCGCCTTCATTTCTGCAGCACCAACCTGTTCCCAGGGAACCAGTTCCTCCCCGCCTAGAGAAACTTTGGCAATGTCGGTACGCTTGCGGCCAAAGCGGTCAATTGGAGCTGGCGTCGTCCCTCCACAATATATCCTTGAAATACCAAGTGTTTCTGCCGTACGAAAAATCGACCCCACATTGTGGGTACTGCGGATATTATCGAGGAGTAGCCGTACGTCCATATCTACACTATAATACTCTTGTTACTCACTAATCAACCATTATGCCTTCCTTATTTCCTTATTTGTTCGCCTACGACCAGGCCGCACCCTTCATTTTGCGCATCGTGCTCGGCATCACACTGGCTTATTTCGGCTATAGAAAGATGCAACAAAAAGGAAAAAGTTCGGGGAGCAACTCCGTCATATATGGCGCAGTGGAGATACTCATCGCCATCTTCCTCATCATCGGGCTCTTCACCCAGCTTGCAGCCATGCTCAATGCTGTCATTTTGATTATCAAGCTTGGCTATAAGATTCGTGACAAAGCATTCCTCACCGACGGCATCAACTACTACATACTTTTGCTGGCGATCGCCCTCGCCGTCATTGTCCTCGGTCCTGGATGGTTTGCGTTTGATTTGCCGCTCTAGATTTGACGAGAGGGGTAAAATGTTAGTATGCTAGCCCTATTCGCGCCCATAGCTCAGGTGGTAGAGCAACTCCCTTTTAAGGAGTGGGTCCTTGGTTCGAATCCAAGTGGGCGCACCAAAATAGATTTACTTAAGCGAGAGCAACACCCTCTCCACCCCCAACTCCATATCCACTTTCCCACGATGCCCCTCATGATAGAGCGTAATAAATTTCTCCGTAAGCGCGCGCAACTCATCGGCAGAATAATTTCCCGCGGCGCGCTTTGCTTTTGAAAATACAAACGGGCTTAAGCCAGTTTCGCCCGCACTATTCCCTGATGCCGCAACTGCCATTGATTTTAACTGCCAAAAAAGCGTACCAATAATACTTTCCGATTCGATACCGTTATCAACTGCCTGACGATAAGTTGACCAGGCTTTAAACGAATCTCGCTGACCAACAGCGTCGGCCAACGCAAAGACATTAAACTCTTCCGATCCTCCGAACGAACCTCCGACTTTGGCGGGCACGTTACATTCAACAACTTTTTCTGCGTCAGCATCAAGCGCTTTTTTTAATTCCGCATTAACTTTACCTTCAACGATAACAAAAATGTTGGCCGACTCATTCATACTAGAAATAAGTTCGGGCAACATCTCTTTCGCGTCAGTGTCCTCAGTCACTCGATCGAGAAAAATAATATATTTATTTGAAAAAAGTCCCTGTCCACCAAGGTGCTCCTCAACAATGGACGGCGTCCAGTTCCCCGCTTCGATGCGCACGTACGAAGCATCAGGCTTCTTGGTCTTCAATGAGGAAATAAGCGCAGTTGCCTTAGTAATTGCAGCATGAGTGTCGGTTCCGTAAAAGGCGTATAACATAGATAAAGTATATCTTATTTAAGTTCTCCCCAGGTATTCCCCACCGCCCCCGCCGCCTTCATTGGAATTCCCCTAGTTTCATCGAGAGTCATCACTGATTCCATTATTTTTTCAATATCCTTTGCAACCTTATCGGCCATCCCTTCGCGGATTTCGTAGACCAGCTCATCGTGTACTTGGAGAAGCGCGTAAACGTCTTCATCCAATTTATTTTTGACAATGTAGTCATCGATATGGATCATCGCAATCTTTATGACGTCCGCCTCTGTTCCCTGAATAGGCGCATTGATAGCCATACGCTCTGCGGCGGCTTTAATGAAAGGAATCTTCGAATTTATTCCCTCAAAGTAACGTCGGCGGCCATAAAATGTTTCGGTGTAGCCGCGGCGCGCAGTCTCGGCTTTTACTTCATTCAAATATTGAGCCAACGTTGGGAAGGTCTTGAAATAATCCTCATAGAACTTTTGTGCTTCAGCGCGCGTGGTGCCAATATTTTTTTGCAGTGCCGTAACGCCCATGCCATAAATGATGCCGAAATTGATTACTTTTGCCTTGCGACGCATATCTGGCGTTACTTCGTTCTGTGGCACTTTGAACACAAACGAAGCGACTGATGAATGAACATCCTCCCCTTTCTTGAAAATCTCAATCAGTTTTTCATCATTAGAAAGAAAGGCCGCAATGCGAAGTTCGATTTGCGAGTAATCAAAACTGCAGAGCTTAAACCCTTTATCTGCAACAAAAGCATGTCTAATAGCTTTGCCGAGTTCTGTCTTAACGGGAATATTTTGTAGATTCGGATTGATCGAAGCCATGCGACCCGTGGTCGTTCCTGCAGAAACAAGGTGCGAGTGAAGGCGCTTATCGGCTCCGAGAAGCGGCGGGATAGCATCAATATATGTTGAAAGCAATTTGGTAAGCTCGCGATATTCAAAAATCATCGGCACGATTGGATGAAGGTCGCGTAGCTTCTCAAGTTCTGACTCCTTGGTTGAGCGCGCGCCGCCGGCCGTCTTCTTCATATTCTTGGCGGTCAGATTGAGTTTGTCGAACAAGACCTCACCCAATTGTTTTGGCGAACTAATGTTAAATTCCATGCCGGCCTGTTTCCAAATCTCCTTTTCGAGACGGTTGGCTTCGGCATGATATTTCTGCGCCAAATCTTTGAGGAATATGTCGTCAATCTTGATACCGCGCTTCTCCATTTTTTCTGTTATCGGAATAAGTGGCAGCTCAATCGTTTCGTAGACCTTGCGGACGTTGCGCTTGTCGAGTTCAGCAAAAATGACTTTCTTCGCTTCCTCATATGAATCAGTGTTGGCAAAATTGAGCACGTCCTCCATCGTTGGGTTGGTGATGTTGGAATTGACCAGCCACAGAGCGACGGCGGTTTGGTTAAAATCGAGGGCACTCTCAGCGCTCGGCTGCGAAAACAGGGAGTGTCCCACGGGCGCTTTCTCAACATGCCCTGTCGTTTCCTGTTTACTTTCTTCCCTCTTTCCCTCTGCACCAACCGCCTTCTGCAATCTCTGCACCAGCGTCCTAAACTCCAATTCCATCCAGAGTTTCGTCACCTTTTTAATATCAAGCCCCTCTTTGAATGTCTTCTCCGGCAACCTAAACGTAATCGGCGCATCACGGCGAATAGTGGCAAGCATCTTGCTGAATTCCGCTTCTTCTTTATTATCTTTCAAAAGCTGAATGATGCGCGGTGTAATACCGGCCT
>CAZUII010000036.1:0-6944 GCA_964619985.1 uncultured Candidatus Saccharibacteria bacterium
CCATCTCGAAATCATGGTTGATCGCATGAAGCGAGAATTTAGTGTTGAGGCTAATGTTGGCGAGCCGCAGGTAGCATATCGCGAAACCATTCTTGGTACCGCAGAAGCAGAGCACAAATATATCAAGCAGACTGGTGGTAAGGGTCAATATGGTCACGTTCGCATTACTCTCAAGCCGATGGAGAAGATCGTTGAGGGTGAGAAGGTACCAAAGAACGTTAAGCGTTATGATGACTTTGAATTCATCAACTCGATCAAGGGAGGTGTCATTCCAAACGAATTCATTCCTGCGGTCGAAAAGGGCGTTCACGAAGCTATGGATCGTGGTATTGTCGCCGGATTCAAGATGGTGAATATTTCGTGTGAACTCACGTTTGGTTCGTACCACGACGTTGACTCATCAGAAATTGCCTATAAGATTGCCGCATCACAGGCCTTCCAGGATGCCGCAAAGCGCGCGAAGCCAGTTATCCTTGAACCTATCATGCGCCTCGAAGTCGTTGCTCCAGAAAAGTACATGGGCGATATCAACGGTTCTATTGCTTCAAAGCGCGGTATGATCGAAGGTCAGGAGCCAAAGGGTCAGAATATTGCTATCCATGCCAAGGTTCCATTGTCGGAAATGTTCGGCTACACCACGTCACTCCGCTCGATGACTTCAGGTCAGGGAAGTGCCATGATGGAATTCGATCACTATGAAGTGGTGCCAGGAAACGTGGAGAAGGAGATTGTCGAGAAGAGGAAATAAGTGCATAAGCAATTTCACCTAGAATAATGTTGGTGGTATCATGTTCTTATTATGATACTTATTAAACGTGGCTTTTTTGTCATATTATCAATCTCTTTATTTTTAATTTGTTCAGAGAAGGTTTTGGCTGATGTTTCAGCGCCCACGAATCTGGCGACTAATATTACCAACTTCAATACCATCAATCTTACGTGGACGGCAGTTGATGGTGCAGCGGGCTACAAGGTGTATCAGAATAATGCCCTTTTAAGTTCAGTTTCGAGTCCTGCCTACACGTATGGTCGGGTGACTTTTCCTGGCAACCAATATTGTTTTACCGTTGTTACTACTGACGCAAGTGGAGCAAGTTCGGTCCCGTCTTCAGAGGTCTGTGCATCTATTGTGCAGGGAACAGCTATTCCCGCGACAGGACTTACTGCTACAGCACTTTCAACAAATTCTGTCGGACTAACATGGCAGTATCCCTTGAGTCAGGAGACCTTAGATGCATCCGATCCTATTGATGGTTATTCGGTTCTGTTTTTTATAGAACGATCGGTTGATAACGGCGCCACGTGGGCATATGTCACCCAGCTTTCAAAAGCATATTTTCCGGGAGATAGTCTAGAGATGACGTATACTGATACCGGTGCCAAACCGGCATCAACAAATATGTATCGTGTCACTACGTTGCATCAATCTCATGACGGCTTTTCTCAACCATCTCAAACAGCTACAGTAAATCTCGGTCAAGTTGAAGCTGTGCCATCCGCGCCAACACAGCTAGCTATGGACTATTCGATTTCATCCGTGGCAAATGAGGGAATGCTTGTCTGGAATGATACATCAGCCGATGAAACAGGCTTTGTTGTCGAAAAACAGTCTGGTGATACGTGGGTTGAATTTAAAAGGGTAGATTATTCCAATTCTTCATCTGTGCATGTCTACGATTTGAGTCCGGGGGTCATTGTGTTGCGTGTTAGGGCAAAAAATGCGGCAGGTCTCTCTGCTCCCTCGAATACTCTAGAAGTTACAACGGCATCATCTTTGAACTGGACATCGCCAATCGCATCACAACACTTACTAGTTATATATAACGCTGATGACCCAAGGAGCGTTGACATGAAAAATTATTATATGGCAAACCGTCCTGGTATCTCCGATGCAAATGTTTTCGGTGTTCATTTTCCTGCCATTGGTCTTGATCCAAAAGGGTTCATCATTCAGTATGTTGATAAGTCGCTATTTCAAGATAGTATACTAAAACCGATTACCCAATGGCTTCTAGATCATTCTGATAAGCCTATTCGCTACATAGCACTTATGTATGGTATGCCAAGTATTGTTTCCGGCTGTACGACGGTAGATTATGAGCGCTGCCATAGTGCACAATACCAAATTGGCAGATCTCTTCAGATTGCAGGTGTGCGTGATGGCGCTGAATATCGCGGTGGTAGAACAACTCGTTATACTCCCGAATACTATCGTGGCACTACTGCGTTGGTAACGACTCTCGATATGGGTTCGGTGGCTGCGACTAAGGGATATATCGATAAACTCAAAAAAGTGTATGAAAAGATGGCAAACAAAGATGTTGTTATTTCCGCAAAAAATGCCGGACTCGGCGGTACGACATATTATTTTGAGGATAAAGGTGATTCGTTGAATATTGGGGAAATTGCCCGTGATGCTGTATTGTCTGTCAATCCATCTGCTCGCGTAATGTACAAACCTCGAGGGTATTTTACTACGGCATCAGATGTGCTGGGCTATTCCACGCATGGTACCTGGGGCGGTCTAGCAAAAAACTTTCCCACCAATAGTAGCGTTATCTTTTCCGGCAACTCAGGATGGTATCTTCTTCGAACGGGAGAATCGTGGAATGGTATCTATAACAATGTAAACAGTGGCCAGAGCAATCCAAGCGAGTGGTTTGCCCAGACTGCGTTTGGTAGTACGAATTATGAAAATACGCCGGTCGGTGCGGTCGGACAAGTTGTTGAGCCCGGCGGTGCAGGTTTGGCCTCAAAAGAACTGTTTACTGCGTGGGAGAAGGGATACCTCTTTGCCGAAGCCGCCTGGTCGAGTCGTAACATAAAAGGATTTTTGGCGGTAGGCGACCCATTGGTTGCCAACACCGGTCCAGTGCCAGTAGCAGCTGACGCTTCTCCGGCTGACACTGTTCCGCCGGTTATTCAAGATGGTGCACCGAGCGGTACCTTGCCGGCGGATACCACGAGCAAACTCTTGTCAGTTACTACAAATGAAAATGCGACCTGCAAATATAGTACTGCAGCGAATGCCGCATTCGGAGCTTCTACCAGAACGGTGTTTACTACGACGGGCGCGAAGACGCACTCGGTTACGCTTAACAACCTTACAGCCGACCGGTCATACTCATATTATGTTCGCTGTCAGGATACTGCAGGCAACGCCAACTCGTCGGATTACATTATTCTATTTGCTATTGCCGCTACGGTGCCACAGCCTGACACGACAGCACCAACGGTTTTTGTCAGCTTCCCAGCATCTCAGAGTACAGTATATGAGGGAAGCGTGACCTTGGCGGCTTCGGCTTCCGATCTGGTCGGCATCTCCGGCGTGAAGTTTTATGTGGACGGCCAGCTGGCCGGCTCGGAAGATCTGTCAGCACCATACAGCCTCACTACCACTCTCACCGCAGGCACTCATCGAGTCTATGCTTCAGCTCGAGATACTGCAGGAAACCAATCTTCTTCACCAACAATAACCTTCACGGTGAGGACGCGCGACCTTGATGCGACAGTTCCGCCCGCTATCACGCCTCCTCCTGCCAACCCGCCGGCTCTTACACCAGTGCAGACCGAATATATCCGATTGACATATGTTCCGACGACAGACAATGTCGAGCGAAATATTCCGACATCCTTCAGTAAACAGCTGAAACTTGATGACAATGATCCGGAAGTCGCTTTGCTTCAAAAGACACTCAATTTACTGGGGTATGTCATTGCCGACAGCGGTCCAGGTTCAGCGGGAAATGAAACATCGAAGTTTGGTGAGCAGACTCGCGAGGCGCTCATCAAGTATCAGCGTTCATATGCTGAGAGTGGCATATTGGCGACGGGCGCTCTCGATAATGCGACCATCGCGTTGCTCAACAAAGATATCGATAGACTAGTGGCGCAGACTGATATTCAAGAATCGGCTCCCGCCTCGGATTCCGGTGCAGATGGCGGAGAAGGATTTATTGCCCGAGTCGGATCGTTCATCGGGTCGGTACTTGGCGGTATCGCGGACTTCATCGTGGGAATCTTCAGATAGCGTACTATTGCGGAGGTGTTTCCTACACGCTACACTGGTGTCATGAATACACCACAGGCATACATTTTTATTGGGCGATCGGGATGCGGAAAAGGAACACAGGCGGAACTGCTTATTGATGCGCTCAACAAGAGGATGCCGGAGATTGGAGCTGTATACATTCAGACTGGCCAGGGATTTCGGGATTTTATACAGCAATCCAATTTTACGGCACAAAGGTCAAAACAATTTTACGAAACTGACATTCTGCAGCCGGAATTTCTATCAGTACATATGTGGGTTCGGCAGCTTATCGAGAGCTATACGGGCAAGCAACATCTTATTCTTGACGGTACGCCCCGCAAGCTCCACGAAGCCGGTGTTCTTCATTCATGCTTCGGTTTCTATGGTTTTGAAAAGCCTTGGGTGATCAATATCGACATCAGTGAAGATGAAGCGGTGCGCCGCATGCTGTCCCGCAAGCGCATGGATGACAAAGAGGAGGATGCGCGGAAACGTCTTGCATGGTACGAAACCGATGTAGTGCCGGCCCTCTCTTATTATGACGGTAATCCGGCCTACCGTTTCCTCAAAATATTCGGTGAGCGAAGTATCGAGGACGTTCATGCCGATATTGTGAAAAAAATGGGCTTGGTGTAGCTTTAGAGTATGATACGTCTCAAAACAAAAGAAGAGATTGCCATACTCCGCGAGGGGGGCAGGCGTCATGCCCATATTTTGAAGGAACTTGCACGGATGGTGAAGCCGGGTCTTCATGTCGTTGACTTGGATACGCGGGCGGCAGAGCTTATCCGCGAAGGCGGAGATGTGGCCGCACTTTTAAACTTTCATCCCTATGGTGCCTCCCGGCCATACCCGGCCACAACCTGCATATCAGTGAACGATGAAATTGTGCATGGTATCCCGACCGAAGGGGACAAGGTTCTCCGCAATGGAGATATTGTTAGTATTGATTTCAGCATGAGTCACAAGGGATTGGTTACGGACGCGACCATAACGGTCCCTGTCGGAACGGTTTCCCGCGACGTTGAACAGCTTGTTGCAGTCACCAAGGAAGCACTTATGGCCGGTATTAAAGCCGCAAAGGGAGGCGGCCGCATCGGCGATATCAGCAACGCAATCCAGCGAGTCGGCGTCGCACATCATTATGGGATCGTCGAAGAATTGGCCGGCCATGGTGTCGGCCATCATGTCCACGAGGAACCATATGTGCCAAATCATGGCCAGGCAGGAAAAGGAATATTATTAAAGCCAGGAATGGTCTTGGCTATCGAGCCGATGTTCAATTTGGGCAGCAGAAAGATACGGCTCGACAAGGACGGCTACACGTACCGGACTGCCGACGGAAAGCCGAGTGCGCATTTTGAGCACACTGTTGTCATCACCACATCAGGCGCAGAAATTTTGACAGCGTAGATGTACACTGCGACGCTCCTTGCGTACCAGGACAACTAGGCCTACAATGGGATTCATGAAAAATCATCCTAAGTTCGAGCGTACGTTAGTTATTATTAAGCCGGATGGCATACAGCGCGGTCTCATCTCGGAGATTATTAGGCGGTATGAGCAAATTGGCCTCAAGCTCGTCGGCATCAAAATGATGGTTCCTACTGCGGAATTGATTGAGAAGCATTATACGCTTGACCCAGAGTGGCGAATCAAGACGGGGCTAAAAACAATAAAAGGGTACACTGACAAAGGGCTTAAACCACCTTACACTGATCCGCTCAAGATTACTGAGATTATTTTAAGGAATAATGTGGCCTACATGACCAAGGGTCCTATTATCGCCATGGTCTGGCAGGGTGCGCATGCTGTTGAGATTGTTCGAAAATTGACTGGAGGTACTGAGCCTTTGACATCAGACGTCGGCACCATCCGCGGTGATTTTGTATTAGACTCGTATCGGATGAGTGATGGAGATGGTCGAGCAGTTCGTAACCTTGTTCACGCCTCAGGTTCATCGAAAGAGGCGGATGATGAGATTACTCACTGGTTTAAGAAGGAGGAATTATTTGAATATACGTTATTGAGCGAGGCTATGTCATACGGTTTGACGCTTGACGGCATTTTGTAACATTTGTTGTTGAAAGTGGAGATGTTTTGTCAACGTTGTCCAAAATAAAAAAAGATGTTCTGAATTGTTATGCACTTGCGCTGGCGTGGCAGAGGAATACAATGAGTGTAGGTTACGAAGTATTAAACCCTATAAATTTTTTAACGGGAGCTCGACGAACTTCGGTTCACATTAGATTGCACCTTGGTGCTAATCTTGAGAGCACCCACCTAGATTCTTCTAGGTTAAAAATACTTCGTGACCTACCATAGATCATCGTTCCAGAAATGGGCGGTGATTTTTGGTTGTCAGGAGGCTATTTTTTGATTTATGACGAAAAAACACCTATACTTAGCCAATGCTTACTTATATATATGCGCTGGTGATTCTCGCGTTTGTATTGGCGGCGCATATTTTCGGACTTACCGGAGCATATGTGGCCTATTCGTGGTACGACATTATGATGCACATCTTGGGCGGCGTTGGCATTGCCTTGTTCATAGCTGCTCTTATCAAGCTTCATGGGCAAAATATAGTCCATAAGCGTCTTTTTATCATTCTCGCGGTATTTATTGTCGGTCTTGGCTGGGAATTATTTGAGATATACTATCAACTGACAGGCTACCCGTTGTGGTCGAAGATGCATTACCTTGATTCGATTAAAGATTTGATCGATGACACTATCGGAGCCATCATTGTGGCATACATTGTTATTCGAAGAAATTAATTTTTTATGTCAAAACCTTTAATTACATTCTGTAGCGGCGTCGGCACAGTTACTGGTGCGAATTTTCTGGTAGCAACAGGGAAGTCGCGCATCTTGATTGATTGCGGCATGGTCCAAGGAGAAAAATTTGC
>CAZUII010000037.1:0-6929 GCA_964619985.1 uncultured Candidatus Saccharibacteria bacterium
ATTGATAGCCGGTGATGGAAAGAACGTCGGTCTACGTGTAGGATTGTCACAGGCTTATTATGCCGCTGGCATGACATGGCAGGCAATAGAAACCATGAGAGCAATCGCCGCAGATTTTCCGGAGTACAAAGCCCAAGTCGACGAAGCCATCAAAGAGATTCAGTCACCAAATAAATAAGTTCCATCTTGGTTCATAGGGACGCCGGAATTGCCTGTTGATAACTCATGCTTTGAGGCCGTTGCGCATATGTTCTGGATATGGTATAGTAACCCCGTGAGTGCTCGTGTGGGCATTTCCAATAAATAAATGTTTCGCAAAGTCCCGCCTCGGCGGGCTTTTGCGTGGTGAGGAATGTGCTTCGAAGAACATTACCCATACCTCCTTGTCAACAACATTACACCACGCTATACTTATTTCAGATTGTACCAAATGACGGCGACGGCTGTACTCACATTAAATTTAAACATTTTATTTTGGAGCTCGCACCCGTCGCCATCATTCGGCGCAAACGCTTGATTCTTTCTTCATTCCTTATTCATGACCATACAGGAACATATTACCCTGGCTTCTTACACAACTTTTAAAATCGGCGGACCAGCCCGATTTTTTTGTCATGTAACATCTGATGCCGATGTGGTAGAGGCGGTTACATTCGCGCGTACAAAAAATGTGCCCATATTTATTCTTGGTGGAGGGTCAAATATTTTAATTGGTGACGAGGGGTTTGATGGTTTGGTCATTCATATGGGCATGACGGGCATTTCAGAACAAAAACAGGACGGGAAGTCTCTGTTATCAGCTGCTGCCGGAGAGCAATGGGATTCGTTTGTTGAATATGCAGTTGAGCGTGGTCTCTATGGCATTGAGAATCTTTCAGCTATTCCGGGAACAGTTGGTGCGGCACCAGTTCAGAACATCGGGGCATATGGATCGGAGGCGTCGGAAACTATTTTTAGAGTACATGCGCTCGATACGACGACAATGTCATTTGTTGAGCTTTCAAATGATCAGTGTCAATTTTCATATCGCGATAGTTTGTTTAAAAAGGAGAAGGGGAGATACATTATTACGCGCGTCGATTTCCTTCTTGATCCACACGGCTTGGTTAATACGACATATAGAGACGTGGCAGACTATTTTGCCAACAAGAACATACAGTCACCAACGATTACCGATGTTCGTGAGGCGGTAACAAATATTCGTTGGGGCAAATTACCTGATTGGAAGTTGTGGGGAACGGCCGGATCATTTTTCAAAAACCCGATTATTTCTGCTGATGAGTTTGCACGACTAACGCAGCAATATCCAGAACTTCCTGGATATCCGGAGCCTGATGGTCGCGTCAAAGTTTCACTTGGATGGATATTGGACAAGGTGTGCAATGCAAAAGGTATGTGCAAAGGTAATGCATGTGTTTATGAGAAACAGGCGCTGGTCCTTGTTTCAAAACCAGGAGGAACATCGGAAGAGGTGGTTGCTTTGGCGCAAGAACTTATGAACTGCGTTAAAGAAAAAACCGGCATTGTTATTGAGGGTGAAGTTGAGTGGGTCAATTAAGTGTGATATATTTTTTAACGAGGGGGTTCCTTCGAACTCGGGCAGAGTTAGCCGGCGCGCATCTGGATTCATGAGCGCGCCGGCATTTTTTTATTGGCTGAAATATGGTAGAGTGGCCTTTACGTATGGCATTTTTATCGAAATTGTTTAACCGATCAAATACCAAGAATACCAAGGAATTTGAGCCCTTGGTGGCTCAGATAAACGCCTTTGAGCCAACACTCAAGGCTCTTTCTGATGCCGATTTGCGGGCCAAGACCGATGAGTTCAAGGGCAGGATTCAGGATTCAAGATTCAAGGATCAGGAAGAAGCATTGAACAGCATTCTCCCCGAAGCTTTCGCAGTAGTTCGTGAAGCATCGCGTCGCACGCTCGGTCAGCGCCACTTTGACGTACAACTTCTCGGTGGTATGGCTTTGAATTCCGGTGCCATTGCCGAAATGCGTACTGGTGAAGGAAAGACTCTGGTTGCAACATTGCCAGCATATCTCAATGCTATTACCGGAAAAGGAGTTCACGTTGTTACGGTGAACGACTATCTCTCACGACGTGACGCAGCCTGGATGGGACAAATTTACTCTTTCCTCGGTCTTTCTGTTGGTATTTTGAATAACGAGGCTTCATATCTCTACGATCCGACTCACAAGGCCAAAGCTGAAAATGACATTTCATCTGATCCGGTAGACAAAGAGCGTGACCAGCTTGGCGCATTCAAAGTCGTACACGAATTCCTCCGACCCGTTTCTCGACGCGAGGCCTATGCTGCTGATATCACCTATGGCACCAACAACGAATTTGGATTTGATTATCTTCGCGACAACCTTGAGTACAGTCCTGATCGCTTGCGTCAGCGTGACCCTCATTATGCTATTGTCGATGAGATCGACTCTATCCTCATCGATGAAGCGCGTACGCCTCTCATTATTTCTGCACCAACACGCGATGCCGAGTCTACCTACAAGCAGTTTGCTATGCTTGTTCGTTCGTTTGAGCTCGACAAAGATTATACGGTTGATGAGAAGCACAAATCTATTTCACTTACTTCCGACGGTATCACCAAAGCTGAAAAGGCGTTGGGTATAGATAATATTTATACCGACAAGGGTATCAAGTCAGTGCATCATCTTGAGACTGCCATCAAGGCGCAGGCTATTTATCATAAGGATAAGGAATACGTAGTTAAGGACAACCAGATTGTCATTGTCGACGAGTTCACTGGTCGCATGCAGCCAGGTCGCCGCTGGTCAGATGGTTTGCATCAGGCTATTGAAGCAAAAGAAGGAGTAAATATTCAGCAGGAATCACGCACCTACGCCTCGATTACCTTCCAGAACTTTTTCCGCATGTATCCAAAGCTTTCTGGTATGACCGGTACGGCCGCAACATCAGCCGAAGAATTTTTCAAAGTGTATGGCCTCGAGGTTTGTGTGGTGCCAACAAACAAGCAGCCAGTTCGTATTGATAGCAATGACCAGATTTTCCAGACAGAGCTGGGCAAATTCAAGGCGCTTTCACGCAAAGTTAAAGAACTCCACGCAAAAGGGCAGCCTGTTCTTATTGGTACGGTTTCTATTGAGAAAAACGAATTGTTGTCAGAATTTTTGAAGGCAGAAGGCGTGCCACACCAGATGCTCAACGCCAAAAATCACGAGCGAGAAGGTGAGATTATCGCGCAAGCTGGCAAGAAGGGCGCCGTTACTATCGCAACCAACATGGCAGGCCGTGGTGTCGACATCAAGCTTGGTGGCAACCCAAATACCCCTGCACTCTACGAAGAGATCAAGTCTATTGGCGGTCTCTTCGTCCTTGGAACCGAACGCCATGAAGCTCGCCGTATCGATAACCAGCTCCGCGGACGCTCGGGTCGCCAAGGTGATCCAGGAGAAACCCAGTATTTCGTATCTATGGAGGATACCTTGATGCGCGTTTTTGCTTCTGACATGATGAAGTCTATGATGGGCAAGCTCGGCGTGGCTGAAGATGAGCCAATCGAACACAAACTTATTTCAAAGTCACTCGAGAGTGCACAGGAAAAGATTGAAGGATTCAACTTTGATTCGCGCAAGCATGTCTTGGAGTTTGATGACGTTATCAATACCCAGAGAAAGAGTGTTTATGCACGCCGCCGCAAACTCTTGCTTGGAACCACTGACGAAGTTGAGGCAGAGCTTATGGAAATCATTGGCGTTGGAGATCCTGATGCTGCGGGCATCCTCGAAAAGAAAATGGCAGAATTTGGCCGAGATAACTTCCTCAATGCGGTTCGCATCGTGTTGTTGCAGGCGGTTGATATGTACTGGGTTGAACATCTTGAAGTCATGGATTACACCCGCTCAAGCGTCAATTTGCGCGCCTACGGTCAGCGTGATCCGTTGGTTGAATACAAGAAGGAGGGACTCCGTCTCTTCAAGGAAATGAATGGAGCCATGCAGGCGCAGGTTATCAAGGTCTTGCCTCATATTGTTCCTATGGTAAATGGCGTGCCCGCTGACAATGAGACAAAGAATCTCAAGGAGGTCAAAGAAAATGCCCAGATTATTGGGGCACAGGATGGATCGAATAAGTCTGGCGGTATTAAGAAAGATGCGGAAGTTGGTAGAAACGATCTCTGTCCATGTGGTAGTGGTAAGAAATACAAAAAGTGTCATGGTATTGGCAAATAAGAAAAGAGGCAAGCGCTCGATAGAAAAACTCCATCATTTTCGCTGTGCCCACTGTGATAAGTGGTGGTCGATTGGCGATGCTCCAACTAACAAGAAACAATGGTGGTGTCCGTGGTGTGGGAAGGAAAACAAATATTCGCGCTAACATCTATTTGCTATAATCTCCTTATGCATATATCTGATTTCACCATAGTGATCGAGAATCCGAAGGGGACTTACAAATCATTTCGTACTGAAGGTGATCCGGTGTGGGAGAAATATCCGCTCAAAGGTGTCACATACCCGGTTGATTATGGCTACATAAAAGGTCATCAAGGGGAGGACGGTCATGACCTCGATGTATTCAAGGGATCCGGATCGATAAACGGATATATCAAAGTGTGGCGTTACGATGTGCCTATTGAGACGAAGTTTGTCGTAGGCGTTACCGAAGAGGAGTGGAGGATTATTATTGATACGTTCAAGCCGGTACTTACGGAGTCAAAACAACTTCAATCTGAGGAAGAGTTTGTGGCACTGGTGCGCACATTTGATTATTACATCCGCTTGCCAAAAAAGAGGATTGGAGCTGGTGCGCTCATCTTTAACCAAAAAGGTGAAGTGTTGCTCGTAAAACCAACTTATAAAGGTCATTGGTCGATCCCTGGAGGGACTGTCGGGGAGAATGAGTCTCCCCGACATGCGTGTGTTCGAGAAATCAAAGAAGAAATCGGGCTCGACATCAGCGGCCTCACTTTTTTGTGTGTTGATTATACTCCGGCGATTGGCGATAAAAACGAGGCGCTCCAGTTTGCATTTTACGGAGGCACATTGACTGGCGTACAAATATCGTCAATTCATTTGCAGGAAAAAGAGCTCAGTGAATTCCGGTTTGTGAGCGTTGATGAAGCGGTTGTGCTCACTGGTGGTCACATGAGGAATCTGGCCAAGAGAATTCCTAAGTGCATTGATGCCATAAAAACTGGAACTGCAGTGTATTTGGAGAATGGTGAATTTTAATAGTCTAACTATACTTTTTCTATGCAACCCAAAAAAATAAAACCTTTGACACTGTGCATGGTTCATCAAGGGAATAAGATTCTTCTCGGCATGAAGAAGCGTGGTTTTGGTGAGGGACGATGGAATGGATTTGGCGGCAAACTGGGTGAGGAAGAGACCATCGAACAGGCTGCGATACGAGAGATGAAAGAAGAGGTCGGCATCACGCCACTCGACCTCGAAGAGCGTGGTGTACTCAATTTTGAGTTTGAACATGACCCAAAAATATTAGAAGTACATATTTTTAGTGTTACGAAGTTTACTGGTGAACCTGTTGAGACCGAAGAAATGCGCCCACAATGGTTCGCGACGGACCAGATACCTTTTGATCAGATGTGGTCAGACGATATCCACTGGATTCCGCTTTTTCTGCAAGGTAAGCGATTCAAAGGCACATTTCTATTTGATAAGCCTTCTACTGCGGAGTATTCAGCGAAAATACTCAAACAAGACTTGAAAGAAGTGACGAGTCTGTGATTAGTAGTCAGGATTTTCACATCGTCAAAAACTATGGTACAGTAATGCCATGACACCCGCATCACCAAGCTATTTCTTTTTCGGACTCCTTCTTGCTGTCGTCATACTAGCCGTATTTATGTTCTTGCCGTTTTTGACGCCGATCGTGCTGGCCGCGGCCATCGCCGTGGTATTTGCCCCACTACATCGATGGATTGTGCGAACCTTTTATAAGGACAGGGAACGCAGCAATTTCGGCGCACTGACGACATTGATTGTCATCGTTGTTATCATATTTGTGCCAGTACTGCTCCTGACCGGTAAGATTTATACTGAAGTTCAGAGCATGTACGGATTTCTCATAGACGAATCTGGACGCTCGCAAGTCATTGCCGCTTTGAATAATGGAGCAGATTCGATTTCACACGCCTTTCTCAATCTTTACCCGGCATATTCGTTTGATTCATTCAATATTACTGATATCTTGCAAAAAGGCCTCGAGTGGATTTTTGGTAACCTTGATACGATATTCAGCGGCGCCTCCAAGATTGCGTTGGCGGTATTCGTGATGCTTCTTGCCCTGTTTTATTTCTTGCGCGACGGTCGAGAGCTCAAGCGCCAGATTATTAGGTTGAGTCCATTGGGCGATGAAGATGATAACAAAATATTTAGGAAGTTGGAGACAACCATTTTCTCCATATTTGGAGGAAGTATCGCTGTGGGTATTATCCAGGGTATTCTGACGGGTATTGGATTTGCTATTTTCGGTGTGCCTAACCCAGCTCTGTGGGGTTCGGTTGCAGCCATTGCGGCACTTATTCCCGGCATTGGAACCTCACTTGTTCTCATACCTGCCATTCTGTATACCTATTTCACCGGCTCAACGGGTGAGACAATTGGCCTTGCGGTGTGGGGCGTGCTTGCTGTCGGCCTTATAGATAATTTCCTGGCGCCGATTTTCATCAATCGTGGCGTGAAGATCCACCCATTCCTCATCCTTCTGTCGGTATTGGGAGGATTGATCTTCTTTGGTCCAATAGGTTTCGTATTGGGACCGATTGTGCTAGCATTCCTATTCTCACTCCTCGAGATCTACAAGACCTCATATAGTAAACGGAACGTGGGCTAACACACATGGCATTCATAGATGAATTACAATTCCACGCGAAAGCAGGCGACGGCGGTACCGGCGTGGTTCGTTGGCGTCATGAAAA
>CAZUII010000038.1:0-6555 GCA_964619985.1 uncultured Candidatus Saccharibacteria bacterium
TTATAATGCCTTTCGTAAATTATAAAAATATTTTTTGTTCATGAACGACCAAGGCGCTAATTCTATACAAGCCTTCCATGGCAAGGGAAAAGCCAATGCCATAAAGCTATTTTACGGCGACTCGGCCTCTCTTTTTGCAAAACTCATTCGTAACAATCTAAAAGCGGGCAAATACACACTGGTGGATTTAGGTGGTCATAGAGGTGAGGTATTGGGTGACATGCTTCCTCTTTTGCCTGAATACGAGTTCAAAGCAGTGATTATTGATAAGGTACGGGGAATTGATGAGGGAGTAAAAGCTAGAAAAATTGTCGGTGACATCATAGGCAATGAGATGCCCGATAAAAGTGCAGATATTGTACTAATGAGATATGTTCTTCCTTGGGACTCATATGAAAACCAAAAGCTTATACTCAAAGAGGTTCAGCGAATATGCAAGGGTTTTGCCATCATTCAACATCAAGGTGCCCAAAGCGACAACCCCAAACCACTTCAAGACGCCTCCCTCAAACTATGGAGCGGTGCAGTACCAGTCTTGAAGCGAGACTTTGGTTTCTTCACGGAAGCAAAGCAGGTTGAAAGGTGGATGACAGAGCTTGGTATCAATTTTGAGAAACTCGACCAAAAATACATTGGAACGCTTTCAGAAATGTTTATTGAGAAGTTTAATCTTAATGAAACCGATGCTCAAGCCACGAAAGACATTTTGTCAGGATGTGATGGTATTGAAATAACGACGTGGTTATTGAGATTCAACAAATACTAATTAGTAACCGGAAGCTGCTTGACTGAAAAAGTAACGGATCGTACCGAGCTCCCCGCAATTTCGTAAGAAACACAAAATCGTTATTGTACACAATCTGCCAGGGCCGCGTCATATCTCCGTGATATAATATCTTCCATGGCAACCGAAGCTCTCATCACCTGGACCGCGCCCGAGCATCTCTACACCGAGAAAAAGACTGACTGGTATTGGTCGGTCGGCATCATTACCTTGGCGCTGGCCGCTGTTGCCTTCATATTTGGCAATGTCATCACGGGCATATTCGTCATTGTTGCCGCGGCCGCTCTGGTACTGCACGCCTCACGCCCGGCACAAATAGTCACCTATGAGATCAACGACCGCGGCATCATTGCGGGAAATGTCCTCTACCCTTTTCTGACGCTCGAATCATTTTGGATACCACATGATGAATTTCCACCGAAGCTCATCCTCAAATCGCGGAAGCTCTTCATGCCTTTTATTATTATGTATATCGACGAAGTTGACCCTGAAAAAGTGCGCGAAGTCATGCTGACCTATATTGCCGAAACTATGCACCGCGAGCCGTTGCTGAAACATGTGCTTGAACGTCTCGGTTTTTAATTTATTGCGCCACAAAAAAGCCGCGTGCGCATTTTTGCATGCAACCGCCTGTTGCCTATATAATACCTACCTCTTACTTATTAATAATTCATTCCATATCCCCCATGAAGATCAGCAAGGTTCAGGCACGCGAAATCCTCGACTCACGAGGAAACCCCACGGTAGAGGTCGACGTTACTCTCAAAGATGGTTCTGTTGGCAGAGCAGCGGTTCCAAGCGGTGCCTCAACCGGCAGCCATGAAGCTGTCGAACTCCGCGATGGGGGTCCTCGTTACGCAGGCAAAGGCGTGCAAACAGCAGTCGCGAATGTGAACACTCTTATCTCAAAGGCGATTGTCGGCACAGAATTCGACCAACGCACACTTGATGAGACTCTTATTGCTCTCGATGGAACCCCGAACAAAGGCAAACTTGGAGCAAACGCCATCCTCGGCGTGTCCATGGCATTCTCGAGGGCGGCCGCCCACAACTCAAAGAAACCCCTTTACGATTATTTCAACGACATCGCCAAGACAGGCAATACTATCCAGCTTCCCGTCCCTATGATGAACATCTTGAACGGTGGCAAACATGCAGAGAAATCAACAGACTTCCAGGAATTTATGATTATGCCTGTTGGCATGAAATCATTTAGCGAAGCGCTCCGCGCAGGTGCAGAGATTTTCCATGCGCTCAAAAAAATCCTTCATGATAAAGGTCTTGCAACGACCGTTGGCGATGAAGGCGGATTTGCCCCTTCCCTTCCTTCAAATGAGGCGGCAATCGAAATCATTCTCGAGGCTATCAAAAAGGCCGGCTATGTTGCGGGAAAAGATATTATGCTTGCACTTGATGTTGCTGCGACGGAGCTCTATAAAGATGGTAAATATCACCTTGCTTGCGAGAACCGTACGCTCACTTCTTCAGAAATGGTCGCCTTCTATGTCGATTGGTGTGCAAAATATCCGATTGCTTCGATTGAGGACGGTTTGGCAGAGGACGATTGGGCGGGCTACAAACTTCTTACTGAAAAGCTTGGCGCACAAGTCCAGATTGTCGGCGACGATTTGTTTGTAACTAATATTGAACGTCTCGGCCGCGGCATCAACGAACGCGTCGGCAACTCAATCCTGATCAAGCTCAATCAGATCGGTACGGTTTCAGAAACAATCGACGCCATCAATCTAGCCAAGAAAGCCGGCTATACTTCCATCATCTCGCACCGTTCAGGTGAAACTGAAGATACGACTATCGCTGATTTTGTTGTTGGTACAGGCACGGGGCAGATCAAGACGGGCTCCCTCTCGCGCACTGATCGTGTAGCAAAGTACAATCAGCTTCTCCGGCTTGAAGAAGAACTCGGCACGAATGCTGTCTTTCGTGGAGCGAAAGTATTTAAGACAGAATAAGTTTGAAATTAATTACGCGCAAAAAATACCGGTCAGCCGGTATTTTTTGGATTCAGTGCCCTCAGTAGGAATCGAACCTACATTGCAAGATCCGCAATCTTGCGTCCTATCCATTGAACGATGAGGGCGAGGTAGTTATTAGTTTACAGTTAAAAGTCATTAGTTAAAAGCCCAGCACGGCCTGACTTATTAACTAATAACTAAAAACTTATAACTTTTTGAGAGCCGCCATCACACGAGACTTGGTGCGTGATGCAGTGTTGGCCTTGATGAAGTGCGTCTTAACCGCCTTGTCCAAGACCTGATAAATAGTAGGCACGAGCTTCTGAGCTTCAGCCTTTTTCTTTGCAGCTACGAGTTTACGGAACTCTTTGAGCTGCTTTTCGATAGCCGACTTGCGACGGAGGTTGAAAACACGCTTGTTTTCTGATGCGCGGAGAGCTTTGTGGGCTGATGAGGTGATAGGCATATAAGTTGTATGTGGAAGATAACTTAACACGGCATTCCAAAAAAGTAAAGATATTGCCCCCTTTTCCCTCCTCCTCTATGATGTATGCATGATCTCACTCCTTCGTGGCCCTATTATTGAAATTGGCAATCGTTTTTGCGTCATTGATATTGGCGGTGTTGGATATAAGGTATATGTCACCGAAGATACCTTGCACGGATTGAAAATTGGCGCCGAAAAAACGCTCTGGACCTATCTCGCTGTACGCGAAGACGCTCTCGATCTCTATGGCTTCCCTTCCTCTAAAGAAAAAAGTTTCTTTGAATTACTCATCAGTATTTCAGGAATTGGCCCAAAGGGTGCGCTTAATATTCTTTCGCTAGTTTCAGTAGATACGCTAACTAGTTCTATCAGAAGTGGCTCAGTCGCACACTTGGTAAAGGTTTCAGGTATTGGTAGGAAGACTGCTGAAAAGATTGTGCTTGAACTTAAAGATAAGTTGGGTGGTATTGAAACTGGCACTGAAATGTCCGCCGGAATGTCGAGTGATATGGATGCCATCGAAGCACTGCGCGCACTCGGATATGATGCAGATGAAGCTCGTGAGGCATTGAAAAAGATTGATCCAAAGATTGAAGATACTGGAAAGAAGGTCAAGGCGGCACTCAAGATGCTGGGCTAGTACGACATATTGGGAGAGAACTTTGTTTAAAAATCGACTGGTGGCATATCAATAGTGCTTTGACTTCTGCGATACTCCAATCCTTCAATTTTGTCACGCAACAAAAACGTGTTGCCGTGATTCAGTAGTCCGAGATACGATCGGACGGTCTCTGCTTTCCTTTGGGTAGTTTCTATTTTTCTGAACATTTTTTTCTTTGTGACGGTCCTCAGCACACCATGGTCGGGAAAATGAACCCACCCGAGAAAATCAACACCCGAAGCAAATGTCCTGATACTGATTTTGTCTGGGTGAAGCCTTAACGCCAATCTTTCATTCAGAAAATCACTTATCTTTAACAGAATCTCTTGAAGCCACGCCTTATCCCTACTCATAATAACGAAATCGTCGGCATAGCGGATATAGTATTCAGTTTTCAGTTCATGCTTCATAAATTGGTCAAATTCATTCATGTATACATTAACCAGAAGCTGCGATGTCAGATTTCCCAATGGCAATCCCTTCCCTGCTGCAGTACTACTGAAGCTATCAGTCACTCGTTTGATGAGATCGATGACGTCAGGGTCAGTAATATATCTTTTAAGGATTTCACCGAGGACTTTCTGATCAACCGAAGCAAAGAACTTTTTTATATCACATTTTAGGACCCACAATGTCTTCGTATTATTCTTGCTGCCCTTGAGGGCAAACTTTCTGAAGCATTTCAATGCCCGGTGCGTTCCCCGAAACTTCCGGCATGAATATGAATCATGGATAAAATGCACATCGAACAACGGATAAAGCCTTCGATAGAGTGCATGATGGAGAAGCCGGTCCCGCACACTAGCCTTGTGAATATTTCTCGGCTTTGGATCGGAAATATTGAAAGCATAATATCCCCCATGCACATAGGTCTTATCTTTGAGGTCAGTATGGAGGGCAAAGATGTTGTCAGAAAGCCTATACTGAAATTCCTGCACATCTTTCTTGCTCCGTTTCCCTTTAAGGAATTCTTTCCATGCTTCGAGCAAATTTTCTAGAGAAATGATATGGTTGTACATCATGAATAATTTAAAAACAGAAATAACCGTGGAGCGGAATGATGGAGAGAGAGAGAGAGAGAGAGAGAGAGAGAGAGAGGAAAATGCAGCCGATTAGACTGATTCCTGTAGTGCTGAAACTAAAAGATACATACGCAATCTGGCAGGATCACCTTACACACTTCCCTAAAGCTAACCGTTACACTATCGGCTCAAAAATCGATGTTCTCTTTCTTGAAGCGATTGAGTATGCCTTCCTCGCAAGCTATACACATACCGAAGAAAAGAGGCTATTCCTGAATAAAAGCATATCCAAAGTTGATCTGGTCAAGTTACTCTTGCAGCTCTCTTGGGAAATTAAAGCTTTGGATAATAAGAAATACGCTCATTTGGCCGAACGCTTTGCGGAGATCGGCAAGATGCTCGGTGGGTGGAAGCGACAGCTTCAAAACAAAACTCCCGAGACAGAATCTCAGGAGAAACAGCAATAGTGGCGAACACCGAGGAAACGGTAGTTGGCATTCCAGTCATTATCCCACCAATTGAGGTTCAGGTTGCGCTTGGAATCGTTCCTGTTGAGGTACGGAACGTTGCGGTTGCCATTGACCTTGCCAACGGAGCCTTGTGCGAAAAGCCGTCCATGCCACTGCCCGCCGATAGCTTCGCGCAGACTGTATCGAATCCGTGATCTCATTCACCAACATTATTTATTGGTTGAACATCACTTAGCTTCTCACACCAACTGTCTCTGATTTTTTTGGAGAACACCTTGTGGCACTCTTTGAAAAGCCGTGGCCATTCAAACTCTCGTCGCAAGGGTTGCGGACAAATTACCTAAAGCCTTGACCTTAGATTTTTCACTTGTCGGGAATTAGTATAGCAAAAACACGGCGTAGCTTGAAGCATACGCCGTGCGGGACCAAGGGTCCAAGATTCCAAGGGCAAGCCCGAGGGATCAAGAAACCGAAGTCTGAGAGACCTTTTTGCGAACACCGAGGAAACGGCAGCCGGCATTCCAGCCATCATCCCACCAACGGAGGTTCAGGTAGCGCTCGGAAACGCTCCTGTAGAGGTACGGAACGTAGCGGCTGCCATCGACCTCGCCAACGGAGCCAAGTCCAACTATCGGAAACTTCCGTTGCTCCTCGGGATTTTTTGCCCCGTAGGCAAGAATGTTCTCGATCTTGGCAGGCTCCCACGGATTCTTGGGATCGGCGGCAAGGATTTCTTTCACGGCATCTTCCGATGAGATGTCGCGGTCGAAGTGGAAGATCGTGTCTTCGAATTCGACCTTGCCTTTGCCGACGATCGGGAACCGTTTGGCGGTGATGTCGTTGTTCTTCCAGTCATAGTTGCCTGCGGCGATCATTTCGTCGAGGCTCATGCCATAGTCAACGACATGACTTCCTGGAGTTGACGGAAGTGCGCCTAGCCCGAGAGCGCGCCGGACCGCAAGGCGGTTGGCAATCTGGGCTTCACCATGAAAGATGTCGTGGACGAGGCCGCTTCCCAGGACCGCTTGGAAGCGTTCAAGGGAGGTGCCTTCGGGGATGACATCCATCATTTTCCGTAACTGATCTGGTGTATATGTTTTCAAGTGGAACCTTTCCAGTATGAATTCGCCGTCTCTTTCGAGGGGCATTCTTGTTTTT
>CAZUII010000039.1:0-6519 GCA_964619985.1 uncultured Candidatus Saccharibacteria bacterium
TTGGGATATAAACGAGGAAAGAGTTTGAGCCGGAACCGCGATAACCCCTGTCGCATCTGACTTTGCGGGAACAAACACCTCGACACCAACATCAAGGTTGGTTGATTTGAGGGTAACCCCGTTTTTTGAAACCTCAAATAAAATACATGAAAGTACCGGTAGTGTTTGGTGTTTGCTTGCCACTCGATCAACCAGCCCAACGGCGTCTTTCAGTTTTTTGAACCCCAACTCTAATTTCATAGTAGTTTTTATTTTTTAAACGATACACAAGTCATTGTTAATGCTGTGGATATGTTGAAATCTTTTTATAAACCAACACAGAGCCATTATTTTACCTACCACACAATACGTATATGTTAATTGTTGCGAAACAAACAAAACATCCTCTAGATCTGTGTATTACTTAACCACTTACCAACAACTAAACCTGTCGCTATCTACAAACTACCCACAACCTTATCCACACATACTCGCACCAAAACCTACAACATTGTCCGTACTTGCGTTATCTCCTGCAACAACAACTGGTTAGTTTTCATTTCCTCACGCATTTTCTCATACGAGTGAATAACTGTTGTGTGGTCCCTTCCCCCTAGCTTTTCTCCAATGGAAGGGAATGATATGCCAAAATCTTCGCGCAGAATGTACATAACCACCTGTCGAGGGCGGACAACCTCTTTTCTGCGGGTTTTATTATAGATACTGTCTTGATCTATATTATAAAACTCGGAAACAATCTTCACCACATCCTTCACCGACATCATTTTCTTCGGTTTGAGGTTGTTTTTGAGGATATTACGAATCTCGTTAAGATTGAGTTCCCTGTTTTTAAGCTGGGTTTGGCAGGCAATAACGTTAATAATACCCTCTATCTCGCGTATATTATCCTCAATAGAGGTGGCAATATAATCAGTTATTTCATCGGACAATGTTATGTTGTGGGCGCCGCACTTGCTGCGCACGATCATGATGCGGGACTCCTGATCCGGCTCCGGTATATCAACAATCATACCCATTGAAAAGCGGCCTTTGAGACGGTCTTCAAGGCCGGGTATGGTATTCGGATGCTTGTCGCCGGAAAATACCAGCTGGCGGGCGGTATCATAAAAAGTGTTGAAGAAATGGAAGAGCTCCTCCTGAAATTTCTCCTTGCTGGCGAAAAACTGCACATCATCCATGATAATAACGTCATATTTTCGATATTTGTCTTTGAACGACTGAACTTTTCCTTCTTGAATGGCCGAAAAAAGCTCCGAACCAAATCGCTCGGACGTCAAATAGAAGACTTTTTTGTTTGGGTGCAGCTTCTTTATTTGGTTGCCTACCGCTTGAATGATGTGCGTTTTGCCGCGGCCGGTCTGTCCGTATATAAACAAAGGATTGTAGGAATGACCAGGATTCTTAACTACCATTTGTGAGGCGGCATGAGCCAGCTCATTGAAAGGTCCGACGACAAGGTTGTCGAATGTGTATCGCGGGTTGAGATTGTCTTCTTTGTTTATGTAAAAATCTTGAAGAGGCATGGCGATTGTAGGTGCCGGAGCCTGTTCTTTGTTGGAGCGCTGCCCTCCCTTGGAGTCTTCCCTAACGATGACATACTCGAGTGCACGGACTCGCTCATTCATTTGTCTTAAGATGCGCAAAATCGAGTTGTGGAACTTTTTTTGAAGCCACTCGTGGGTAAATGAGTTGGGAACCCCAAGATAGATCGTTCCTTCGTCTTCGCGGAGAATACGAATATCCTTGAACCATGTTGAAAAGTTGGCTTGCGATACTGCACTTTCTATTTCTATGAGGGCAGTTTGCCACATTTTGCTGTGATCATTCATGGATGAGGAAATTAGGTACCATTAAGTATATACCTGTTTATAAATTTGCAAACTTGTGGAGAGTAAAAAAATATGTTGATAAGGTGGGGATAGTCTGCTATAGTGTACGAACTATGTCATTCACATATAAACCAAATAAACGCAAACGCGCTAAGTCGCACGGATTTCGTGTGCGCATGAAAACAACTGCCGGTAAAAAAGTTCTTGCTCGACGTCGTGCAAAGGGCCGCAAACGCGTAGCTGTATAAGCAAACCCAACATGCTTTCCCGTTCACAGAAACTTTCTGTCGAACAACTCAACGCTGTTATGGAAAAAGGAAGAGTTGCCCACTCTTCTCTTTTTCTGCTACGGTCGCTCGGCGGGCAACAAGATACGCGGATCGCCGCTATTGCGCCGCAAAAGATCATTAAGACGGCGGCGGGACGTACGTCGTTGCGACGGAAAGTGTATGCGGCGGTTCGTTCGTGCCTTGTCGACATGAAACCTGGGGTGCACGTTGCCCTTTTTGCCAAAGTTGCCGTACTGCAGGCCACACCAGCGGACATAAGCGCCAACCTCAAAGAGCTCTTTGTGAAAGCCGGCATTATGCGCTAGTATTACTAAGCTTTTACTCCGGCCCTATGTATCACACTATTATATTTTTACCACTCTATAACGGCCTTATTGGCATCATGGACGCTCTCCCGTGGGCTGATGTGGGTGTCGCAGTCATTATTTTTACTGTTATTGTTAAACTTATCCTTTTCCCCCTTTCAAAATCATCGCTATTAACGCAGGTGCGCATGAAGGAAATAGAGCCGGAAGCAAACAAAATCAAAGCGGCATACGCGAATGATCGCCAGACGCAAACACTCAAGGTTATGGCTCTGTATAAAGAACGCGGCATCAAGCCATTTTCCGGCGTGTTGTTGCTCATCATTCAGCTCCCTATCCTGTTGGCGCTCATCTCGGTGTTTTACAAGATTATCCCTTCAATACATCCCGAATTTTTGTACAACTTCATTGTCGCCCCGGATATTACTGACAAGGTGATGTTTCTCGGGCTGATTGACCTTACCAAAAAGAGTCTGATTCTGGCACTTATTACCGGCGTGGTTCAGTTTTTCCAGCTCCATTACTCATTGGCGTCACGGCAGCCTGCCGGTGTGCAATCCCAACCATCGACTCCTGGCACGCTGGACATGGCAAACTCAATGACCAAACAAATGAAGTATTTTTTGCCGATACTTGCGTTCGCTTCAACATATTGGATTATTCCGGCGCAGTTTCCACAAGCGGCTTCAGTTATCGCCATTTATTGGACGGTTAGTACCCTATTTACCCTTTGTCAGGAATTATATATACGCAGGAAGTACATAGTGAAGGTTGTATAGAGTGGCCTCTGCCCTGCCGCTCCTACCTCAAGCCTAATTCTTTGAAACGAGATCCAATGACCACAGCGAGAGGTCATTTTTGTTCATAAACATCAGGAAATTGTCGCGATCATCGAGGCCGAGGTTAAAGGCATCGATGATACGATCGGAAGTGTCGACGATGGAAGAAACCAAGTGAACTTCTCCGGTGGCGGCATTAACTTGCCAGATTTTGTCGGCAAAGGAAACAGAGCCTTTATACCAGTCATCCGGATACGTTCCCGGGACGGGTTGGGACGGTACCGCGCAATACACCATGTCTTTGTAGAAGTTGCCCCAGACGCATTTATCGGCCAATGTTCGTATTACTGCATCCGTTCCTTTTCGTGTGGCGACATCGTAAATGCTTGAAAGAATGTTGTCGGAGCTTCCCGCGACAGAAATGAACACTTTTTTTGCATCTCGACTTACTTTTGTACTAAGGCCTGGAAGAGGGCCAAGGATTTTCTTCCACATGCCAGTCTTGGCATCAACGAAATATAAGAAACCTCGTTCGCCGGCAGCTCCTTTTGTAGTCAGGGCGATAATCGTGTCAGTCGGCCACTCGGCATTAACCTGCGTTACTGGCGTGCTGAATAGTTGCACCGGCGATGACCCGTCGAACTTGAAAATATATCCCACCCCAGCACCTTTTTCACTGATGAGCACGAAAACACGATCTCTTTTTGGTGATACGGCATAGGCTACAATGTTTTCAGGAAGGGTTTTACCGCGCAGCTCATAGGGAGTAAGGGTTCCATCGGCCACTTGCGGAGAAGTGCTGGAAACTTTTGGTATGGCACGGCGGCGAAGCTCCGCCCAAATGCCGCCAATAGTGTTGTTTTCAGCAATACCGAACGCAACCACCGAGGTGAGGTTTTTGTTCCAAACACTTTCATACATCTTTGGTACGACTGTGTTTGAAATGGTCGTAATATCTGATGTGTTGCCCAATGCCTCATACACATTCCCTCTTCCACGATCGAGCCAACGGATGACTGTTGTGCTGCTGGCGACAGGCGTCTTTGTGCTGCCCGTGGTGCTGGCGCCATATCCGGCAACAGGGGTATTGCTCAACAGTCGAAGTGCAGGAATTTTGAGCTGGGTGCCTGGGGTGTTATTGGCGGCGCTGTTTGTCTGGCCTGGTTGTGTTGATGTGCCGGTAGTGCCTACAGGGGTAACAGTTCTTCCGAGCGGCACGAAGCCAGACTGCCCCGTGTCTGGTGAGGTGTCGGGGGTAGCCATATTGTCGCGCAGGAAAAACTGCCAATACGCTGCCGCGGCGAGTATTAGGATGAATACGAGGGCAAGAATAAATTTTAAGGATTTACTTGTCATTGGGTGTAGCGTATATTTACGGCATTGGTATGTCGTTGGCGTTATTTAGTTGCTGCTGCAACTTGTCATGGTCAGTTGCAAACCTAGTTGAATCTGTGCCATCCCCTTTACCGCCCAGCATCTTTATGAGCGTATAAGCCTGTGTCTTATACTGTTCTTGTAATTTGGGGTCAGTTATATTGTTTATATTATTGTTAACCTCAAGTTGTATCTGAGAAACAGTCAACTTTGCGGCAGCATTATTAGGATCCTGAACAAGCACAGCAACCGCAACTCCATTAAAGACCTGTGCTCCGGCAAATGCCGTAACACCACCTACCGCTCCGCCATATACTGAGCCAGCCGCCGTTGCCGCAGTAGTAACTGCTGTCTGTAATGTATCAACTGCAGCTTTAATGTCAGGGCTTGAACTCATATTTACCTTTACCGCAGTATTTATTTTTGTTATCGAGTCGGCGTATTTTTTATAATTCTCAACCTGATTTACCGCATCGTTTTGACCGTTAGCTTTCAATACAGAGATTCCTTTTTCTGCGGCCTCATTAATCCCTTCGGTACAATCTTTCTGGGTAAAACTATTTGTTTCCGCGTTAAAAATGAGCCAATATTTCGTATTACTCGATGAAACACCATAACATCTTTGTATGATTGCATTCATGTTGCCGATGGCGGTATTAGCGGCTATCTGTGTTACCAGTGAAGTCTGTTTATTATCAATGTTTTGTATTTTCGCGGCCAAAGCTTGCGCTTCGGGACTCATGTCGGATAATTTTGCCAGGGCGACACAAGGATCGGTGCCAGATCCCGTGGGTTCATTGCCATAAGGCGAAGGCGATTCTTCAGCGAGCTGTTTACACAAGGCGGCTTTTTCGCTGGCAAGGCGGTCGAATTCTTTTTTGGCGGCCGCGACATTGTTAATAATTTCCATATTCTCTTGGCGGTATCTATTTGCGTCATCAGATAGTTGTTTAAAGAACGTCGCTACCTCATCCGGCTTATAGGTAATATCAAGCGGTGTTACCAGAGTCGTTGGTATTTGTACTAGTCGCGGGTCGACTGTCCTAAGGATGAGATATGAAGATAGTACCAATAAAAGCCCATAGACCGCATTTTCAAGCTTTTTTAGTCCCTCGGTTTTGCCTGAAGGCGAAGTCGACGTCATGTGTTCAAATCCTCCCCACACGATCATGAAGACCGCGGCCACTGCGGCGAGGGCAATCAGCAGATTGAAGGCGTACTGGACATAATCCTTGAAATTGACGGTCGTTGCTTGTGTGCCCGGGGGACAGTTGTAGTATTGTTCTTCCTCGTTAGCTCCCCCATTTGAGATACAGGGTAGAGGCTCGAGTAGCGTATATTGCGCCGGCGGATTGTTTTTTGGGTTTGCGCTTGCGGTTTGGGCAGCAAGGGCGCCTGGTGTTATAAAAAGTATTGCGGCAAAAAATGCGCCACATAATAGGCGGGGCATCATTATGTTTTTGTTGCGGAAAATTTCCATAGGAGATTAAAATATTACGGCGGGATTCTGTTTTGTTTCAGAACTAAACAAAGCCGAAAAGATACCCGTTGCCCCCTGCAGTATTTTATCAGTATTTCTGATGTTTAGCTGGATATTAGAAGATCCGCTCGACTGGTCTGGTGAGCGAAGTATGATTGACTCGCGCGAGGACAAGTTGCTCTGGCTTCTGCCATTGAGTCCCCATTCCCACGACAGGTCACCAGTGCCAACGCGGGGCTTGTTGAAGCCAAAAGGTACAGCAGTCACGCTTGTTTCCTTATTGGCGCCGATGCGCAGTATTGACCCGATTGTCCGGTTGAACAAGGGCCCATATAATGGGTCGTCAATATAAAATTGGATTTCAGGGGAGCCTGCGCTTACCTCAAAAAAACTTTCAGCCACGGCACTATTATCACGGGGCCACACGCTCAAAGAAATATCATACGGACGTGGAACAATATC
>CAZUII010000040.1:0-6289 GCA_964619985.1 uncultured Candidatus Saccharibacteria bacterium
ACCCGCTCCGCTATGGGAGCAATCTGTGCAATTTTCATCCCCTTATCTAACCAGGGTCACACTGAAGCGCTCATGGAGAGAAATTAGCTGTGCCAAGCCAAACGCTTGCAGCATGAAGGGCTACTAAAGTCAGGATATGGGGTCTCAAAGGAGGTCTCTCCGGAATTATTCCAAATACTTATTGGCAGAAGAGTCGATCTTCAAAAAGAGTGATTCGCTGTGTTGGCTGAAGAGTAATTTGCAACTCAAAAAATAAGACCATATATTAGCCTTAATCCTTTACCGCATAAAGGCTTTTTTGAAAACTAAAGAATACAGATCTAATCCTGTCGACATTTCCCAAGGCGCTTACTGCGTTAGCTATGGCCTGATACTTGAGATTCAAAAGGACCGGCAATTTATCTTCGTCTAACTCCTCAGCACCCTTCTCTTCGTATTTCGTTAGGACAAAGTCCAGGAATTCTTTTTGCTGACTATCAACTGCGTTCAGAATTTCGTCTTTCGACTGTTCAACGCGCTTTACTCGTGAAATCGGAGGCACCAAGAAAGACACATAACTTAAAACATCGAAAAGGTCACATTGCTCTGCGTCAATCATCTTCTGTAGTGCCTCAAGCTCATCTTTGCCATATCCAATGGCAGCGATCTTCTCGAGGAACTCTTTGCGGGTCGTCGGATCAGACCAGATCTTTCGCAGCTCCTCTTCACTCTTAAAGAATTCGGGCATGGCACCAAACATGTTATCCATAAATTCCTGCACAGATACCGGCTTGCCGTTGGCACCCCAAAACGATGTTGAGATCATGTGCTGAATCTCACGCTCCTTACCATCACGCAGCTTGATCTTGATCTTCTGCTTCGGCGCTGGGGGCTCTGGTTCAGGTAGAGGTTGAGGTTCTTTTGGTTCGCTCTCTCCCTTCGGCTTGCGAAAACGCTCTTCGGTAGTCTCATCAACTGGCTCACCATCCCATTCAGGGTCAGCGAAATGATGGTATGCATCCACAAAGTCATAGAGGGTAAAATATTCTTTGCCGTCAAAGAGACGTGTTCCTCGGCCGATGATTTGCTTGAACTCGATCATTGAGTTTACGGGTCGCATGAGTACGACATTGCGCACGTTGCGTGCATCTACACCCGTAGAGAGCTTTTGAGAGGTCGTAAGCACCGTCGGTATCGTCTTTTCGTTGTCTTGGAACTCTCGAAGATACTGATCGCCACGAAGGCCATCCTCTGCAGTCACGCGGACACAGTAATTCGGGTCTTTACTGTCCTTCATTTGGTTGACCAGATCACGGACCAAAAGAGCGTGCGGTTGGTTTGCACAGAAGATGATAGTCTTTTCGCTTTGGTTGATCTCGTCGAGCACGACACGCACTCGCTTTGCCTCACGCTCACGGATCTCAATCGTTTTATTGAACTCAGGCTCTTTGTATATCTTGCCTTGTTCCACTTCTCCTTCAATTATCTGGTCGTCAGAAACGTAAATGTAATCATCGAGACCAGTTTTAATGCGCTTTACCTTGAACGGCGTGAGGAAGCCGTCATTAACTCCTTCTTTAAGGGAGTAGATATACACCGGCTCGCCAAAGTATTTGTACGTGTCGACGTTATCCTTTCGCTTCGGGGTTGCTGTGAGACCAAGCTGCACAGCAGGTGCGAAGTACTCCAAAATGCCACGCCAGTTACCCTCGTCGTTCGCGCCACCACGGTGACACTCATCGATGATGATGAAATCGAAGAAGTCTGGTGGATACTCACCGAAGTAAGGTGTATCATCGACACCGCTCATAAAGGTCTGGAAGATAGTGAAGAAAACGCTACCACCCATTGGCACGCCACCCTTCTTGCGTATATCGAGAGGGTTTATGCGTACACGAGCATCACTCGGGAAAATCGAGAAGTCATTACCAAATGCTTGATCGGCAAGGATGTTTCGGTCTGCCAAAAAGAGGATGCGTGGACGACGTGCACCATCCTTCTGCAAGTTCCATCGGGTCTGAAATAGTTTCCATGCGATCTGTGCAGCTACCGCTGTCTTGCCCGTACCCGTCGCCATCGTTACGAGGACTCTGTTTTTACCTTCAGCTACAGCATTCAGCACGTTATTGATGGCAAGCTCTTGGTAGTAGCGGCGACCATTCTCTCCCTCGTTAGGTACAGCAGCAAATTTCTCCTTCCACTCGTTCTCATCTGAGAATGTCTTGTGCCAGAGCTCATCAGGTGTCGGAAACTTCTCAACAACACCCTCTGCGCCATTTTTCATTGATGCTTGGTATATCTCTTTGCCGTTTGTGGCGTAGGTGTAGTCAATCTGCAGCTTGCCGGCGTATGACTTCGCCTGTGCCAACCCTTCTGTTGCAGGCAGATCAACCTGCTTTGCTTCAATGACTGCAATCTTTCTGTTCTTATAGACCAGTATGTAGTCGGCGATCTCCGGTGCGCTGCGCTTACCACCGCCTTGTATGCGGCCTTCAGTAATACGAAATTCACGCAGGACTCTTGATCCCTCTATTTCGCCCCAACCGCTCGCCTTGAGCAATGGGTCTATATATTCAGCTCGTGTTTCGGATTCGTTCATAAGCTACTTTTTGTTAAGCACTCGCTTACCCTTACCGGCTGGTACCATGTTATTTTTCTTCATCCATTCAATCGCAGCAAAGAAACGCTCTCGAGGTATGACCATTTTCTTTCCATGCCAGTTTTCTCTTGCTTCCAATACGATATCCTCGTCGGAAGGTCGCTTGCCTTCAAGCAATAAGTTGTTCCATGCAGCATATGTAGTAGCAAAAATTTCACACTGCTGTGTATCCCAAGGCACCATTATTTCTATGAGTCTTTCGACTTCTTGCTTCTTTTCACCAAGTGCCGCTATTGTGCTCTCTACTAACTGATCGAACTTGCGACGTTTTACCAATTGATATCCGCTTCCTTGCGGCTTGAAATCAAAATAACCTGCCTTAGATGCTCGATGCTCTACTTTTTTCAAGTGATTGTAGTCATCAGGACCAGCAGGATCTTTCACAGGCTGACGTCCTAGCTCTATGCCCACATGCGCCTCAACCATATGCGAAATCTTTTCACCTTTCACCCGCCCAAAAGTCCTGAGGCGACCTGCATTCTCGTGCATGGCATATGACAGAGCCAAAATGCCCGCATGTAAGTCAGTAGTTGAAATACCAGGAATCGTTATCTGATAGGGACTTACAATCGGTGATTGCGTTGTATCAATTGAAAATGGCTTCTGTAACAAAATGGCACGCAGTGATGCCAATGCTGAGAGCTTCTCTTGATATATGGACTCCAGAGACTCAACTTCCTTGTGAAGTTTGTTAAGTGCACTGGCAATTTTCTTCTGTTCAGATATCGAGGCAGGAAATGCGATGACAACCTCTCCAATCTTTTTCGGTGACGTGTGGCGAACTTTCACTCCTGAAGAACTTGCTTGGATCGCACGACGTACATGCTTGGTATTGAATACATGAAAGAAAAAGTCATTACTCCACGCTACTCCGGGCTTTTTAACAACGAGTCCAAGTCTTTGATTATGTAGAAATTTATTGGATTCTGGCACCAATATAGGGCTGCCCAACAGGCCCGCAGCTTGTTCCGTCATTGCAACGAGAAGGTCACCTTTTGCCAGAATATATTCAGTCTGAACGGAACCCATATAATATTTTTGTTTATCGCCACGATCACGATAGCCACCTTCTTCGTAAAAGTTCCCGGGCGTTAAAAGGACATGATCACCGCTCGAAGAAAAGAATTTGCTTTTGAAGGCGAAACCATGTTTGATTTCGCATAGCTCAGAAAAGGTTGCCTCCTTCCAATTATCTCCACGCTTCGCAAAAACAGTCCCAAGGTATGATTCAAAAATAGTACGTGCATTCTCAAGATTCCGTCGAGTGTTAGCTTCGACCATTTGAATACTTTCCATCGAACGCTGCAGCATCTCAACGATCTTTTTCTGCTCCTCAAGCGGAGCAATAGGTATTTCTATGTTTCTGATTAGCCCCATATTCAACCCCCGTCGATCTTTGTCGTCATCGCTTGTCATATGACGGAGCTCTTCGTATCTCCCTCGAAGATTGGCATACAAGAATTCTGGCAATAGCCCCGCAGATAGTTTTGGGTAAATACTCACTATAGATTGGTTGCACGTAGCAGGAGTCCTTAACATTGCAACAGTGCCACGAGTCTTTCCCTGACCATTTAAAGCGATCAGGACGGAATTAACTGGCAGCAGTTTTGCGTTAGAGTTTTTCATGCCAGCCTCAGTAATTCGACCTTCGCAATCGTATATTTCGCCCGTGTGTATATCGCCAGAAACAAGCCATTTAATATCACCGCCGAAAAACTTTGGGTTCGAACGTGCAGGTGTTCCACCTGTCATCAGTTCGCAGACCTCGCCAATTCTTTTCATTTGCCAACCAGATTTCATATCAGTTCGTTTATTTTCTTCAGTGCTTTTGCACTTTGTGCATCCAGCGAGGCAATCTCTTTGATTATTTCAGTGGCGTCACGATGACTGGGCTGTTCACTATTTGGATTTTTTACCAAGAGATCAAAGGTCTCTTTGTTTATCTCATTCATATCCACGCTCCAGCTACGAGGCGAATCACCAAAGGATTTCTGGAGCTCTATAAACTCCATCAAGTCCTTCTCGTTCAGAGGATTGGTTTTGCCTAGACTTCGACCAGGGTCAAGACGGTAATACCAAACCTTTTTTGTAGGTTTGCCTTTTTCAAAAAAGAGAACGACGGTCTTTACCCCTGCACCAGCAAATGTCCCGTTCGGTAAGTCCAAAACAGTGTGCAAGTTGCAGCTTTCCAAAAGAAGCTTGCGGAGACTGACGGAGGCGTTATCGGTATTAGACAGGAAAGTATTTTTAATAACGATTCCTGCTCGTCCGCCAGCTTTGAGTATTTTGATGAAGTGTTGAAGAAATAGAGAAGCAGTCTCACCGGTTTTAATCGGAAAGTTCTGTTGAATCTCCCGACCAATGCCTGCACCAAACGGAGGATTAGCAAGAATTACGTTATAACGATCCTTTTCCTGAATATCATTTATGTTTTGAGCGAGCGTATCAGCGTGCTTTATGTTTGGAGCTTCAATGCCATGCAGGATCATATTCATGATCCCGATGATGTAAGCGAGTGATTTTATTTCCTTCCCGTAAAACGTCTTACTTTGCAGCGTTGCCATCTGTGCTGATGTAAGCTTTGCTTTGTTTTGAGTGAGGTAATCATATGCCTCCACCAAGAAGCCTGCTGATCCACATGCGCCATCGTAGATCTTGTCTCCAATCTGCGGATCTACCACTTTAACGATGGTCTTAATCAAAGGACGAGGAGTGTAATACTCGCCACCGTTGCGACCAGCGTTGCCCATGTTCTTTATCTTGTCCTCATACAAGTGCGAAAGCTCGTGCTTCTCCTCGTAGCGTTGGAAGTGCATCCCATCAACGATGTTGAGGATCTCACGCAGCTTATAGCCGCTCGATATCTTATTCTTGAGCTCGCTGAAGATCTCGCCAATCTTGTATTCAATCGTGTCCGGCTCCTCTGAGCGGAACCTGCGCAGGTATGGGAACAGCTTATCGTTTACGAAATCCTTCAGATCGTCACCATCGAGTGCCTTTTGGTGATCGATTTTGCCCTCAACCGTTTTAGGCGCAGCCCAAGTGTCCCACTGGTACTGCTTATCGAGAATGTAGATGTATTTCTTGCCAGCCAATGCCGCCTCCGTCTTCTTTGTCTCCTCCAGATCGTCGAGATACTTCAAAAAGAGGATCCATGAGGTCTGCTCCACGTAATCGAGCTCAGTCGCCGAACCTGAGTCGGTGTGCAGTATCTGATCAATTCGTTTGAATGCGTGTTCGAACATAAATTTATTGCTGCTTCAGAACCCTCAGCACATCGCTCTTACGATATCGGCGATCTTTACGGGTACCAATCCGAATAGCATTCAGATATCCCTTATTGTCCCACTTGCGCATGGTATTAGGGTGCACACCCAGGATGTCACACGCCTCAGCCAGGGTGATTGTTTCGCCTTTCTTAGAGGTGGGCATATAAAACTCTAACTTAACACTACTTTACATCAAAGCCGCCAATAAGAAAATTCCCGGTTCCCACTGCTCTAGGTTCTTCGATACTAAACTAAGCTGCTGACTGTTTGAGATTTGATATAAACTACCCCTTTCGCTTCATTTTGGAGCGTTCGATTTCGGTGAGGCCTTGCTTGCGCAGGCGAACACTCTTAGGAGTGACTTCGAGATATTCGTCCTCAG
>CAZUII010000041.1:0-6218 GCA_964619985.1 uncultured Candidatus Saccharibacteria bacterium
AGCTTTTCTTTATTCACAAAGAGGCCAAGCAGTACAGCGATGATAATGTAGCTTTCTGAGAGTGCAGTGGCCACCGCAATCGGAATAAGGGCCATAGAGGCCACGTAGGCCAGCCAGGCGACCTTATCGGCAATAGACATGGGTAGAATAGTTGCATAGCCGTGGCGAAGATCGGAAAACGCTTTGCCCAGTCGCCCATTGTAAGCCAAGTACAGTCCACAAATAATCATGAGAACGGCATCCGTAAAAAAGTTGACCATGATCGGATCAGTCATACGACCTCCCCACCCCATGAAGAAGTTGGCACAACCCATAACCAGCGCGGAGATGAATGAAATGATGACGCCCCGTTCGAGGAAAAATGCCGCGGAAAATCGTTTACCCCGGAATGAGACCATGGCGAGGCAGATGATTAGGATAATTGCGAGAACAATCTGGACGGCAGTAATGCGTTCGTTCAGTAAAAAATATGAGAGCAATGCCGCTGCGGGAATCTCAAACGACCAAATTGGCTCGACTACTGACAGCTTGCCGCGCCTCAGAGCTTCGAATTCCAACAATGCGGCGAGGAGCAGCACTAGTGCGGCTCCAACAAGAACGTAGAGGCCAGGACCGGCGCTTGCAAACAAATCCGGCAATGAATGCCACACAAACGGTAAGAGCACAATCGTCCCAAAGCCGGTAATGAGAAAAAGTGTTTCCCAATCACCAAGTTTGCGCGTAGATTTTTGGATCAGAAAATCGCCGAAGCCCCAGCAGAGCATGGCGACGAATGCCAACCCGATCCCGATGCCGATAGTCATGAGACTATTTTACCTTATTTTTCGATTTCTTTGAGGTTGAGGTTGCCGGGACTTCTCTCTTCACAAATTCATCAAAAGTCATGGAGATATAATCCTTGTCGCGAATGCCGTGCAACTCATATACCTGCGTCGTAGAAAAACGTCGGCAGTCTTCGGGCTTGATACCCAGCAACTTCATGCCCCGCTTGAGCGCGGCATCAGTCTTACCCTCTATTTCTAAATACGGTGGCAGCTGCGGGCAGGTGTCTATATCGAACTCGATGTCTCCCTTTACCCAACTGGTACGTTTCTTTTCCTGGGCAAACTTAAGAATAAGGCCGATTTTATGGAGAAATTGGCGCGTCTTGTCATAATCTTCAACCTCAAATTCAATCTCCTCCATGCCTGCGTCATTGCCTGCACTTGAAGTTACACCAAGTCGGCGCTTGTACGCGAGTCGAATACGGTCACCCTCGTCACGCAGGCGAATCCATGACATCTTTTTATCAAGCGGAAAACCTTCGTAATCAAATGAGCATGAACGATAAAAGAAATCGCCCACTTTCTTGGCGCCAATTTTTTTGAGCTTTCTTGTTATATCCGCGATATCAATGTTGAGGACTTTGACTTCGTGTTCTTGGTGTAGTGGTTTTTGCATGTTATTTTTTATGGAAGAACTTTTTTTCATAGGTAATTAATTTTGGAACCAATTCTTGCCAATATTCATTCACGAGCGGATCTATTTTGATTTTATGATCTTTCATTTCCCGGGCCATCGAGAGTGTAATCTTCTCCCGTTTCCACGTATGCCCTTTATCTAGAAAAATAAGAATGACTGGATGGATTTTGTCGAGCGCGTAGATAAATTTTGACTCAGCATCCTTGCGGGCTTCATATTGATGAATATACTGGTGAAGTTCTTTGAATTCGGAAAATTCTTTGGCTATTTTTTGCGCAGATTTATGTTCCCTTTTTTGTTTTGACTGGTGTACTTGTGGATTCTTATGGTAGAAAAATGTATCTCCTGCGTATACTTCAACCAGGTCGTGCGCGAGCGCGTACATGAGGACTTTCCTTAGGTCTAATTCGGGGCGTTCCACAGATGCGATATACCAACCAAGCATTGCTAACATATAGCTATGTTCAACGTCATTTTCATCACGCTTCAGCCCATTTGCACGAAGAACACGATTAACCTTTCTGAATCGATTAAGTAAATCAGAAAAAAGTTCAAGATTTTTAATGGTCAGTTTTTTCTTCATACAAACAAGTTGTTTTATTCACCCATATCACCAACATCCGCCTCAATATCTCGTATCAAATCAGCATTAACTGAAACAGCACTGTCTCCACCAACCTCCTTTCTCCTTTCTCCGTGCTCCTTACTCCTTGTTTTCGCCGCTTTCATAAACTGCGTAAACAATGGATGCGGCATCAGTGGTCGCGCAAGCAATTCTGGATGGAACTGTGTGCCAAGAAAAAATGGGTGCACTTCGCGCGGCAACTCGGCAATTTCCATAAGAGTTCCATCGGGTGACTTGCCTGAAAATACGAGACCCGCTTTTTCAAGGCGCTCAATGTATTTTGGATTGACCTCATAGCGATGGCGGTGGCGCTCCTTGATGCTGGTTGTCGGCTTCGGCAATTTTTTGCCCCCGAAATACGAATACGCCTCCTGCGCAATGGAATCCTTGCGGAGCTTTGCCGGGTACGTACCAAGACGCATGCTACCGCCATAATTGCCTTCCGCAATTTTCTTTTTCTGATCAGGCATGATGTCAATGATGAGATGCGGCGACTTTGGATCAATCTCAGCCGTATGCGCCCCCGCAAGTCCAAGTACATTTCGTGCGTACTCAATAGTCATGAGCTGCATGCCATAACAGAGACCAAAATACGGAATCCCCTTTTCGCGGGCATAGCGGATGACGTTAAGCTTGCCTTCGATGCCCGACTCGCCAAATCCTCCCGGAACAATGATGCCGTCCATCTCATCGAGCTTTTCATACGGAAATACCACACCTTTTCTCTTGGATCCTTTTTCTGTCTCAAAGTCACGCGAATTAATCGTGTGAATAACGGGCTTCATCCCCACTGCATACCCCGAGAATTTGACTGCTTCCAGAACCGACAAATACGCATCAGTGAGAACAAAATCACCGGTATTAAAATATTTTCCCACAATGGCGATATTGAGATTTTTGCCTTCATGATTCTTAATGCCCTTGGCCATCTTTTCCCATTCACCGAGAGAAAGGATGGGATGAGTCGCCATCGCTTTTGCCGTATCTTTGTCAACATGAAGAACTTCGAGGAGAATGTCGGCGAGCTTATCGTGCTCGAAGTTGACTGGAACATCATAGATGCTCTTGATATCAGGCGCAGAAATCACGCGCTTTGGCAAAATGTTACACGCAGTCGCAATCTTTTCCTTACGACGTTCGTCAAGCGGTGTGGCCGCACGCGCAATAACAATATCGGTAGTCACTCCGTATGAAGCAAGCTGGTGCACGGCGTTTTGAGTTGGACGTGTTTTCATTTCTCCCAAGGTGCCGGGCGTTGGCAAATACGACACCATGATGAAAGCAACATCCTCTGGATGACGAATCTTCAAGGCGCGAGCCGCCTCGATAAACATGATGTTCTGGTAATCACCGACTGTGCCGCCAATTTCAATAATGGAAACGTCTGATTTATTTATTTTTGAGGAATGTTCAAAGCGGCGGACGATCTCATCACGAATATGCGGAACAGCCTCGACGCACTTCCCTCCATACCCAAGGGCGCGCTCTTTTTCAATAACGTATTTGTAGACCATGCCGCTGGTAATGTAATCATCCGCAGTCAAATCGCGATTGAGGAAGCGCTCGTAGTTGCCCATGTCTTGGTCAGTCTCCATGCCCGAATTAAGCACAAAGACTTCCCCATGCTCGATCGGGTTCATGGTGCCGGCATCCACATTCAAATACGGGTCAACCTTGACCAGGTTGACCTTAAATCCTTTTGCGGCGAGGAGAGTGCCGATGGAAGAGGTGGCAATGCCCTTGCCCACGCCGGACATGACCCCACCGATGACGAAAATATACTTGTGAGCAATGGCCTTAGCGTTTTTCCCAGGCTTCCGTTTCATAAGGCCATTCTAGTGAAGCCTAGGCGCTTTGTCTACTTGAAACAGGGACGATAAATGTGTTGAAGAAATAGCCTGAAATAAAGTGGTTTGTATAAAAGCCTCGGAGCCTCTTTACACCCGCAAATACCTTCGCGCCGCGATATAGCTTGGAAGTGCGCCTAAGATGACGCCCGCACCCATAATAATCACAAAAATCTGCCCGAAATGTTGGACAAAATAACGTGAGAGAATGTTGACCGCAAGCTCAAAATCAGAGGCGACTTGGACGCCCGCGAACTTGAGCACCACCGCATCACTCCAATAAGCAAAGGCTGCCATCAACACAAGAGCGAACATTGCCGAAACGATGCCATACATAATGCCTGAGACCACCAACGGCCCACGTACATACATATTGCTCGCACCAACCAGTTTCATCACTGATATTTCATCCTTGGACGTGTAGACGATGAGTCTGATGGTATTCCAAATCACGATGATGGCCACAATCACAAAAATAATGCCCGTAACCATGCCGGCCTGCTCGACTGCTGGTATGATACGGCTCAATCGTTCGATCACCAGCTGATTTTGTTTGTAATTAATCTTTTCTATGATGGGCGTACCGTCAGCGAGTAATGGCGGTTTGTTTTCAAGGAAATTGACGATGCTCGCATATTGCGCCGGATCCTTGGCTTTTATATTGAGAGATGCCGGAAACGGATTTGAGCCGATCTCCGTCAGACCCTGCATGATGAGAGCGTTGTCCTGCCACTTGGTCTTGAACTGGGCAAGGGTGTCGTCGCGCGAGACATATTCGACACGCGACACTTCCGGCAGGTGCTCGAGGTCTTTTTTGAGCGACACGATGTCGGATTCGGGCGCCTCGAGCGTAAAATAAACATTAATGTCGACTTTATCCTTGACGTCCGCGATCAGAGAGCGGCCAAAAGCGCCGGCAAATAGGAGCGCGCCGAACGAACATAGCGCCAGCGTGATGACCACGATTGCGGCAAACGACAAAAAGCCGTTGCGCCAAAAGTTGACGAAGCCAGTGCGGGTGATGCGTTTGAATGTCGTGAATATCATGTAAAACAATTATAGCATTACAAAATATACTTGCCTGTTTTATCATCCCTCACCACCTTCCCCTTTTCCATGGTGATGACGCGCCCTTTCACCGTATCGACGACACCCTTGTTGTGCGTCGTCAGCAATATGGTCGTGCCCAATTCATTAATCTTCTGCAAAATACGTATGATCTCAAATGTGTTGACCGGGTCGAGATTGCCCGTCGGTTCGTCGGCGATGACAATATCCGGCTGATTGACAATGGCGCGGGCGATGGCTACGCGCTGGCGCTCACCTCCTGACAATTCATGGGGAAAATTCCAGATCTTGTGGCCGATATCCACGAGGTCGAGCACGTGCGGCACATCTGCCGCAATCTCGCTGTCAGTGCGACCGGATGCTTCCATGGCAAAGGCAATGTTTTCGTACACGGTCTTGTTCGGTATCAGACGATAATCCTGAAACACAGTGCCGATACGACGGCGCAACCTGCTCATCTCGCGCTTATTGAGGCGTCCAATGTCCGTCGATTCAAAAAAAACAGCTCCTTCCGTTGGACGATCCTCGGCAATGAGCATCTTCATGAGCGTCGTCTTGCCGGCGCCTGAATGACCGACAATGGTTACAAACTCCTTTGGTTCTACGCCGAAACTAACACCTTCCAAAGCGACGTATTTGTCGGGGTAGATTTTGGAGACTTTGTCGTAGTAGATCATGGGTACAGTATAGCAAACTTAAAGCTCTTTCTCTGCCTGGATAAATTCATCCAATCCCCCTTCAAGGACTTTATCAACCTGCGCCGTTTCCACATCAGTTCGGTGATCTTTGACCATCTTATACGGATGCAGCACATACGAACGGATCTGGTTACCCCATTCGATAGCAGTCGTCGAAGAAATCTGCATGCCACGTTCCTTTGCGATACGCTCATCTTCCATGCGCTTCCAGAGTTTGCCGCGGAGAATATCGAGAGCTTTCTCACGGTTTTGCGCTTGTGAACGTTCAGAGGTTACGTGGATAGAAATGCCTGTTGGCTTGTGAACCAAACGTACCGCTGTTTCGCGTTTGTTCACATTCTGGCCACCAGGACCACCCGATTTTGCAATTGAAATTTCGAGATCACTTTCAGGAATGACGAGATCATTCGAAGACGTCTTCTCGAACTTTGGAATAACTTCAACAAGCGAAAAAGACGTGTGGCGTTTTTGGGCCGCATTAAATGGTGAAATTCTCACGAGGCGATGAACGCCCGACTC
>CAZUII010000042.1:0-6011 GCA_964619985.1 uncultured Candidatus Saccharibacteria bacterium
GTAGAGATTGATATGACGCCAGGCGAAAAGACCGTGTCAAAGAAAAAGACGACTATTTCATTCCACCGACCACTTCAGTCCTATTTCAAAGCGTTGAGCAAGTCAGCTTTTGCTGTCACTCGTCTTGAGGAATGGATCTCGCATCGAAAAAGTCAGGCGGGGCCACGGGCTGAAGAAGAGGATAGAATGAGGAAGGAGATTCCGATGTTCGTTTGTATAGAAGCGATAAAAAATTAACATAATGTTTATATAAACAAAGGCCCGCCACAGATAGATTTCTCCATCTGGGCGGGTTGAATATTGAACGGAAAGGTCGTACTTAGAACGAGCCAACGACCTGCACGCCCGATACGGCGATTGCGTGCGCTGTCAGATTACCTGGCGTTGTTCCAAAACTTACGCCGAGGAACTGAGCTGAACCGTTGCCGTGACCGACATAGCTTAAGGTGCTGTCGGCAGTGAATGACCGCGATGACCCGGCCGGAACTACGTAGTAGTCTACCGTGTCGCCTGCGATTGAACTGGGAGTGGCACCGAACACGGGCGCGTTGAGGATGGTGTTCACTTGAACTGCCAACGACATTGCTGTCGTCGCGTTCTTGCTGACGTACAGAGTGTTATCCCCGGCCGTGAGCGTGTACCCGAAGGTGCAGGGGTAGTGCGTGTTACCGCCACCATCCACAACCGCGACGCCGAGCGTGGCGAACGTGTTGTTCGCGATCGCGCCGACGCTGGTGAATGTCGCCGTTGCGCCCGTCACCGTATTTGAGGTGACTGGGAGGGTGTAGTAGGAGGCATCCTCAACATAGGGATTGTTGAAGGGTCCACCAGGGGCGCCGCCAGAGATGATCTCGATGCTCGCCGTCACACCTTCGAACTGGCCGCCTGTGTTTTGCGCCACGTCAATAAGGAACATGGCGGGAACACAAACGTTGGCTGGCATCGGAATGAACAGATTCGTGAACTTCACCTTGGCTCGATTGCTCGAGACCGTACTGATCGTGTCCGCCGAATAGGTCAGGGCGCCGGATTGGAGCTTGATGTTGGTGATGAAACCGAAGATGTTGGTGGTACTCGCCGTAACGAAGCACTCAACACTTCTACCAGTTGCATCGACGACCGACTTAAGGTCGGTGACCAACATCACCACATTCGCTGTTTTCTGCGAACTCGAGATCTGAACGATTCTCGATAAGGGTGATGATGCGTTGAGACTGACACTGATCGGTGTCGTCGGACCCAAGTTCACCGTTCGGTAGTACCGCTGAGGTACAACTTCGACGATGTTTGTGTACCGCACCGGACTGGAGTTGCCATACATGTGGCCACTGTGGAGGACTACCACCGTTTCCCAGTTGGTACTGGCGATATCAGTCGCCGTTTCCAACCGGTAGTCTGTGCCTGCGTCGCCACTGAAGCTGATGACGTCGGCGTTGAGCTTTTTGAGCTGCAACGTCTGCGCATTCGCAGATACGATGGACAGGGTGAGGATGAGGAGCCTGTTGGCCAGTAGGCCGAAGAATTTGGTCGTTTTCGTAGTATCTTTCCGTTCCATTTAAGGAACTGTTACATTGTTATTGTTGAGAACTTCGGCATATATCATATCACAAATAGTGCTATATGTCAATCCTTCAGGTATACCAAAAAAGCCCTTTATATGGGGCTCTTTTGATTACCTAGTATCCTTTATCATCATCGCCGGAATGATACCCGCAAGTGAGATTATTCCTATCAAAATAAAGAGATAATTGTGTGGCAAGAATATGAGTACGAAACCGGTGACAAGTGGAGCGATAAAGTTTGAGAGTGGTCGGGTAATACGGAAGAGACCGAGCACAGCTGAGTCACGTGACGAGACTGTTTTGAAGAAATAGGTCTCCATCATGATTTCTGCGGCTGCGGCACCGACGCGAGTCAGGAAGAGAGCGATACCCCAGATGGCCACATTATGGGACGTGATGAATGGTAGGACTATGGTCGCGATACCCATGATGATAAATCCAATGATCATTATTTCTTTTTCGCCATACTTTCTATCGGCTAGTTTTCCCAAAGGATATTGCACGACGACGAACGGGATGAGCATGATGGTCAAGATAATGGCAATATCACTCCAGCCGAAGCCGATAACCGTGTTGAGGTAGATTGGGCTATATATAACCATCCAGGCATAAAATGTTTGCAAGATAATATTTGCAAAGAAGAGACATGTCCAGCTTTTGTTGGAAAAGACACGTCTGATCAGTTGCCATGGCGACAGGTGAGTGTAGTTGGGATCCTTGAATCGGGGAAAATTTTTGTGAATAAGGTAGAGTAGCGGGAACAACATTGCAAGCGCTGCAATATAGGTATTGCGATAGTTGTTCATGCCGTTAATGAGCATGCTGCCTATCATGGGGCCGATGAGCCATGATGCGTTGAGGGTGGTTATATAGAATCCTCGAATAGTTCCCGCGTGATTGCCGTCAGTGTATTTCTCGAGAAAGATATCAAGAGTTAGGCTTATAAGGGATACCACTGCTGACTGTAAGATAAAAAGGATGGCAATAGTTGTGGACGATTGGGCCGTTGCCAAGCCGTAGAATAGAACGATCTGAATACACACGAGAGTGATCGAAGTCGCGTAATTACCAAAGCGTCGAATGATCGAAGAGGCAAATAAAAAGAATAATATAGAAACTGCCGCACTTGCCATATAAATAAGTCCAACAGTTTGTTCGTCAGCTAATAACGAGAGGAAGCTCGAGTTCGAGTATATAGGCAATACCACGTGCAAACTGTAAATAAACCCAATGACGGCGATGGTATAGATGGTGTGTGAACGAGGAATACTGTTCATGTCGGCATCATTATAGCATGGGCCAGCCATGCTTGCGCTCGTGTTCTGAACGTGTTACATTATCACCCATGAAAAAAGACATTCACCCAGCTAACTATCGCCCGGTCATTTTCGCCGACAACTCAAGCGGCGTTAAGTTTCTCGTATCTTCAACTATTGCAACCAAGGAAAATGCTAAGTGGACAGATGGCAAAGAATACCCAGTGCACTATGTTGAAATCTCAAGTGCTTCACATCCTTTCTATACCAATCAGGAAAAGACCATCGACACCGCAGGTCGCGTCGAAAAGTTCAAGACTCGCCAGGCGAAAGCAGCAGTCAAGAAGTAAGATTTAGGATTTAAGATTCAGGAAAGGCGCACCCGCAACTTGAGTCTTTTTTTGTGTTATTCTTAATTCGTAAATCTTAATTCCTAAATCCGCGTTTTTCTATGAATCTGGATACCTACAAATCAAACCCGAAGACCGCGTTTATGGCCGGACTCTTCGAGAAGCTCATGAAGGATGAAGCCGAGGTTCGGGGTATGATCGAAGCCGATCCGTCGATGAAAGAAATGGCAGAACACGAACTTGCCTCTATTCTTGAGCAAAAGAAGTCGCTGGAAACAGAGATGGCGGCTATTATCGCGGCTGACGTGGTCGAAGAAGAAAAGCCAAAGGAAATGATTTTGGAAATTAGAGCAGGTGCCGGTGGTGACGAAGCGGCATTGTTTGCGGCCGAGCTCATGGACATGTACAAGAGGTATGGTGAGAGCAAGGGATGGGCCATGAAGATCATTGATGAATCAAAAAATGATCTGGGTGGCTATAAGGAAGCATCGCTCGAGTTTCGTGGTAAAGATGCGTTTGAAACATTGCGCTGGGAAACTGGCGTTCATCGCGTTCAGCGTGTTCCTGAAACAGAGAAAATGGGCCGTGTGCACACTTCCACGGTCACGGTTGCTATTATGCCTATTCGTAAGAAATCAAAGTTTGTTATTAACCCTGCCGATCTCGAAATGGAATTTTCTCGCGCGGGAGGTAAGGGTGGACAGAACGTTAACAAGGTCGAATCAGCAGTTCGCTTGATTCACAAGCCGACTGGCATTGATGTTCGCTCAACGGCCGAGCGTTCACAGGGTGCTAACAAAGAGTTGGCATTGCAAATTCTCACCGCCAAGCTGGAGGCGCTCGAAGAAGAAAAAGCTGCTCAAAAATTTGCCGCAGATCGCAAGGGTCAGATTGGTACCGGCAGCCGTTCCGAAAAGATTCGCACTTACAACTTTCCGCAGGATCGTGTTACGGATCATCGCATCAAGCAGTCATGGCACAACTTGCCTGCAATTATGGCGGGAAAGTTTGATCCGATTACGGATGCATTGAAAGAATTTGAGAAGACAGGGAAGACTGGTGATAGTGATGAGGAGTAATGGTGCCCTCGGTAGGAATCGAACCTACATCTATTCCTTAGGACGGAACTGTTCTATCCATTGAACTACGGGGGCGGTTGGTGTTGCTGTTTGAATGCGAAAACTATAGCATATTTTGCGATTTATCATATTCTCTGTTATAGTAATTCCCATGACCCCTGAAGAGCGTTCTTTGCTCGAGCGGACGTACAAGCTCGCGGAAGAAAACAACAGCATGCTTCGTTCGATGCGTCGCAGTAACCGGCTTTCGACGGCTATGCGCGTGTTGTATTGGGTCGTCATACTTGCATTGAGTTTTGGAGCGTACTATTTTATTCAGCCCTATATCAATGCGACGATGGATGCATATAACCAATTATCGGGAAGCATCAAGGGCGTTGAAAATAATATTAATAGTGCGCAGAACGCTATAGATTCAGCCAAAAGTTATTTCGCCAAATAAGATTGCCAAGGTAGCTCAGTTGGTAGAGCATTCCCCTGAAGAGGGAAGGGTCACCAGTTCGATCCTGGTCCTTGGCACAGTTAGTTCGAATAGATAGGTGGTCACAAGTTAAAAACATCGAACCATCCCGAATAGCCACTCTCGTGAGTGGTTTTTTCGATTCTAATCGATCCTCTGTTTGCACGCTAGAAGCCAATGTTTGCCACAATTGGCAACTACCGAGGGTCTGTACATTCTCAGAGGAGTGTGATATAAAACGATCAGATTCCCTTTGTCACACAACATGGTTTGCTCTAGCAGAATGAGCTTTTCTGAGCCTGTTCTGCTGGAGCATAACCTCGTTTGGTTTCTCGCTCGACAGCATAACACAATAGATGAAAGGAGCTGACCGTGTCTAATAACATGCTCGGTATTGATTCAGCTGTGCTCCGCGAACTCTGGTGCGGACCACTGGCTGACCTTATGGTTAAACTGACAGGAAAAAATGGTCTTAAAGTACGGACCGAACTCACAAAATTCTTGCGGGAGCAGGAATGTTGGTCGGAAAAGCGACCAAAAAATTCTCCGGTTAAGCCACCAGTCTTGAATCTCCGTAGTATCGAATCAGCTCAAACGGTACTACTCCGTCTTTTAGGTTCACACTACTCAGACTGGACCTTTATTTACGAGGGATGTTATGAGATCAATCCCGGATCGGACGAATTGGATCTTGAACGTGTCCGATTAATCCCAGGACCAGGTTACCGTCAAGCTGCCGTGTGTGAGCGAGGTGATCTGCGAAAAGATAGAGGGTACGAGTTATTGGGAGCTGCTTCCCTCGTTGCTTGTTGGGATAATCGTCATCGCCTGCCGTTATCGTGGCGAGAAGCTGGATGTATCTATTTTGATGGATTCGCTCTCCAGGCACCGCATCAAAGAGGTGCAGAGCCGTTCAATCATCAATGGTGCGTATCGATGTTCCACAATAACGTGTGGTGCTTAAGGACAGAAAAAATCGATGGTAGTCAACGGCATGGATCGACAAGTTGTTCTGCCGTCCATATTTAGAAACTTCTCATCAAGAGCGCCAATCTTCGGGTTGGCGTTTTTTATGGCTTCACAAACTTGCCCCTCTCGTCATGTTTCCACCTCTTCTCCTTAATCTCCACTTCGGTATCATTTTTCATAAAACAGGGAAGTGAAGATAAATCGGGCAAACGCTCTTGCGTATTCAACCTGATCAAAACACCCAAAATACGTTCGCAAGTTCGAGGTAGGTCTCGTTCTGGGTCGCCTTTTTCTTTTGCCGAAAACGGCTATACTATAGGCACGACCACATATCC
>CAZUII010000043.1:0-5919 GCA_964619985.1 uncultured Candidatus Saccharibacteria bacterium
CTCTTCGATCCTAGCCTTGTCGGTAATCGTTTTCATGCCCATATACTAGCGTGAAATGGGTTAAAAGAAAACAAAAAGGCGAGCATAGACTCGCCTCTGATACCAATTGTGCGCTGACAGGTCAGCGTGCATGAGCAGGCTCTACAACGACTCGTTCCGGCTTGATGCCGAACTTGCGATGAAACCGACCCAGGCCACCGCGCCTCAAGAATTGCCAGGCTCGAGAACTGCCACACTTGCCGCCAGTCAACAGGTGACGACTGCACGTTTTTCTTTGCACAGTTAGATCTCGTCCCATTATTGTCCTGCAGAGCAGGACCATGTATTCCCTAAAGGGAAGAAGTGTTTTTGTATTGGTGTGCATATGACCTCCGTCATAAAGTGTACGCCAAATCTGGAAAATAAATAGTGGCAGTAATCCACACGAGAGACACCGCTAAATAGTCCACACATCCTTTATCATTCCTCGTACTTTATATTCACCATTTTCAATATCAAAGATAAGGTAGAGGGTTGAGTAATTCATTCCCGCATATTGCTCGGTGCCGGGAAAATTAAATCCAACATAGTTTCTACCCTTTGCAAATTGGTCAATATTATTTGGTGTATTTCCATCCTGATGCGCCTTCTTATTCACCACAACTGTTGGTGCGTTGAGGAAATCAGCACTGTAAATCCACTTGCTGATATATGCGGAAGTAGTCAGCCTAATTTCATCTCCTTTTCCATCGGTATACCCCCACATCCGCACAGTAGTGTCAGTTGGGATATCTGAAACACCATCTTTCGTGACATCACTCTTGGCAAGATCCAGTTCGTAAGGATATTCGTTGAATGAAAGACCACTTTTGCTGGTGAGAGTTTCGAGTTGAGTGTAGTCTTTATTTTTTAGCGCGGTGAGAACTTCTTTGCCGACTGAAATAAGTTTTTGTTCGTTGGTGGATGAGGAATCGGGGGTTAAGGGGGTAAATTTAAGGCTCTTGTAAAATTGCTGAAAATCTTTCAGCTGATTTGTCGACCCATTTCCCATGACATATACCTTACCTCCTTTTTCTACAATAACACTCTTACTTATCCAATCTTTATTACTTTCAGATGTTACAGTTACCAGTAAAGCGGGTGTTGATTTTACGTATATTTTATCACGCTTCTCTTGTCTATCAAAGAATTGCTCTCCAGTAACTTTTATATATCTTTCTAAATCAAAGTCAGCCTTATCCATGACTCCAAGATCCCAAATAAGTCCACCTGGTCTGGAATAAGGGGTTCCAAATCCAACACTCAAGTTATTTGAATAACTGACATTCTTTGAATTATCTGAGGTAAACCATTCTTCATTATCAACATACCCAACTCCCCAATTAACTTTAGTAGGATAGTTAATTTCAACCCCGTACTTCTTATCTTTATATGTTTTCCAATCCTGATAATTATATGCTGGGGGTGTAGTCATGAAAGAGTCTTTATTTCGATAGACATACAATGCGCCGACTACAACTACTATAACAACCCCCCACATTAGTTTTTTGTTCATATAGTTAAACATAGTATTTATTTTAAAGCCTCAACAAGAACATGCTTAATTTTCTGAAGTACTTCTTCTGGGGTTACAAAATTGTGATCAGTTTTATAATTGTGTCCATACAGTTTATCTTCAAAGATGATTCCTTCAAAAGTTTTTGGGTTGGCATATCGCGGTATAAAATGTCCGTGCAAATGCCGATCCTTATTACCTAAAAAAGCATAATTTGACCAGTCCGGATTGAAACATTTTTTGGAAGCTTGCTGGAGATGCTTTAAGATCACAAATAACTCTTCTTGTTCGGCTTGTGTGGTTTCTGTTAAATCAGTAGCATTCTCTCGTTTACACCACACAACACATCTACCTAAATACCCCTGATTCTCATGCACATATAGACTCCAATACTTGTAGTCCTTAATTAAATTTTTTGAAAAGTCTTTTGCCATAAGTTCGAAACATTTTGCGGAGACGGAGGGATTCGAACCCTCGAGGCCCTATAAGAGGCCTGCCTCTTTAGCAAAGAGGTATGTTAGACCACTCCACCACGTCTCCAGTATTATCCTTTCAATTCTGCCATTCTTGCACAAAAACGTCACTTAATCAAAAAGAAGTGGCTCTGCTTCAATGTCTCTGCTATGCTATCGTTACACCGTTTGGAGAGATGGCTGAGTGGTCTAAGGCAGCGGTTTACTAAACCGCCGTTCCCTTCGGGGAACCGTGGGTTCGAATCCCACTCTCTCCGCTGAAATGGACCCTAATCTGTACTAAACAAAAACTGCCCCCAAGATGGCTGGCAGTGACTCGCACAGACACAACGGACCAATCATGGGCAGCGAGATTACCCAAAAATCATTTTCCACAGGTCGGGAATAAAACCGGCGATAGTAATCACCATACCAACAACAGTGAGAACCCAGCCAATTTTGATTACTTCCGCTGCGGTATTGTTGATGAAGATGTTAACAAACCCCCGACCGAACTTCGTGCTTTTGTTTTTCTCAGCATAACCGATGACGAGAAATAACATTCCAAGAGCTAAAATACCGCCGCTAAGCCATAATATATTCATGCGATTCTCCTTATTGGTTTCTGACACACTATACAACTCGCTGACAGTATGTGGGAACACAAAAATAAAGTCAACTACTTCCTAGCACAGTCCGAAACTATCCGCTATGATGCGAGGATGAAACGATTTATCGATGCTATCTGGTCATACTACCGAGTCAATAGACGTGAGATGCCCTGGCGCACTGACACGCGACCCTACTATGTGGTTGTCTCAGAGATCATGCTCCAACAAACACAGGTTCATCGTGTGGTGAACAAATTTGAATCGTTCGTAAAGAAATTTCCTGACTGGAGATCGCTGGCTCGCGCTTCGACTAGGGATGTGTTGAAGGAATGGTCAGGCCTCGGCTACAATCGCCGCGCCCTTTTCCTTAAGCGCATTGCAGAGACAATTACGAATAGCGGGAAGACGGCGGGCACATTACCAAATTCTTTTGACGAATTACGCGCACTTCCTGGTATTGGACCAAACACAGCTGGTTCCATTCTCGCTTTTGCCTACAATGTTCCCTTCCCTTTTATAGAAACCAATATCCGCTCAGTCTTTATCCATTTCTTCTTTCCTGAAATTGAGAAGCGTGAAGGAAAAAGGGCCTGTAAGAAAATTAGCGACGACCAACTCATGCCCTTCATTGAAGAAGCTCTGCGCGATCCAAAGATTAAGAAGAATCCGCGAGAATGGTATTACGCACTGATGGATTACGGCTCAATGCTCAAAAAAACGTTGCCAAACCCATCACGGAGGAGCGTGCATCATGTAAAGCAGAAACCTTTTAAGGGTTCAAATCGAGAGTTGAGGTCGAGGATACTGAAGTTGGTGATGGAAAAAAACACAACAGACAAAGGAATATTCACGTTTTTCGGCAGGGAAATTCGCAAAAAAATAGTAGGTGAGCAACAAATAAAAGAAAATGTACAAAATTTACTCAAAGAAGGCTTTATAATCCAGCGCGGGCTGCGGTACTCTGTCTCGAAATGAGTGTAATAGTTGTTCTTACAACCGCAAGATTTTTCGCCTCTTTCAACGAATGTTGAGCCGCAGGATGTCTATTTAATCCCCAGCTTCTTACGTTTGTAGGAAGTGAAAAATAACAAAAAACGCTCTGTCCGAAGACAGAGCGTGGGAAACGAAACTTCTGCGCAGTTTAGTGGATACCAGGCAGCCTGGTAAGTTCAAACGCGGGAAGCATCGTCTGTCCCTGAGGCAACAGATCAATCGGGCGATGATTGTCTTGGCTCACGGGGCCACCTCGAACAAGACTGCCGTCAGGGAACGCCAAGTGATGGTGAACATCACGGTGCATAAATGATTGATCGCCCATATGTGCAGGTGACATCGTCGTCTCGAAGTGAGTTTGATGGAACATACTAATTTGCCTTTCCAATGGCTAAGTTATTCTGTCAACAGTGAGCCATAACACTGTCTAAATATATAATAAACCAATTTTTAAAAACGTCAAGTGGTACGAGTTTCTTGTTTCCCTATATACTATCCCCATGCCCCTTTCCCTCGATATCCCCGTTTCCGAACACTTTCGTATCACCCCCATCCAAAAAGATGCCTTGAAAAAGCTTGGCATTCATACCGTAGAGGACCTCCTCTATCATTTCCCCACCCGCTATGGCGATACAGCCGAAGCTCACTCAATTGAATCACTTAAAAAGGGCGACACTGCTGTCATCTATGGCAAAATCACTGGCCTCAAAGCCAGCAAAGGATTCCACAGCCGCATTACCATGGCCACCGCCACTGTCGAAGACGAATCCGGCCGCATCCAATGCGTCTGGTTCAACCAGCCCTACATTGCAAAAATGACCCCCGAAGGCGCGTTAGTTCGCATTGAAGGTAAAGTCAGCGAGCGTCGTGCAAAGAAGCCGAAGCAGGAAGTGCCTCTCGCCGACGGGACACCTGTTACGGAGGCTTCCTCGCTCGAAGTTCCCGGCAAACTTTACTTCTCCAACCCCAAACTTGAAGTCGTCGATAAATTACCCGCAGGCGTCGGCGATTCTCTTTTCGGCAACAGCGCAGAAGCTCACTCACTCTACCCCGTCTACCCCGAATCTCGCGGCATCACCTCTCTCTGGATTTACCATTCTTTACAAAAAATATTCAAATCAGGCATTCTCGATACCATCGAAGATCCGATTCCTGACGACATTCTCGAAAAATATCACCTTCCGAGTATAAAAACAGCACTCATCTGGATGCATAATCCCCTTACTCGCGACGATGCCCTTTCAGCTCGCAAGCGCTTTTCATTCCAAGAAATATTTGTGATTCAGCTCGGCCGCCAGCGTGCAAGACGTGAATACGAAAAGCATCCATCATTCAACATCGAGACCGACCTGGCACATGTACAAGAATTCGTGCGCCGCTTCCCCTTCGTCGCCACTGACGCACAAAATAACGCCGTCGAAACCATTCTTGCTGACATGAAGCGCGGCCAAGCCATGTCACGCCTCCTCGAAGGAGATGTAGGGTCAGGTAAGACTGCAGTCGCTGCGGCAACGGCGTATGCGGTCATGACCTCGCGCCCAAAGCCAATAGAAGATAGAAAGGCTAAGGGTGCGAGTGAAGAAATCGTTTCTTCGGCATTGCGCCGCGGCCCCCTCCAGGTCGCCTACATGTGTCCCACCGAAATCCTCGCCACTCAACAATTCGAATCTTTTGTGAAATATTTTTCTTATATGCCAATCCAGATCGGTCTCATCACTGGTTCTGGTTGTTACAAATTTCCCTCAAAAGTGAACCCAAAAGGTTGGACTGACATTTCTCGCGCGCAATTGCTCAAGTGGGTTGAAGACGGTTCTATTTCAGTTCTCATCGGCACGCATGCGCTCATCCAAAAATCAGTGAAGTTCAAAAACCTCGCCTATGTCATTATCGACGAGCAACACCGCTTTGGTATTGCTCAGCGTCGCAAACTCGTCCGCAAAGATACCATTGCCCCACATCTTCTCTCGATGACCGCCACACCAATTCCCCGCACTTTGGCGCTCACCCTCTATGGCGACCTCGATCTTACGCTCATTGACCAATCCCCTGTGGGTCGTAAGCCAATCATCACCGAACTTGTTCGACCTGATAAACGCGATGAAACGTACGCAAAGATTCGCCAAGAACTTGAAGCTGGCCGCCAACTATACGTTATCTGCCCGCGAATCAATGAGCCTGATCCTGACAAAGAGGCAGCGGTGATTGCAAAATCAGTCAAAGAAGAAGCGAAGCGTTTGAAGCGCTCTGTCTTTCCTGAGTATGAAATTGATATCTTGCATAGCAAAATGAAGCCTAATGAAAAAGACGCAGTCATGGCCGAATTTAAGGC
>CAZUII010000044.1:0-5890 GCA_964619985.1 uncultured Candidatus Saccharibacteria bacterium
ATTTTCGTGGGTTGGGGTGACGGCCGCAGCGTGTACATCATCATCTCCATTAATTATTCCTGCAACTGGAGCAACAGGGTTTACAGGAGATGTCGGTGGAGTAATATCGTCATCTGCACCATTGGATATCTCCGGCTGTGTTGGTGCAATTACCGGAGTGACAGGCGCAGAAACTGCATCATCGTTGCCATTAACATTACCAGTATTAGAAGCATCGATAGCCATAGCTGGCAATGCAAAAGTGAGCGCCAAAGCCATGGTTATTGCGAACGCTAACTATTTTTCATATGTATTTCCAAGATTTTTATATCTGTATTGGTAATAGTGAGAACCTATCATATATATGAATATTTGTCAAGAAAAAATGGCCTGCTCATTGCTCGAGCAGGCCACCTGAAGTCTCACTGAAATGTCACAGATCACCGGGTGGGGCCGACGCCGTCCGAGTGGTTTTGAGCCGGAAATAGTACTCCGGCTGATTGTTGGTGATGTCGAACTGCCCTTGAGTACCAAGGAACAGTGTTTGTCCGACAAGCTGAACCCATGGCGCACCGGTAAGGTTTGCCGCGGATTCAATTGTGTAGGGAAAGTTGTACTGACCCCCGATAACAACCAGCCTTGACATCATTGAAGAAATTCGGCTGATATCGAGAGAGGGCTGGGCTGCAACCACTTTCTCCGAGGCCACAGTCACGCCGTTGGTAACCAATTCCGCCTTGAGCCAAGCAAGTGGCATTGTGGCAAACTGATCCATCACGCCGCCAAAGTCATACGGCGTTGCACTGTTCAGCGACACGCTAGATCCAAACCGTTGAAACAGGTCAACCGTCACTTGGTGCGGATAGACAACACCCTGACTTCCGTCATAGACAATATCGTCACCGCCAGCAATCCATTTCCCCACTTGCGGATTCCAGGCGCTTTCCAGCACACCATTTTGGCCATAGCTGATACCAACAAATGTGAAGCTGAACTGTAACGGCGTATTGTCCGACGAGTTGGTACTGATGGCAAAGAACGCCGGCGCGAAGTTCGTGAGCGACGTGCTCACTCGCACATAATAACCGTTAGGATTGCCCTTTCCGGTGAGGGAAATGATAATCCGATGGCCATGTTCATCCTTGGCGACACCGTTGGTAGGTGCCGGTGCACCCATGAAACTCAAGGATGTCGTGACGGCTGAGTCAAACCATTGAAGCCCGTAGTTGGGGCCCCAGGTTGTGGGCACCCGATACCACGCCGCTGGAGTAATTACCCGGTCAGTTTGCACATCCGCGCCCGCAAGGCCTGCCATTAGCATGGTGCGACTTTGGGCGAGATAGGGCGAGGTGAGGGCGCATTCCGAAGAGATGTACACCCCATTTTCGCCGAGAGCCACTCGAGGTGGCTGCAAATTTGCTGTACCCGACTTTGCCGAAGTGGCAAAGAGGGCCTTGCCGAACTGCCACTGGTGAGGCGGTGCGACGACGCCATCATCAGCACCGTTGTTAACCGAGATTGTCGCTGACTGGATATTCATAGCGCACACAAGCGCCATGACAGTCAGAAATACCGTCGTGTTTTTCGTTTTCATGCTTTTTCAATTTTCTGTGGTGGGTGGTGACATTCAACAGGAACGTCGCTGTGAATGTATGTGAATCTATCCCCTTTCTAGCAAACTATTGCATTATTGTCAAGGGTGTGCTACTATGGTGGGTAAGTCAGGATCCCCGGCCCTTTTGGTTAATGACCGTGTGTAAAAAGGGTCGAAGAGCGGGTTTCCTCTGTTGGATTCCCGCTTCCTTTTATGTCAATTTCACTATGAACAGGCGGCGTGGCGGATGATTTGCTATACTGTATTCATGTCGTCCACTGCTCTTCTGTATGCCCTTCTTTCAGGAATCCTCCCCTCATTCATCTGGCTGTTTTTTTGGCTCCGTGAAGATCGACAGCATCCTGAACCTCGATCGCTTCTCGCGGCATGCTTCATCGGCGGCATGCTGGCCGTCGGCGCGGCCGTATTTGCCGAACAATACATAGCTGATATCTATCATGACGCCACCATCCGCTATACGCTCTGGGCGGCAACCGAGGAAATCCTTAAATTTATCGTCATAGCTATTATCGGTCTCCGTTCACGGGCCAACGACGAACCCATTGACGCCATGATCTATTGTATTGTCGTAGCTCTGGGTTTCGCGGCACTTGAGAATACCCTATTCATCCTCGATCCTCTCTCCGGCGGCGAAATCGCCAAGAGCATAGTCACCGGCAATATGCGCTTCATGGGCGCCACTCTGCTCCATATTGTGAGCTCCGCGACCATCGGCTTCTGTATCGGCTATTTTTTCTACCATGGCCGCGTTGCCAAGATATTCGCCGCCATTGTCGGTATCGCCGGAGCCATCGCCATACACACCGCCTTCAATCTTTCCATCATCGAATCAAGTCCCGGCGATGCCTTGAAAACATTCTCATGGATCTGGGGAGCCGTCGTCATCATGATCATCCTATTCGAAGAAATAAAAGTTGTGCGCCCCAAATTGTGGTGATATACTTAGGGGGAATTTTTAATACTTAGGCATTTATTACCATCATGTCAAAAGATAAGCGATCATTCTTCGAGAGACTTACCGGCACCGTCCGCATGGACGAAGAAACGGAGGCCCGACCACAAAAAAAGGCCGGTGTTGCCGAACAAACAGCTTGGATCGAAGAAGAGGACAAGGATGCCGAGCTCACCGTGGACGTCTACCAGACGCCCGATATGATCGTGGTCAAAGCTATGATTGCCGGCGTTCGTCCAGAGGATCTTGATGTATCTATTACCAGGGATCAGGTTACTGTTCGCGGCACGCGTGAAGAGGAGAAGATAGCGCGTGAAGAAGATTATTTCGCTCGCGAACTTTTTTGGGGCTCATTTTCACGCACTATCCAGCTTCCCGAAGAGATTGATGTCGATGAAGCGGAGGCTGTCGAGAAACATGGTCTGTTGATTTTGAAATTACCGAAATTGGACAAGAAGAGGCAATCGAAGTTGAAGGTCAAGACTGCGTAATATACAGAAAAAACGGCAGGAACTTCCCTGCCGTTGTGTGTTTTCTTTTTGAAAACAGACTACTTTTCAGTCACTTTGACTTTTGCCTTTTGGTAGGCTTCGAACTTCGGCAGCCATTCCCGACGGAACATACCGCAGATGACTTGGTCCCAATACCGCCCTTCATCAAAGTACTCCTGACGCAGCCGGCCTTCAATTTTGAAACCGCACCCAAGCGCGCAGGCAATGCTCCTCTTATTAAATGCCTTCGCCATCCATTCAATCTTGCGCAGATTGAGCGTGTTAAAGGCATATTCAATGAGGGTCATAGACGCATCGGTGCCAAAACCGTTGCCCCAATACTCTTTCTCACCAATGAGAATGCCGACCGTGCCAATGCGCTCTATCCAATTGATACCTAGTCCAATATTACCGATGGGGATTCCGTTGACTTGAATGATCAAGGCAACGAGATCACGCTCCTCTTTGTGAATACGATCCAACCACTCTCGTTCGGTCTTCTCGCTTGCGGGCATAGACCTCGCAATGAATTTTCTGATCTCCTGATCATTAACCCATTTCATAAGATAAGGAATGTCCGCTTCGGCATAGGGTCGAAGCGTTACATTTTTCCCCCGAAGAAATACGGCATCACTCGCAGTCGGTATTACTTGCGCTTGTTTTTTCATATCGGTATCTTTCTATTGTGTTCTTACTAATGTACTGAACTCCTGGAAACACCCAGAAGGCTGATGAGAGTTCGCGGGAAACAAAATCCCGGCTTTCATTCAGCCGGGAAAGGTCGTGAGAAATTGGGTAGATGGACTAAACAACTCTCGGCTGAAGAAAAGAATGCGACTGTGTGCGCATATCAAGGACGGCAATGAAGCCATTACCGTAGTTCTTCGAACATGAGTTGTATGTCCAATGTGACATGGGTATTTTATACCATGATTATTGTTTTGGCGCAAATGTAACTTTTTTGCAATATATTTTACTCCTACACAATATTGACTGGACTATTTTTTGGACTACAATTATGGCATGAATCGAAATTCCCACCTCGTTAATCTCTCCACAAGGACATCAACATTCCATGCTTTTTCTTACACGTACACAAAAAGGGACGATTCGAGACGCATTGAACGGCGTCGGGCAGGTTCTCTTTGCATCAGTTCTGGTGGATCCGCTGGTTGGTCAAACAAGTAATTGGTACTACATTTTGTTTGGGTTACTATTATCGCTTGCTTGTTGGCTCGTATGTATTATATTTTTATCAAAATAACATCCTAATATACTATGACACCCGTAGAAACTGGACTGACCATATTTTACATAGCTGGAGCACTAATACTTATTACTGTGGGTATAATCTTACTTATAGCAAAAGAAGAGAAATAATTTTTCATCACCATGCTCTTATATATACTCTACATCCTCATTGCAATCGCTATAGTAATTTTCATATTTGTCGCAAGAAAAAAGCGGTAGTTTAGTCTATGAAAACATTCCCCGCCCTTCCATACGCCTCTTTTTCGTATTTGTTTTCCTTGTAACCCCTTCGAATCATTTCAAGATAGTATAAAAATGGATGGATGAAAAGTTTTTGGTGGTTTCAGATGACGTTCATCAAATATCCAACGTTGCGTGCTTTGCATTCGACTGGATGAATGACTTGCGTGCTGGCACATCATCACCCATGAGCATATCGAAGACTTTGTCAGCATCCTGCGCATCATCAACAGTCACCTGGCGGAGAATACGACGGGCTGGATCCATGGTCGTCTCCCAGAGTTCATCATGGTTCATTTCTCCAAGACCCTTATAGCGCTGAATAGAAATCTTTGGTGCTTTTGTCTTCCCTCCCTCAATGACCACATCTTCTGCATCTGGTTCTGCCTCGGCGCGCTCGAGAAGTTCTGCGCGCGCTTCGGCGTTGTTGGCCGCATCCTGCATATCAACATCGGCAGCCGCTTGCTCGATAGCGGCAGCATCCTTGCCGAGCGCCTTTATCTTTTCTTCATCGCTGTAATAATAGAAAATTTCCTTGCCCTTTTTGACCTTGTACAATGGCGGCTGAGCGATATAGACATATCCCATATCAATCAATGGACGGAAATAACGATACAACAGCGTCAAAATAAGCGTACGAATGTGCGCGCCATCGACGTCGGCATCTGTCGCCAGAATAATTTTGTGATAACGCAGCTTCGAAATATCGAAGGTGTCGCCGATAGCAGTGCCAAATGCGAGCACCAAGTTCTTGATCTGCTCTGAACCGAGCATGCGGTCAAGGCGTGCGCGTTCAATGTTCAAAATTTTTCCGCGGAGCGGAAGAATGGCTTGAGTTCTACGATCGCGGCCCTGCTTTGCGGTACCTCCCGCGGAATCTCCCTCCACAATGAAGATCTCAGAATCGGCCGGGTCATTTGACTGACAGTCGGCGAGCTTTCCGGGAAGCGTCATGCCTTCAAGCGCGCCCTTGCGCAACACCGAGTCCTTGGCAGCCTTCGCAGCCTTGCGCGCCTTCATGGCTAAAATGACCTTGTTGACAATGGCGCGTGCATCTTCTGGATTTTCTTCCAAGAATGCAGAGAAGGCCTCTGAGAATACAGTCGCCGTAGCGCCCTGCGCCTCTGTTGAGCCGAGTTTTGCCTTGGTCTGACCCTCGAACTGGATCTCGCGGAGCTTGACGGAAATGACGGCAGTAAGCCCTTCCAACGCATCATCACCGGTAAATGAGTCGCTTTCGCCTTTTGCCAAATTGTTATTCTTGGCGTAGGTATTGAGCGTACGAGTAAGCGCCGTCTTGAAGCCGGTCACGTGCGTACCTCCTTCGGGGTTGCTGATGTTGTTGGCAAAAGCCATGACACG
>CAZUII010000045.1:0-335 GCA_964619985.1 uncultured Candidatus Saccharibacteria bacterium
TAATCATAGCCGGAGGTTTCTACTTGGGCCTGAGTTAATTTTCCTCTAGTGCATATTTCAACTATGACCAAAACCCACATCCTCATCATTCACGGCGGCATGACCTTCAGAAATAGGAAGGATTATATCCATTACCTTAAAACAAAGAAGGTCTCTATTGAACCGCGCATAAATTGGGCGGGAGAGTATTTGGAAGAGAAACTTGGCCCGAAGTTCAAGGTTATCAGGCCGCGAATGCCGCAACGTGAAAATGCGCGATATGAGGAGTGGAAAATTTTCTTTGAGAGGTATGTTCCGCTTTTAAAAGGGAAGTTTATCCTGATTGGCAATTCCCT
>CAZUII010000045.1:345-5657 GCA_964619985.1 uncultured Candidatus Saccharibacteria bacterium
GTCAGAGCACAGGTTGCCGAAAAAAGCCTGGGCGGTCTATCTGGTATGCCCGCCGGATGATAATACTGTGGTGGGAGAGGATTTGGTCAATCGTTTCAAATTGAAAGGCGATCTGACCCTTCTAGAGAAGAGTACACATAATCTCCGGCTGCTATTTTCAGGTAATGATGAGGTTGTTCCCGTGTCACATGCCAAAAAATATGCGAAGAAACTAAATAAAGCCGAGATACATATTTACAGCGGGAAAAATGGACACTTTAATGTAGCGACATTTCCAGAGATTGTGAGGATGATTAAAGACGATGTTAAGAAGTCAAAGTAATTTCCTTTATGCTTCACATTACCTACAAATTGGACCGCTCATCAAAACATGGTATCGGGCTTTTTGCGGGCGAAGATCTTGTTAAGGGACAGCTTATTTATACACCCAGCCCTCTTCTTGACGTAAACATTACACAGGAACAGTTTGATTCTTTGGATGAGAAAGAGAAGCGAGAGATACTCTGGTGGGGGTTTTTGGACAAACAGAGTGGTCAATGGCATGTTGATTTTGATGTCTCACATTTTATCAATCACGCATACGATGGCACAGTTACGCAGGATCCGAGTCATACAGATGTCTATTTGGTTGCGGCGCGGGATATTAAGGCTGGCGATGAGCTGACGCAAAATTATCTGGAATTTGAGACGGAAGATGATCTGCACAAAAGGGGTATCAAATAACATGATTATAAAAAGACTAGGTACGTTTGGAGAGTTTGCGAAAGAATATGAAAGGGCGCGAAGGCCGTATCCCAAGGAAACGTTCAATTTCGTTGCAGCCTATGCGGGCGTGGACAACCCAATGATTTTGGATATGGGTTGTGGCACGGGTATCTCTACAAGACAACTGGCAGCCTACGGAAAGGTAACTGGCTGTGATCCCGATCCGCGCATGTTGCGGGCCGCCAAAAAGCACAAAAAGATCAATGGCGAAAAATACATAGTCGGTACCGCCGAATGTATACCTTGTAAAGATTCAAGTGTTGACGCGGTTACCGCATTTGCGGCTTTCCACTGGTTTGATAATGCGAAAGCCCTCGGTGAAATCATGAGGGTGCTTCGACCAGGCGGCGTATTTTGTGTGGTCAACAAAACCGGACTTAAAAGCTGGGGTAATGGCTATAGAGGGGCAATAATAAAAACTATCGGACGCGAGATAGCGCGTTTCAAAGAAGATTCATACAACCCGCGCAGAAGTCTGCGAAAGTTTGGCTTTAAGAGAGTCACCGTTCGTACCTGGAAAAAAGTGGAATTATTTGATGTAGAAAATGCCCTCGAGTATGTACAGTCCGTTTCGATCTGGAATTCAGTTCCGGCCTCTCTCCGATCGAAAGCTTTGGCAGGGCTTGGGAGCTATTTTAGTGCGATGAAAAAGAAAACAGGCAAGATTGAAAGGAGGTTGGTCGTCAGAGCCGTGCTCGGGCGTAAATAGTTCATCTCCCGCGACGACATGCTAATATGATTGTATGAAAACCACCTTTATTCTCCATGGGGGATTTGCTTCAGGAATAAAACAGCAGAATGACGCATTTTTCAAGGAAATGCTTAAAGCTACACCGGAGAAGGCCAAGATACTCCTGGTCTATTTCGCCGAAGTTGATGATAAGGTTTCCTTGAGAACCAAACAGGATACGGAAGAATTTGATGCCAATCGAGGTTCGAAGAAATTGCAGATCAAAGTAGCAACGGCTGGTACATTTCAAGAAGACTGCGCCTGGGCTGACGTGATATATCTCCACGGCGGCAAGACCGTTAAACTCATAGAGTCACTAAGTAGGTACCCTGGCATTCGTGGTCTTTTTTTGGTAAGATTATTTCCGGTGATTCGGCTGGGGCCCATGCATTAGGGAAATTATTTTACAGTAAGAATTCTAAGACCATAGGGAAGGGGTTGGGAATATTACCATTCAAAATTATGGCGCATTATCAAGATGGCATGCCAGATCCTTTCTCCGATATTGAACCGGGATTGGAGACGATGCTATTGTGTGAGTATGAGGTTAAAGTGATTCGTGTTTAGTGTACATCTTGCTAATATATACAGATGAAATTACCAAACGTAACACTTCTCGGAATAGATTGTGTAAATGTAGAAAGGCTTCAGGCGGCAATGGATGTCTGTCAGAAAGATATTGAGTTTGGCGCGGTAAAATTACTTACGTCTTTACCGTCAACTGATGCCCGCCTCGTGCACATATCACATATTGGAAGTGTTGAGAAATACTCCAGGTTTTGCGGAGAGGAATTGGTCAAATATGTTGATACCGATTATGTTTTAGTTGTTCAGTACGACGGATTTATTTTGAATCCGACGAGTTGGACTGATGAATTCTTGAAGTATGATTACATCGGAGCCCCTTGGCTTGTGGCAAACTGGTCAGTGCGAGATTTTAATTTTCCTAAAGAGCTTCTGGGAAAAAAGGTTGTCGGCAATGGAGGATTTTCACTACGAAGTAAAAAGTTTTTGGAGGTTTCGGCAAAGCTGATGAAAGCGGGGAAGATACCGCAGATTCACCCTGAAGATGTTTCGCTGTGCATATGGCATAAAGATTTGATGGATGCGGAGGGAATTTCAATCGCTCCCGTGGAATTGGCTCAGAGATTTAGTATCGAAGGCGATGACGACGTTTATGAATATGGTAAGCAATTTGGTTTCCACGGCTTCTCGTGGACTGATATTGATGCGTGGATAGATGTGCATCCCGAGTATCCATTGATAGTTACTGAGTATAAAAAGCAACGAATATCTCGGTTTCATCGATGCCTCATTGGTGCACGAGATCAGGCCTTAAAAGATGCACAAAAGGTCTTTCAAGATAAAGCTATTGAAGCTCACGTATTTGGTTCCGTCGCCAGACGCGATTCAGATCCCTATAGTGATCTTGATGTGTGGTTCACCTTTAAGGATGAAGATATAGGTGAAGTACTCGCGAATCGCTACGCATATTATTCACGCATTGGTGAGATTGTTCATGTGTGTGAGGCGCCTCAAAATAGACCTTTAAACGGTGTTCACTCCTTTGTTTTGTATAAAAATTTCATCGGTTTATTGCAAGTCGACGTATATCTGTGTCCAAAATCTTCATCATTCCTTACAGCAGATAGTCGAAAGATTTTTGGTACCACTGAGTTGCCTTCAGGCGAATTAAGCTACAACCCTGAGAAGGTTGTCGTCACTGCGGATTATCGCGTTGATTTTATTATTGGTTTTATTTTCACTTCGATCAAAAAGATTGTTCGTAAGGATAAAGAAGGCTTGGAAGCTTTATATAGGGAATATGAATATCTATCAGAGAGGTATGGAATTTCTGTCGATCCCTTAGTGCATAAGGATAATACGTTCGAGTCTTTGGGGGAGGCAATTGCAGGTGTCAAAAAAGTTGCAAATGCCAAGCAAGAAAAGGCCTTAGCGGAAATTGAAGCTTTTATAGTTAACGTGGTAAAAGAGGAACACATACGCGCTTAATGTGTCAGGCTTCTAGGTGATTTGCTATACTACCTCCAGTAGCACCTCATTTACCATAACTTTTTAACCTATGTTTTCAATCAATATCTTGGCTGTCATCGTGGCAGCACTTGCGGCGTTTATTCTCGGTTTCCTCTTCCATGGTCCGGTATCGGGCAAACTGTGGATGAAGCTTGCCAACATTCATCCGACGGGCAATGAAAAATTCAAGGACATGATTCCGCAGATGTTGTGGAATGTGTTGTCGAACCTAGTCACTGCACTTGCTCTCGCGGTTATCTATGCCTTCGCGGTTACTTCGCCCGCATTGTGCACGGGAGTGTGGGGCGGAGTCGTTATTGCGCTCATCGTCTGGCTCGGTTTCTTGGTCACCTCGTCATCGATTGAAGTTATCTGGATGGGACGTACGGCGAAGCTCTGGCTCTTTGAAGCAGTCTGTTCACTCATTGTCACGGTAGTCATGGGTATTATTATTGCGGCGTGGAGGTAAGAAGTTGTAACATTTGTACAAAATAAAAAAATAATTTGTAAAATGGCCCTGATACCGCAGAACCTGCTATACTATCCCTCGTGCCCAAACATCCCCACAAACTAGCCAAAACAAGCCGTATTACCGGTGTTATTTCGACGACCCAGAAGGGCGCTGGCTATATTGACCATGCTGATCCAAAGAAGGATTCGATCTATCTCGAGCCGGGCACACTTCATACTGCCATGAATGGCGACACTGTTGAGGCAATCATTACCAAGAAAAACATTCGTGGCAGAATGGCTGAAGTTGGTGAGGTGGTCAAGATTGTGAGTCGCGCCAAAGAACTTTTTGTGGCGACAATTGTGCCTGCTTCTGCTGGCACACAGCCTCAATCTGGCACCAAAGATTCGGCCAGAGGCTTTATGGCTGTTGCCGATGATAAAAAATTATATGTTCCCATCACTATTCCTACCGACCAATTTTCCAAAATAAAAAAAGACGACAAGGTTTATCTTCGTATTCGTCCGTGGGCCAAACCTGCAACCAATCCAACTGGTGACATTATCCGTGTCCTTGGTCAGAAGGGTATTAACAATGTGGAAATGGAATCCATTGTGCTCGAACGCGGGTTTGAAATGGGTTTTCCTGCCAAGGTTGAAAAAGAAGCTGATGCCATTTCTGCTGACAAGAAAATAAGTGCCGAAGAAAAGGCAAAGCGCCGCGATATGTCAGGAACGCTCACTTTCACGATTGACCCTTTTGACGCAAAAGATTTTGACGATGCTATCTCATTTAAAAAGATAACGGGCGCGGCTGATGAAAAAAACGGCGGAAAAGGTAGTGCAAAAACTCTCTATGAAATTGGCATCCATATCGCCGACGTGTCTCACTACGTTCGCGAGGGAACAGAGCTCGACAAGGAGGCTATTAAGCGCGGCTGTTCTATTTATCTCGTTGATCGCACGATTCCGATGCTTCCTGAAGCCTTGTCGAACGATGTCTGTAGTTTGAATCCGCACGAAGACAAGCTGACATTTTCTGCCATTTTTACCCTTGATGACAAAGCAAAGGTTCATTCACGCTGGTTTGGTCGCACCCTGATCAATTCTACCCATCGTTTTACCTATGAAGGGGCGCAGGCAGTGATTGATGGTAAGGCTGATTCGCCCGACAAAACTGTTGCCGAAGGTATGAAATATCGCGATGAGATGCTGACTCTCGATCGTCTGGCCAAAGTTATGCAAAAGCAGAATGCGGCCATGGGTGCCATCGAGTTTGCCTCTGAAGAAGTGAAGTTCCGTCTCGATGAAAACGGCAAACCTATTGGCGTCT
>CAZUII010000046.1:0-5266 GCA_964619985.1 uncultured Candidatus Saccharibacteria bacterium
TAGGGAGAATCGAACTCCCATCTCGTCCTTGGCAAGGACGCATTCTACCACTAAACTATACCCGCTTTATTTCAATGCAAGGAAGTATAGCTTATGTTTTTGTTTTTAACAAATATTTCGCTCAGTCTAACCAGATTTTTGTGCGCCCGGAGGGACTCGAACCCCCAACGTTTGTTCCGAAGACAAATATGATATCCATTTCACCACGGGCGCAATGGATATATACTAACCTAGTTAGCAGAAAAGCCCAAATTGTACTACAATAACTGATATTATGCTGACCAAAATCGTAAAAAATAGCCCTATTCCAAGGGAAATCGTCAGCATTGTAGAAACCCTGGAAAAGGGCGGTTTTCAGGCATATTTGGTGGGCGGTTGTGTACGCGATCTCTTCCTGGGCCGTGTTCCAAAGGATTGGGACATCACTACCAACGCAACTCCGGAGCAAATCCAAGGACTTTTTACGAAAACAATCTATGAAAACGTCTACGGCACCGTCGTGGTCATTGATGAAGCGGTTGAGGACCTAGCTTTGAGGAATGTAGAAGTCACACCATATCGTCTCGAATCTGGGTATTCAGACAGACGCCATCCGGACCACATCAAGTTCAGTGACAAGATTGAAGACGACCTTCAGCGCCGTGATTTTACCTCAAACGCCATTGCGGTGTCTCTCTCAGGAGGGGCAATAAAGGACATAATTGACCTTTACGGTGGTTTTGCCGATATAAAGGACAAAACTATCCGTACCGTAGGGAAGCCAGAGGACCGCTTCAATGAAGACGCCTTACGTATGATTCGAGCGATCAGATTTGCTGTAGAGCTTGGTTTCACCATAGAGAGGGGGACTTTTGCGGCTATAAAAAGCCTTAGTTCTACAATTCAGGAGGTTTCTGGTGAAAGGATTCGTGATGAATTCGCAAAAATAGTGATGTCACCAAGCCCCATGAAGGGGATTGAGCTCCTCAAAGAGACGGGTTTACTCAAACACTTCATACCAGAACTCGAGAAGGCTATAGGGGTAGGGCAGAACCAAGCCCATGCTTTCACAGTCTGGGAACATCTTCTGCGCAGCTTGCAGCATGCCGCTGATAGCAAATGGGGCCTAGAAATAAGGCTTTCTGCACTGTTTCATGATATAGCAAAGCCCCAAACCAAGGGTGTTTCACGTGTAACTGGTCAGCCGACATTCTACGGCCACGAGGTAGTTGGTTCACGTGAAACACGTAAGATCCTAGAAAGAATGAAGTTTTCACGTGTAATCATCGAAAAGGTTACCAAGCTGGTCCGTTGGCACATGTTTTTTGCTGATACCGGCACCATTACTCTCTCTGCAGTCCGTAGAATGATTGTTAACGTAGGACAGGAAAACATTTGGGACCTTATGAACGTACGTATCTGTGACCGTATAGGAACAGGTAGACCTAAGGCTGACCCGTATCGACTCCGTAAGTACAAGTCCATGATCGAAGAAGCTCTCCGTGACCCCGTTTCTGTAGGCATGCTCAAGATAGACGGCAAGATCGTGATGGAAGTTGGCAAGATTCCTGCTGGACCGAGGGTGGGTCTTGTATTGAACGCGCTTATGGAGGAAGTTCTCGACAATCCAAAACTAAATACAGAAGAATATCTCCAGACACAAACAATAAAACTTTTGGCGCTGCCAGAAAAAGAACTAACAATTCTTGCAGAAAAAGGCAAAGAAAAAAAAGAGGAGGCTGATGAAAAAGATCTAAAAAAGATACGCGGAAAACATTTTGTGAAATAAGTTATAAGACAAAACATCCCTTAATCGCAAGGGTATTTTGTTAAGGACAGAAAGATAGTCAAGTTATCCACACACATGTCCTTTACGACTGTCCTTAAAGGACATACAATAGTACCAGACCAGTTTGTCATCCGAGATGATCGCAGAAAAATAATACGAAACTTTTCTAGTCGTGGCATTATAACTGTTTGGTTTTATTTCTCTGCGATCAGATAAACTTTAGATCTTTCACAAAAGCAGGGTAGGGCTTCACACTCATTGAGAGTACGAAGAACTTTTGTGACCTTTAGCTGCTAAGTAATATGGCGGTGTACTTGTTCTCATCAACAACTACGCTTCCTTCGGGAAAGCACTTTATTTTTAGAACCACAGTGCACACCGTCAACTTAGGAACCATTTGGACACACCAGGTCACCATGACCTGATCGGGACAGTTCGTCCCACAAGCTCTTTTTTCTTCGTTCTCCTCTAGTTCGTGCCGCATCGGCGCAATCTCACAATCTAGAGGCTGCAACGATGCGGCTTTTCTTTTACCAAACAGCTTCAAATTCATCTAAAAGTGCTTAATTTGCATAAATAGGCCCCAGTTGAGCCAGATAATTACCCAATACTTTTCTTAATATACTAGAGTTCCAGAAGGACAGGACAGTGGTCAGAACCCATAACCTGATCGAGAATCTCGGCCTTTTTGACCTTGTTTTTGAGTACCTCCGAGACGAGGACATAGTCAATCCTCCAGCCAATATTACGCTCGCGAGCATTTGCCCAGTGGGACCACCAGGTATAGAAACCATTGCCTTTATGTAGTGACCTAAATGTGTCGATAAATCCGGCCTCAATCATATTGTCGAAGCCTTCACGCTCCTCCTTGGTAAACCCTTTAAGGCCTTCATTTTCCTTCGGCCGCGCCAAGTCGTCTGGCGTATGGGCAACATTAAGATCGCCGCAAAAAATAACCGGCTTATTCTTTTCCAGTTCCTTGCAATATGCCAGAAAAGCAGGATCCCACTGCTTGTGGCGAAGAGGAATGCGACTCAAATCATCCTTAGCGTTCGGAGTGTAAACGGTGACAACATAGAAAGTATCGAATTCGGCGGCAATAATACGGCCTTCAGTTCGAGGGTCTCCATATTCGTCGGCAATAAGGCCATATTTCTTACAAATCTTCTCGGGAATGCCGTTAATCACGCTTATCGGCTTGGTTTTAGTAAAAATAGCCGTGCCTGAATAGCCTTTTTTATCCGCAGAGTTCCAATATTCCTCATATTCGGGCAAATCAATCTCTGCCTGACCTTTTTGGGCCTTGGTTTCTTGTAGACAAAGGATATCCGGCTGGTATTTGTCGACAAAAGGAACAAATGTGTCCTTTCTCATGACCGCACGGATACCATTGACGTTCCAAGAAATAATTCGCATGTGGAGAGTGTACCACTATCTCTTCTTCGCGTGAAATTGTTTGTGGACCTGCTTGAGCTGGGAATCAGTCACGTGAGTATAAATTTGTGTAGTACTAATATCTGCATGTCCGAGGAGCATTTGGACGGATCGTATATCGGCACCATTACCAAGAAGATCGGTTGCAAAACAATGTCGTATGACATGGGGTGTGACGCGCTTTGAAATTCCCGCCTTTGTGGCATAGCGTTTGATAATTCGTTGGACTGAACGTGTAGTAAGCGGATTATCGCCTGGGTCTTTGTCTTCTGTAGCACCTTTTTTTCCTTTTTTGTCTTTCAACCCAGATTTGAGTGAAGCCTTGCTAGCACGAATGCTTAATTCAGTGAACAATGCATCTCCCATATCCTTTCGATTGTCTAAATATCGCTTTACTGCCGTTTTAGCCTCGGGAGAGAGGAATACAAGTCGAACTTTGTCACCCTTTCCTCGAATTGAAAACTCATCAGCATCGAGGTCTATATCGCGAGAAAGGGAACAGAGCTCAGCAACACGCAGGCCAGTAGAAAAAAGAAGCTCGAGAATAGCTTTGTCGCGTAAACCAATAAGCGTATCAGTATCTGGAGCGTCCATGAGTCGACGCAACTCACCAGGAGTAATGACGTCTATCTGACGATGGCCGACTTTTGCCAGTTCAATAGCGTCAGGAGCTAGTGAACGAATCTGCCGCTTTACCATATATTTCAAAAACGAACGGAGAGCAATCAAGTGATAATTCTGTGTATTTTTCTTGAGTGTGCGGGCCTCCGCACGTGAACTACCTACCGGCTGTCGATTGAGCCACAGACGAAATTCGCGCACTTTGTCCGAGGTAATGTCTTCTGGGTACTTAATTTTCGCATAGTTGAGAAATTTGGTGATAAAAAAGTCGTAATTACGCACGGTTTTGACCGAACGCCCCTTTTCTATCTCCACATATTCAAGAAACTGCTGTTTGAGGTCTCTAATATTAAGCGACATGACTAAAGTATACCCTAAAATAGGAAAATAGGGCTTGGGTTGCGCCTTATCTCTATTCATGCTATGATGTTCTAACCATGTTAACCACACGACAAAAGACCAAAATCATCAAGGAAACAGGCATTCACGACAAGGACACCGGCTCTGCGGAGGTCCAGGTTGCCATGTTGTCCAAGCGTATTGATGAATTGACCGACCATCTCAAGAAACACAAGAAAGACAATCATTCACGCCGTGGTCTCCTCGGCATGGTTGCCGACCGCCAGACACATCTCGTCTACCTCAAGAAAAATCATCCTCGCCGCTATTCAACTATCATCAAAAAGTTGGATCTCAAGAAATAAGCCACCAAGAGACCGGGGTCAGCATTTCTGCTATACTTAGGCAGGGGTCTTTATACATACATCATTTTAATACTCGTTCGTAATTTTTTATTTTATGTCTATCATCAAACACAAAGAACAGCGTGTCGGTATTTTCATCGACGCGCAGAATCTCTATCACAGTGGCCGTAATCTATACCATTCAAAGGTCAATTTCGGTGCAATCGTTAAAGAAGCTCTCGAGGAGCGCAAGCTCGTCCGCGCCGTTGCCTATGTTATTGCCACCGAATCCGGTGAGGAAACAGGGTTCTTTGACGCACTTACTAAAGTCGGCATTGAAACAAAAATAAAAGACCTTCAGGTCTTTAGTTCAGGGGCAAAGAAAGCCGACTGGGACGTTGGTATGGCTATCGATGCCGTCAAAATGGCCCCAAAACTTGATACAGTCATCCTTATCACAGGGGATGGAGATTTTTGTCCACTTGTTGAATATCTACAAATGAATCAGGGCTGCCAAGTAGAAGTCGCCTCGTTCGGCAAATCAACTTCAGCGAAACTTATCGAGGCTGCAGATCATTTCATGGATTTGGATACGACACCGAACAAGTTTCTCTTGAGGGGAGCAGGGAAGAAATAATTTCCGGCAACTTCAGCGCGTCAATTGTCAAAGCATTTGACGATGTGCTACATTACTTGTGCTCGAAGCGCCTTATTAACTAACTCGCCCCCGGATAGGCAGATTTGAAGCGCCGCAAGGCAT
>CAZUII010000047.1:0-5191 GCA_964619985.1 uncultured Candidatus Saccharibacteria bacterium
AATAGAACGCCGATCTTTGAATAATTTCATGCAAGTGTGACTCGTCGGTTTTACGATGCTCGTCTTCTTACTCACGTCGCTTAAGATGCCTCAATATGGCGTCGTCGCGAATCTAATCTCAGAAGTCTTTTGGCTCTACAGCACCTATAAAGCGTGGAAGGAAGCAAATCAGGTTGGAATGTTTATAAACACGCTAATTGTGACGGCGATCCTCATTTTCGGAGTCGTTAACTACTGGTTTTAAAAATATCTATGGAACACAACCACAATCATCATAATCACGAGGCTCATCCCGGACACAATATGCACGCTGGGCATGTAATGAGTGACCCATCAAAAATGGGTTTTTGGCAAAAATTCAAAATGAGCATGACAATGACCATGGGCATGGACCACACCGGCCTTGCAGGTCGGGAGATGGCGCGGCTCATGGAACTAGACATCCGTAACAAGTTCTTCTTTGCGCTTATTTTTACAATACCGATCATTCTTTATTCGCCCCTCGGTACTGAGTTTCTCGGCCTCAATCTTCCATCGCCTTTGCCCCTCCCATGGCTACTTTTTATTTTGACCACGCCAGTATTTTTCTACTCCGGCTGGATCTTTCTGTATTCAACCTATTTTGCGCTGAGAGACAAGACGCTCAATATGGCGGTCTTGATCGCCGTAGGTATTACTGCCGCGTATGCGTTCAGCGTACTGTTGACGCTCTTGGGGAGTGCAGACTCTTATTACGAAGCGGCGGCATTGCTCATCGCCTTCGTGCTTTTTGGTCATTGGATGGAAATGAAATCCCGCCGCGGTACGACTGATGCCCTACAAGCTCTTTTTGATCTGGTGCCCCCACAGACAAGAGTTCTGCGTGATGGCGCAGAAGTAATGGTAGCGACCTCTGAAGTGAAGCTCGGTGACATCGTTATCCTCAAACCCGGTGACAAGGTCGCGGTTGACGGCGAGATAATCGACGGAGAGACAGCGATTGACGAGTCGTTGGTAACCGGCGAATCAGTTCCCGTGTCGAAGAAAAAAGGCGATCAGGTTATCGGCGGTTCAATAAACACTGCAGGGTCGGTCAAATTTAAAGCTACGAAAGTCGGTTCGGATACGGCGCTCGCGCAGATCGTTCGCATGGTCGAAGAAGCACAGAACTCGAAAGCGCCAGGACAGAAAATTGCCGATCAGTTTGCCAAGTACCTGGTAATACTCGCGGTAGGTTCAGGACTTCTCGTGTTTGGCATATGGTACTTCGTTATGGGTGTGCCGATTCTTCTCGCGCTCTCATTTGCCATTTCAACGGTCGTCATTGCGTGCCCCGATGCGCTTGGCCTTGCAACACCAACTGCCGTAGCTGTAGGAACCGGACTTGGAGCGAAGCACAATATCCTCATTAAAGATGCTCCGACGCTTGAGCAGGTTTCCAAAATCCAGGCCATTGTCCTCGACAAGACCGGCACGCTTACCGAGGGGAAGCCGAAGGTGACTGATATTGTGACGATTGATGGATTTGATGCAAACGAGGCACTTCGCTTGGTAGGAGCGGCGGAGGCCAAGTCATCACATCCCTTGGCCGGGGCCGTCCTAGAAGAACTCGCCGCACGCAACCTTACACTGCCTCAAATAGTTGAACGGTTTGAAAATCTCTCAGGTCTGGGAGTAAAAGCTCAAGTCGAGGGAAAAAATATTCTCGTCGGAACGGTTCGACTCATGAAAGAGAATGCCGCCTCGCTTGGAACGTTGGAGCGAAACGTGAATGAATTCCTGGGTCGCGGAGAAACAATCATGGTGCTTGCAGTGGATGGCGCGGTTAAGGCCGTGATTGGCGCAGCGGATCCTATAAAACCGAATGCGATAGAGGCTGTTAGGCGTTTCAAATCGCTTGGCATCGAGATTGCTATGATTACGGGCGACAACAAGGCCACTGCGGAGAACGTAGCCCAGCAGATAGGCATTGAACGGGTGTTCGCAGAAGTCATGCCCGCTGACAAAGCGAGCTATGTAAAAAAACTTCAACAGGAAGGCAAGTTTACGGCTATGGTTGGCGATGGCGTTAACGACGCACCTGCACTTGCACAAGCAGATGTAGGTATCGCAATTGGTGCTGGCACCGATGTCGCCATTGAAACTGCCAAGGTCGTGCTTATGAAGTCCGACCCTCTCGATATATTGCGAGCCATAATTCTGAGCAAGGCAACGGTACGGAAGATGAAAGAGAATCTCTTCTGGGCATCCATATACAATCTTCTTGCGATACCTATCGCAGGGGGAGTTCTTTACCCGACTTTCGGCATCATGCTGCGCCCAGAGTTCGCCGCCCTATTAATGAGCATCTCTTCAATCATTGTTGCCGTGAACGCTGTATTATTAAAGCGAGTGGAGTCTCGCATGATTGCATAATTTATGTGTTTTTCAGCAGCAGCAAGCTTTGCAGCAGGAGGAGCGCTCAGCGTAGCGGGAGGTGTGACGATTGCAAACGTTAAGACGAAGTCAGAGCTACCGTTTGCGAGCATCCCGCTTTTGTTCGGTATTCAGCAAGCCATCGAAGGAGCGGTATGGGTTTCTTTCGGCTCGCCTATAGTGAATACCGTAGCCACGTATGCCTACTCGATGTTTTCTCACGTGCTGTGGCCGATATTCGTTCCGCTCTCTGTTTTGCTGATAGAGACTGATAAAGTTCGGAAAAAGATATTGAGCTTATTCTCTATCTTGGGCTTGGCAGTGGGAGGGTATCTCCTCTACTTCATCATCGCGGATCCCGTGACTGCGCATATTGTAAACAACAGTATCGCGTATCATTCCCCTCATTTTTACGTGCTTCCGACAATATTTCTTTACGTGGTTGCAACGTGCGGAAGTTGCCTTGTGTCGAGTCACAAAATCATAAACTTTTTTGGAGTGGCACTTTTCATTTCCTTCGCCATAGCAGCTTGGTTTTATACCGAGACATTCTTTTCGGTCTGGTGTTTCTTCGCGGCAATCCTTAGCATCATCGTGTACTGGTATTTCCAAAGAAACTCTGTGGGCCTAATGCCCGGTCGAAACGGAGTACCATTAAAAACATAATCACTAATAAAAATATATGAAATTCTCAAAATTAATGCATGTCGCGAGTGTCATCACAGGATTTATAGGAGTTATAGTTTTCCTCATTACGGTGTTCGGAAGCGCTGATGCAACCTTCGGCATCACAAAGGCTGATGCGCTTGCTTGCAGTGCAATTCTCATCCTCATTGCTACATGGACTCAAGTGGCAACGATCCATCACATGATGCTTGAGAAGCGCGGAGAAATCATCTAACATTAAACATATGTTGAGGGTTAGAAAGCACAACATACTCATCGCGATAGTCGCGCTTTCTTTTCTCTTGCTCAGTTCATTCGGCGTTCTTCACTTCAGCATGATGCAAACGGACGGCCAAATGTCCGGCTGTCCGTTCATGGGCGAGGGGGCGATCTGCCAGATGAATCCACTTGAGCATCTAGCTGCGTGGCAGAGTGCGTTCACGACAATCCTTCCAGACCAAAGTCTGGCGTCGCTTCTATTACTTTTGCTTCTGTCGTTTCTTTTGCTGCGAATCGGGAGGCAGAAATTCGCGAGGAATAAAGATTCGCCGATACAACTCTTCCGAATACGGTTTCGGGAGCGGCTCTTCTTTCCAAGTCCTCTGCAGGAAGCGTTTTCAAACGGAATATTAAATCCTAAGATTTTTTAAGGTAGGTGCTCTTGTACGGGCAGTGCGTTCGCGCTGCGCGGTTTTATCATTACCTACCTTACTTATGGAACCACAACAATCATCTAAATTTACTCTCACGCCCTCAGTCTCAATTATCGTTGCGGGCGTTATTATCGCCGGAGCAATAGTGTTCGCGACCAGACAACCTGCCCAGCCGGTCGCCGCAAATCCTCAGCCGCAAGTTGCACCGGCGGTTGACGTGAGCAAGGTCAAAACCGATGGAGATCCTTTCATCGGCAACGCGGATGCGCCAGTGACGATGGCGTATTGGTATGACTACCAGTGCCCGTTCTGTCAGAAGAATGAAGAAGAAACGATGCCACAGATCGTCAAAAATTATGTCGACACGGGCAAATTAAAAATCGTATTCAAGGATTACCAATTCTTGGGCCCTGATTCGCAAACCCTCGGTAAGGTCTCTCGTGCTGTCTGGGACACTGTGCCTACTAAGTTCTATCAGTGGCATAAGGCCATGTTCGACAATCAAGGGAGGGAAAATACCGGCTGGGCCACTAAAGAGAAAATTCTCTCTGTCACAACGAGTGTCCTAGGCGCTGCCGACGCTCAAAAGGTGATGCAACTTGCCGTTAAGAATGCCGACACATATCAGAAAGAAATGGACGCCGACAAAGCGGAAGGCACCGCCATGGGAATCTCAGGCACGCCTGGCGCAATCATTGGCAAGCAGTTGGTATCCGGCGCCCAGCCCTACTCCGCATTCCAATCTGCGATTGAGACCGCGCTTAAAGGAAGATAGTCTATGCAAAAGACATATCTACCCGTCCTCATACTATTGGCTGCTGTAGGAGTTGGAACCTTGATTCTCACGTCCCCTCCCGGCAGTCCAGTCGGCCCACAGACCGCGCTCGCAGCCAAGTTCGATGTGTTAAGCAAAAACGGTAATTCATCATGCGCAGCGACATTCATGCAGTCCATTGACGGTATGACGGATACCGTACAGCTACAAGGTTCCTGTTGCTCTCCAATGGATATGCATCGCTATAGCGAACAAATCGAGGGCCTAAAGAAATATAAAGACATCTCCGAAATTCCGTCTGATCCGTACGACATCAACGCGGGCCTCGCCAAGCAACTCAAATCGCATTATGACGACCAGCTTACTCCACAGGAACAGCAAGCATACGACTATGCGATGCAAAATTCGATGGAGCATGGGCCGTGTTGTTGCAAATGTTGGCGCTGGTATGTCTACGGGGGCTTAGCAAAATTACTCATCCACAAATACCACTTCACCGGCGAACAGGTCACTGAAATCTGGAATCTCTCTGACGGATGTGGCGGTCCAGGTGATCACGTTAATCATTCCTAACATTATGAAACCAATCATTATTACTATCGCGGGTGCCGCACTGCTTCTCATTGGTGGTGTACTGTGGTCAAAAAGCATCGCAAACAGCGACGCACACGCCGGAAGAGATTCGATTTATCGTTTCTGCGGC
>CAZUII010000048.1:0-1479 GCA_964619985.1 uncultured Candidatus Saccharibacteria bacterium
TGCGTGATGCAGTTATTTTTGGATCCAACTGACGCATAGAACCTGCCGCCAGATTTCTCGTATTGGCAAATGTCGACTCGCCCGCTTTTTCACGTTCAGCATTTATCTTCTTCAAGCTATCCTGACCAATCCAGGCCTCGCCGACAACAATCAGCTTTTGAATGTTTTGTAACTTTGAATTTCGATTTTCCGATTTGTCTAGGATTTCTGATTTAGAATTTGATCCTTGTGACTTATTTGAACTTTGTAATTTGTCATTTGAAATTTTCATCGGCACACTCCGTATCGTCTTCACATTGACCGTCACATCCTCTCCCACTTCCCCATCACCTCGCGTGGCCGCGCGGACCAACACGCCATGTTCATACGTAAGAATTATTTTCAAACCATCGATCTTGAGTTCACAGCAATATTCCAGCTTCTCATCTGCAACGCCAGCCTTTTCCATGAAGTTGCGAACTTTCTCATCCCATTTTTTCAGTTCATCCAAGTCGAAAACATCATCAAAAGACCACTGAGAATGTTCATGCTTCACTTTGACGAATTCTTTGAGTGGCGCACCACCAACACGCTGAGTCGGGCTATCGGCAGAATGCAATTCTGGATACTGTGCTTCAAGTGCTTCCAATTCTTTGAACAATGAATCATATGCTTCATCACTGATCTCTGGGGCATCCTTGGTATGGTAGGCATGGCGATGATGCTCAATAAGCTCTTTGAGCTTCTCGAGCCGTTCAATAGCATTTTTGGGCGCCTTCGAAACTGGGGTTTTCATGCCCTAAGAATAGCAGAAAACGGCTAAATATTCAGGTAGAAATGTTTATCGGTACGTCAGACGCAAGGCGCGTTCAACCGTGCGCGAGCTCTCCTTGGGACCGACACCGGCATCGCAAAAGTTATATCCGCGGGATTCGATGATTGTTTTGTGCTTGGTAAAGCCATCCGCCGGGTCGACATAATATCCGTCATAGATAGTGACGAGAGCGCAGGTGTTATCGGGCAAATCGAGAACCACATTAGAGGCAGCGTAGACAACCGCATTCGGCCACGTGGACGTATTCAGTGATTGCGGTCCAGCAAACGCAAGCGGCACGGGAGTCGAGCTGTTGCAGCTAATCATCGCCGAACTGGTCGCCAAGCCAGTTGCAATAGCGCACTCCATACCGCTATCAGCCGCGTAGAGGGCATACATCGAATCTCGAGCCGCCACCGACAATGCGTATTGTTTTTTGCTGACTGACAGTATAAAAACCGCCACGCCCAAAACCAGCGCGGCCGTAATGACCGCGAACAAAAGTGTGTAACCTCGGCAGGATATTCTGGCACTGATTGTACTATGTAAGGTTTTCATATGATTATCTTCCAACGGCGACAAGCTGGCTGGTAACATGAACCTCGTACGGAACGGTCCCCTCATACCAGTTCACGAATACATGCACCAGTTTCTCGGATTTCAGATTGTTAATTGCCTTATCCTCA
>CAZUII010000048.1:1489-5025 GCA_964619985.1 uncultured Candidatus Saccharibacteria bacterium
GTAGTTGCACAGGCAACAATGTCGTCATCGATGCCGCCAATATCACAGGTATGGGCACTGTCATAGCATGTACCAGAGGAACCGGGCGGATTGGGGAGGCCAAACCCATAGAGCCACCAGTTTTCAATATCATCCTGGTGCGCGGATATATTGGCATCCCGCCTATTTTTTATCATCTCCAGACTTTCCTGGGCCAAATACGAAGCGACCATCTGATTTTTTGAGATCATGGCGCTGTTGAGGCTCTTGGTGGCAATAACCAGCGGTCCGGCGATGGCGATCATAAGCACCGTAATAGCCACCAGCGTCTCAATGATGGTAAAACCTCGTGATGAGGGTTTTCGTTGGATTGTGGGGCGTGGTTGATTCATATGTTTATTGGACACGGGTGGACATACTGGTCTGCACATCAAAAAATGTCTTCTCTTTTTCAAGGACGCCCGCGTATCCCGAAACGCGGATAGTGGCCCGCGGGAATGAGTTGGCATCAGCCGCAACGACTCGGACATAGTAGCCGGTAATCGTCACGTTGGGGTCGATGATAGACTGGAAATTATACGCAGTATCGCCGCAGACAGACTGCTCGGCTTTTTTGAGCGAAAAAGTGGCGGAGCTTGAATTGTAATCAAACAAATAGGCATAGATAAGATTGCAGGGGTTATTCGGATCTGTAGTATTATCGACTTTCGTCGACTGGAAAGCGACAATAGTGCCATTGGTACTATTTGTCACGCCGCTTGGACACTTCGTGGCGGTTGTATATTCCTGTTCAAGAGAACTCAAAGCAAAACTTGATCCAGGACCAGAAACGCAATAGTAATTCCTGCCCACGCGGATCTCGCGGGACATGGCATCGAGGGCAAAATTGATATTGGTCACCGCGGCCTGGACGGTTTGGGCTTTTTTGTTGGCGGTAATGATCCGGACCAGCGCGCCCAGAGCCACCACCGCAACCACGGCAAAAATACCCAGCGAGACGATAATCTCGATGAGGGTGAAGCCACGATGATGTGTGTGTCCAATTGATCGCATATATTAATCTCCGATTGTTATCTGGCCGTTGCTGCGCACGATGATTTTTCGGGTACTGCCGTCGGTGGCTCTCAAGACAATCTCACCGTAGGTATTACCACACGATGATATGCCATTAAGACAAATAGTGGCTCGCGGATCGGGACGCTTGAAGGTGATGTCGAGGCGGCCACTACCCAGCGTGCAGGAGCCATTGCCAGCGCAGACTTGGTAGACCGATCCTCCCCGTTTTATGGCGTAGGTGGAAGTCAGGATGTCATTCGAATCGCAGACTGCATTGCCGCTCGAACTTGGATACGCATCGGCAAACATCAAAAATTGCTGGGAGTTTGAGGAGGTCCCTCCAGCACAGGTAACCGAGTCGGTACCGATGGTGACGCCATACGCCGAAGTGAATGTCGGGGACACGTCCGTGGGAGTTTTGACACTCAATCCATATGTTTGCGCGGTGCGGATCGTCAGGGCGACGTCATAGGCCAGATTGGTGAGGAGCACACTCTGATTGAAATTGCCGTATTTGACCACGACCAGCGCCGTCATCATGGCAAATATTGCCACCGACACCATGAGCTCGACCAGTGTAAATCCTTTCATTGCCTTATAGTATACCTTGTATGGGGCGGTTGTTCTAGAGATACGAGAATATGATTTCCTTGAGCAGAGCTATGTCCAGGACTTGTATATGAAACAGGAGAACCAGATACATGCCCAGAATGAGATATGGTCCAAATGGCACTTCGGTCCGCGGTTTAAATTTTTTATACGTCACAAACAGCCAGATAACGCTCACTACTGCCGCTGTCCAAAATGATAAAATAAGGGCATTGATGCCTGCGGACACTCCCAAGATCCAGCCGATACCGAGCATGAGTTTTGCATCGCCAAGCCCCATCCATCGGCCGCCGGAAACGAGCCACAGAAAAGCAAATGGCAGGGCCAGAAGCGGACCGGCAATCAGCACCCAATACCCAGGGATATGCCACCACGACTGACCGCCCACAAAGAGCGACAGCAAAGCAACTCCCGCAAACATATAGGCAAATTGATCAGGAATTATCTTATGTTTTATGTCATAGACGGCGATGACAAGCAAAAGACAAGCCCCGATGACATACATGAGCGTCTGGAAAGCGGCAAGGTATGAGACAGGCGGAAACACGATAAATATCAGAACAAAAATAATACCGGCAATGAACTCCACCAACGGATACTGCCAGGAAATTTTGCTTTTGCACTTTTTGCAAGCGCCTTTTTGGCATACAAAGCTAAAAATGGGCACCAATTCCTTCCACGTGAGCCCTGTTCCACAGGACATGCATTTTGATCTGCCACCTAAGGTCACACCTGTATTGAAACGCAGTGAAACTACATTAAGAAAACTACCCACGATCGCTCCAAAGACAAAGGACAGGATGAGAGAAAATGAATCCATGCTTATTTTGATCCAAGACAGTAGAGGCGTTCCGCGGTTCCCTGTCCATTGTTGGCAGTACCACAATCAGTAGTGGCGGAAAGAACCACTGATCCATCAACATCATCTTTGAGTATGTCATTGTAGCTTTCAAGAGTTGCTTGAAGTATGTAGTCGGTTTTTGCAGTATTGACATCATAGACATACGAGCCAGACGCGGGCGCAGTCGGTATAGTGGAGATATAGTTGCCCAGCGTAATCCCAGATACATTACAGTTATTGGCTGTGGGTACTAGTGTTGCTGGAAACTGCTTGCACCGATCGAAATAGAGCGAAACTGCCAGCTGAATATTCCCCAGATCTGATATACGCTTTGCATCACGGGCCTTGCTTTTTGGTCCCGACAAGTTTGAAACAACGATGGTTGTCAAAATACCAATAATTGCGATGACGACCAGCAATTCTATTATGGTAAATCCACGGATGCTTTGGGGAGTTTTTTTCATCCTTGAATTATATCATGTTATAAGATTTTGGCGCCTATCTTATTGACGACTTTGGTCAAACCAAGTATATCTTCCTTAATACTGGTTACATCTTGTTTAAGACCCCCTCGGTAGACATCTACGCCTACAGATATGCCTCATTTCGCGTAGCTTCCTAGAGAATTGTGCAGGTGAGGTAATTATAATAGAAAAAAATGTCGTGACAATATTACCGCCATGCGGAAAACGTGTCGAAAAGATTTTTCAGCTACCCAGACTACCTCTACACACCATTTCCCCATAACGCAAACCACCCCCAGAGCGGGGGTGGTGAGAGAATCATTTTTAAGATTGATTATTTACAGGTCTGTGACGCGTTATCCATAGCCAAGCCGTTGACCGTTGATGAAGCTTCATCAACACGCCAAAGAAGATTACAGCCAGCCACAGTGTGTCCGGTCGGAGTAAAGTTCATAACATACGCACCTTGAGTACCAGTATATGAAATAGTCCCAATGGTAGCCCCACCCCACGTACCAGCAGGAATTACGGCCGTCTCACCTGTACATACTGGCTGACCTACGGCTGTGCCCCAGGTTCCTAAAGCA
>CAZUII010000049.1:0-4850 GCA_964619985.1 uncultured Candidatus Saccharibacteria bacterium
GAGTATTGGATGTTTATGCTCATACACATAATCGTGTGCGCTATCCTTTCAGTGATCGATAAGGCCATTGGTGCTCAAATTTTATTGACCATTTATGGTCTCGCCGTGTTGCTCCCAAGTTTAGCAGTCCTCTCACGTAGACTTCATGACAGTGGACGCAGCGCATGGTGGATCCTTATCTGTCTCGTTCCATTTATCGGTCAAATCGTTCTCATCATTTTCGCTGTACTTGATAGTCAGCCAGGACAGAATAAGTTCGGTCCAAATCCAAAGGAATCTCCCGCAGTTACTCAATAAGATAGAGCTTGAGATACAAAAATACCGGTGAGACATGCTCACCGGTATTTTGTTTGTCTGAAACGCTTATTTTATTCCGAGAGATGCTTTGATGCGATCTTCATCAAATCCGACGATGACTTCGGTGCCGGTATCGATAACAGGCACGCCCATCTGTCCGGTCTTGTCGATCATTTCCTTGCGCTTGGCGAGGTCTGAAGCGACATTGTGCTCGGTAAACGCAACGCTGTTGGCCTTGAAGAAGTTCTTGGCCATATTGCAATAGACGCAAGTGGGCGTTGAGTAAATAGTTACAGTGCTCATGTGATTACATTAAATAGATTAGGAATAAAATATCAACCTGTTTTTAGACTTCTATTGTAACAGTTTTGGGGACGTAACGGAAGGGCTCTTTATGATAAATGGCTCATCTGCTATACTTCTTCCAATGCAGTACGTACACCTGTTTTCGGCCTTTACCAGCCATCTGGAGGCCATAGTCACACAGGGTGGCTATGTTTTTCTTTTCATTACAACACTCCTTGAAGGAGTGCCGCTCGTGGGCATGCTGGTCCCGGGCCATATTTCCATCATTATTGCAGGATTCCTTGGAAAAGTAGGCATTTTGAATATATATTGGGTTGGGATTATTGCCTTAGTGGGCGCTATTGCGGGAGATTATGTCGGCTTTTATCTGGGACGCACATACGGCATGTCGTTTATTGATCGTCTGCGACCATATTTTTTTGTGACACAGGCTCATATCGATAAGGCCCACAAACTTCTCGATAACCATACCGGTAAAGCCATGATTATAGGACGTTTTAGTCCAGTTACGCGTGCACTCATGCCGTTCTTGGTCGGTACCAGCAAGACTCCTGCGAGTAAATTTTGGCTCTTTAATATTATTGGTGCAATTAGCTGGACAATCACGTCAATTGCCGTCGGTTATATCTTTGGCGCTGGATATGGCGCGGCCGCAGAGTCTTTAGGTACCTTTACGATTTTCGCAGTCATCGCGTCATTGGTCATCATTTGGGGGTACTATTTCGTCAATGTTCGTTTTCACATTTTCAAAAAATACGAACTCTTCGTACTCATATTGAATCTGGTTGCTTTGTATGTCCTATCGAAAACAATCCAGGATGCCTGGGCGCCACATTCATTTATGGCCAACTTTGATGTCTATGTGAACATGTTCATGGAGCGAATGAGTCAGGCTCATGTATGGTTGCGCGCTCTGGCTTTGTGGGTTACCACGATTGGCGGCACAACAGTGATTGCCGCGCTCGGCATGCTGGCTACGATTATTCTGGCAATCCGTCATCGCTGGCGTTCAGCCGCCATCATGTTGTTTGCGCTCGGTTCAACAGGAGCGGCTCTTGGTATACTCAAAACATTTTTCATGCGCGTTCGTCCTGACAATGCGCTTATTGCCATTGTGAACGACCCAAGTTTTCCCAGCGGTCATGCGGGAATGGCGGCGGCCTTCTTTGTGATTATTGCATATCTCTTGGTACGTCGAATCCATTCACGCCTTTTGGGCGAGCTGGTTATCGTCTGTTGCGTCTTGGCAACCGTGGCTATTGGTTTGAGTCGTGTGGCACTTAATGTTCACTGGGCCTCGGACGTTATTGCGGGCTGGGGATTGGGCGTCTTTCTTGCGACAGCGTCGATACTACTGGTGCGTTACGTGAGCGCACTCATCATCAAAAAGACGGGTTAAGACTTTATAGAATAGAAGGTGGCGAAAGTGTTATAAGAGACTTGACCCGACCATGCTGGCCGGCTTTTTTGTATCAAGTAATTTTAGTACTGTCGGTGCAAGATCGAACAGAGCGCCGTCCTTGAGCTTATATTCATGACTGGTGATGATGCACGGTACCAGACTGGTCGTGTGCGCAGTATGTTTTGTGCCGGTTACTGGGTCAATATTGATTTCCGCGTTACCGTGGTCTGCCGTAATAAGTGCAATACCCCCAGTCGCCGTGAGTGCTTCAACAACACGCTTAAGTTGCGTGTCTACCGTCTCAACAGCTTTAATAATAGCAGGAACGTTGGCGGTGTGACCAACCATGTCAGCATTGGCAAAATTAACAAAAATGAAGTCGGTACCTTTATTTATTTCAGCAATCACGGCGTCGGCGATACCTTCGGCTCGCATCTCGGGAGCCTCATCATGAGTTTTGATATCTTTACGACTCGGGATCATAACGTCAATTTCTTTGTCGAATTTTGCTTCGCGACCACCATTCAAGAAATACGTGGCGTGGGCAAATTTTTCAGTTTCAGCAATGCGAGCCTGTGACAATCCCGCGTTTGCAACTTCTTGGCCGACGGAGGTTTCGATTTTGAAAGGAGGGAAGGCGATAGGGCAGGTAAAGTCAACGCAGTATTCGGTCAAGGTTACGAAGAGAATGTTTTTGGATGTAGGAAGCTTGATCATTTTTTCAGAAAGCATGCGAGCACGATCGGCACGGAAATTGAAGAAAAAGACGGCGTCATTATCCTCTATAGCACAGCCGGTGCCTTCTGGTGTGGCACAGACTGTTGGAGGAAGGAGTTCATCACGTTCGCCTTTTTTGTATTGTTCCGAGAGGTACTCGGATGGCTTAATTTCACAGACATTACCTTTACACTCGAACATAGCCTGTTCGGTTTTGGCTAAGCGGTCCCAGTTGTTGTCGCGATCCATGGCATAGTATCGGCCAGAAATAGTGGCAATAAAGAAGTTGGGGTTCTTTTTATCTTCATTCAAAATATCAAGTATCGCCTCGAGTTCTTTGACGTAGGCGGAAGCGCTTTGAGGTGCTGTGTCACGTCCGTCAGTGAAGACATGGATGGCGACCTTCGGCACATTATTCTTTTTAGCTAAACGAAGAAAAGCATAGAGATGATTTTGGTGACTATGGACGCCGCCAGGGCTGACAAGTCCCTGTACATGCAATGTGGAGCGGTTTTTTTTGACGTGTTCAAAGAGAGAGAGGAATGCAGGATTTTTATCAAAACTACCATCAGCGATCGCCTTGTCGATGCGTACCAAATCAGTGCCTGCTGGCTTGCCAGCACCAATAGTCATGTGCCCAACTTCACTATTTCCCATCTGACCTTCAGGCAAACCGACTGCTTCCCCAGATGCTTTGAGAAGGGAATGAGGGTATGTCTTCCAGAGCTGGTCAAAAAACGGCTTTTTGGCCGCGGCAATGGCATTATCTTTTGTTTCCTCACGATAACCCCAGCCATCGAGAATAATCAGAGCGATTGGTTTTTTCATGGAGGAATTGTAGCATGCGGGGAAGAATTTTTTAATTTGATTTTATCCGAATTATGTGGTTGAATTATTTGCAGAATAGCTGCCGAACTATTTTTCGGAAGGTATGAAGGATCTTACTGGCTGCCCGCCAGACTAGATGGCCGCAAGCCCATATTCCGCAACAGAGGCATTGAAAATGACAGACAAAATCGAAGTTGTTCCAGAAACTGAAGTAAGTCGCGTCCGGAAAATCATCGAAGCCATACCTGCCAAAGCGTTGCAGTTTTGGGAAGAGCGAAATATATCCCACCTTACGCTGAGGCATATCAGTACGGCGCTGAGTGAAATCGAGGGAATGGAACGAAAAAAATGCAGGCATAGTGTGTATCGTAATTTAGCCTTCGGCTCAGTAATGAGTATGATGATCGCAGTTTTCTTGCCACGGCCTTACAGTATTGTTCTGGCCTCGTTTGTGCTGATAGTCTTTGTTGTTGCGTTGGTTCTTGCCTGGTCTGACGTAAAAAAGACGCCTGTGTTTTGTGAGGCGGAAAAAATCATCGGGCTCTTCCTCCTGCACGCGAAAGGGGTGAACCCAGTAGTTTTCCAAGATGTCCCGTTGTCGCTCAGACAAACATCCTGCTTCCCGGACGGCGTAAAAGATTGGATTGTCACGCTTATGATCAGAGTGATTGACGCGGAAACCAATTACGATTACACGCTATCCTTGAAGGGTCGCAATCCCGGTCTAATGATAACGGTTTCCAACGAATTGATCGATTGCGGTGTTCGTTTGGATTACGCGTGGTACACGGCTGTGAGGTTGGAGCTCATTGGAACCGATTCCGGAGGCACCCGAACCGATCTTTTTAGAATTGCCCAGGCACGGATCAAAGATCGGGACGCCAAAAAGAGGCCACAATCTTCTCCGTGAACTGCACTGCAACCTTTCCAGCCCCACCTCATCCGTGGGGCTTCCATTTTTATGTTATACATGTCCTAATTTTTTACCTTATTACACCATGGCGCCGGAGTTAGGAAATAGGTCATTATTCCATCTTAGATGTTGACTAAGAGTCAACTTGGTTACGAAACGGGGTTGCCACTTGCACCGACGGTATAATTACCGGGCGAGACATAACCCCCTCGCTTACTATAATGGCAAAGAAGACTGCACCAGCTCCTGCTCAAGAACAGCAGCAGCCAACACAGACTCCTCCTCAGACTGCATAGTTTGCGAGGATCTGTACAAAGAAAACCGCGCGCCGATGAAGTGTGCCCCATTTAGTGGACAGTGAAATTAAACCGCTACTTGGGCCAAAAG
>CAZUII010000050.1:0-4828 GCA_964619985.1 uncultured Candidatus Saccharibacteria bacterium
TGGCAGTAACCATGGGGACACTCAATGTTTAACTCAAGAGCTCTTTTTCTTTCTTAGCAAACATATCCTCGAGTTTTTTATTCATATCATCAACAAGCTTTTGAGCGTCATTTTTGCCGCGGAAAGCATCATCTTTGCCCATATCACCATCCTTTTCCTTGGTCTGCAGATCTTTGACGACAGCGTCACGATGACCTCGAACCTGTTTCTTTGCTTCTTCAAGCTTTTCCTTTGCTGTCTTTGCAATCTGCTGGCGACGATCTCCTGTAAGTTCTGGGAACATCACACGGAGACCTTGGTCATCGACTACGACCGAGAGGCCGAGATTTGCGACGGTAATCGCCTTTTCTATCTCCTTAGTCTGACTCTTGTCCCATGGAGCAATACGGAGTACACGTGCACCTTCGATGGTAACGCTGGCAACCTCCTTGAGGGCCATTGGGGCTCCGTAGACCTCAACCCTAACTGAATCAAGAATAGCCGGACTAGCTTGGCCGGTTCGGATCTGCTGGAGTTCTTTCTTGAGCCACTCTTCGGCTGAAGCGAGCTGTTTTTTGAAGGGATTGAAGTCGTAAGCCATGATTGTTGGTTATTAGGTTATAAGACGAGTATACCATATGTTTGTTACATCATATACCGAGCATGACGTATTCGAGCAGCATCTTCACACTCGGCGCGCGGTCGTGAATATAATTTCGCGCCAACTCAATAGTTTCGAGAGCCGACTTCCCTTCTTTGACTCCTTTTTCTTCATAGATCACCGCTTGAATTGCATTCAGGAGATCAATCGCATCCTGCTTAGTCTTTTTTTCTTTTGAAATATCGTCGATAAGTTTTTTTATCTCATCAAGACGTTTTGCTTTAGAAAGTTTGACTAGTTTCTGCCCCGCTGCAAGAAGTTCGGGCGAAATGCGTGCGCGGCCCATTTCTCCAGATTTTCCTTCCGTCTCATCGCCAATAAATCTCATGCGCGACTTCACTGTCGGCAAAAGCAAGTGCGTGGAGGGAATTACAATGAAAAAATGTGCGTACTCCGCTGGCTCCTCGAGCAATTTGAGTAACGCATTCTGTGCTTCAATGGTAATGCCGTTCATCTGAAGAATAAAAACTTTCTTTCCGGTATCAGTTACCGGTCTCATGCCGTGAAAGGTTTTGACCTCGCGCGCATCATCAATAACAAATGTTTCGTAGCTTCTTTGAATAAAGTCGGGATTGGCCTGCGCCTGTATATCGTGTGTTTTATCTAATACAGAAAGAAGGTCAGCACGAACAGAGTCGGAGCCAATGAGGTAGTAGGCGTGGTGGGACAGATTAAATTCCATGAGCAAATTATAACACTACCTCTTACTGATCATCGTCTTCTTATAGACATCCAAATGTTCAAGTGCAATACCAGTTCCCTTTACTACACACAAGAGAGGTTCGTCAGCCAACTGGGCCTTTACGCCGGTACGACGAAAGACGAGTTCAGGCAGGTTGCGAAGCATTGAGGAGCCGCCAGTCATGGTAATACCCTGATCAATAATGTCCGCCGCCAATTCTGGAGGAGTTTCCTGCAAAACATCTTTGATGGCCTTGATCATATCGCGAAGCGGTGCAGCAATCGCTTTTACAATTTCATTTGTTTTAATTTCGGTTGAACGTGGCAGGCCAGAAATATAGTCACGGCCTTTGACGTGCATGGCCAGCTCTTGATCAAGCGGAATGGCGGAACCAATCGTGATCTTGATAATTTCTGCCATGTGTTCACCAATCGCCAAATTGAAAGTCTTCTTCACGTAGTCAGTGATAGCGGCATCAACTTTATTGCCTGCACATTTTACTGATGTTGACGAGACGATACCCCCAAGAGAAATAACCGCAACGTCCGTGGTTCCTCCGCCAATATCAACAATCATATGTCCGCGCGGTTCTTGAATAGGAATGCCGGCACCGATCGCAGCGAGAATCGGCTCTTTGACCACGTAGGCATTTTTTGCTCCAGCACGTAGAGCTGCTTCAACAACGGCGCGACGCTCGGTGGAAGTAATGCCAGCGGGAACCGAAACCATGACATCAGGTTTGAAAAAGGTAAAGCGTCCCAACGCCTTATCAATAAAATAACGGAGCATGGCTTCAGTCACACGATAATCAGCGATGACGCCATCACGCATCGGGCGATAGGCGACAATATTATCTGGTGTGCGGCCAACCATTTCCTTGGCCTCATTGCCGACGGCCAACACTTTTTTGTCGACTTCAGATACTGCCACAACTGAAGGTTCATTCAGGATAATTCCTCTGCCAGGTGCAAAAACCAAGGTATTTGCAGTACCCAAGTCAATACCGAGCTTTGGAGAAAAGATACTCATAGGTAGGTCTGACTATAGCACACCTATAGAGGCGTTCAATGCTATTTCGAAACGCGGTCAATGTGAGCTCCGAGACCACGAAGAACCTGCTCAAGCTGCTCATAGCCACGATCAATCAGATGAACATTGAGCACGGTTGAAGTTCCTTTACCAATGAGTGCCGCAAGCACTACGGCAAAGCCGGCACGGATATCGTGCGCAGTTAACAATTCTTTAGTGGTCAATTGTCGCGACTCCATCGGTCCATGAACAATAATCTCGCGAGAATTAACGGTAGTAATTCGCGCACCTAATTTTATAAGATCTTCCACATATTTAAATCGTCCTTCAAAAATAGTTTCGACGACACGAGAGTCACCTGCACAGTGTGTGAGAAATGTTACCATTGGTGATTGCAAGTCTGTCGGAAATCCTGGATACTCGCGTGTGCGCAGTTCGGAAACTGGCTTGTAGGAGTCACCGCCATAAACCGTGATGGAATCTTGTGCTATATCCATTTTCACACCACATTCCGCAAGCATCTTCGTCACTGATTCCATGTGATCGGGTCTGCAATTCTTGATGGTAAGTTCCTGCGCCGCTAGAGCTCCGAGAATAAGGTAACTGCCCGCGGTAATGCGATCAGGAATTGTTACGAAAGATTTTTTTGCAGAAAGCAACTTGCCTCCCGTTCCTTGAATGGTCAAGGTCGAGGTGCCGATGCCGGAAATAGAAGCACCGGACGCATTGAGCCACTCTGCCACGTTCGCAATCTCGGGTTCGAGGGCACAGTTATTGAGTACCGTCGTTCCCTGTGCCAATACAGCGGCCATCATCAAAGTTTCAGTCGCACCCACAGAAATAATTCTAAAAGTAATAGTCGTGCCGATCATCCCCTTTGCAGCACTAATGTCGTATGTACAATCATGTTCATCGACAACTGCGCCCATCTGTTCATATCCTGACAAGAACAAATCGATTGGGCGCGCACCGATAACACATCCGCCGGGTGCGGGAAATGTGGCTTTCTTGTAACGGCCAAGCATTGGCCCGGTGAGCACAACTGACGCGCGCATGCCTCCCGCCAATTCCGCATCAATGTTTGTCGAAGAAATTGACGTAGTATCAATAACCAGACTACCCTTCTTAGCATCAACGCGCGCACCTAATTTTTTCAAAATATTAGTGAGTGTCTCGATATCGTTGTTTTGTGGCACATTTTCTAACGTAACTGGCCCATCAAACAATATAGCTGCAGCCATGGCCTTGAGCGCAGAGTTCTTTGCGCCATTAATAGTGACGGAACCCTTGAGGCTCCGTGTTCCTGCCAAACCTTGTATTACAAATGTATCTTTGGGCTTCATGTTATAGAGGTAGAAACATTGTAATGGTTTTTGATCATTTTCACAAATAAAAAAGGACGTCACTGGCGACGCCCTCTCTAAAAAACCCGGATCTGAAAGAATCAATGCTTCTTGAGCTCTCGCGCTTGTTGTGCCAATGCTTTGGCGACCACATCAGCACGTGAAGATCGGCCGCGGCGACCGCCCACATCACCTGGGAAGACAACGGCTCCGATGAATTGTTCACGTAAGCGCTTCAACAATTTTTCACCTTCAGATTCTAGCGAATAGTGGCGCAACCCTCTTGTAGTCTGAGCCGCCGGATGGGCCGCAAGTATGCCACTACTGCAAAAGTTTGCCAACCAATTATAAATGGTCTTGTCATAGGTCACCCCAAGAAACTTCTTGAGGACGACATGATTCACCGCGCCGTAATACTCGGCCAGCTCAAGGATACAGTACTGCTCAAGGCAATACTCACGTGGATCTGGACCTTTTCCGCGGTGCTTAAGCGAAAGGAGAAGTGAGGCACGTGCGACACAGGCAATCAGATTATCACGATCTGGTGTTGGCGTTTTCATAGGTCACTTTCATTCAAATTGTTTCAAGTTGTACTGAACTAATCGCTCGCAACTGTATAACTTTTTTAAATGTTGGTCAATACCTCACAAATAGAAAAAATAAGGTATAAATACAGCAATGAAACCCACCCCAACACTGCATATCATCACCGTCATTCCACTCACGCGGTCAAAAGTGGCTGACGAGCTTTCCTATTTCACCTCTTCAGAAGTAACTATTGGTTCTATCGTATCGGTGCCCCTCCGCTCAAAAAACATCCATGCCATCGTGACCGAAGTACGTCCCGCCGAGAATCTCAAAAGCGAAATCAAGGACGCATCATTTCAACTCAAGAAACTGGGTAAAGTAAAAACCACCGCATTCTTCCCCGCTTCCTTTATGGAAGCATGCAACATCTTGGCTGAATATTATGCGACAACCATCGGTTCGATCATAGATACATTAATCTCTGACATCTTAATGGAGAACGCCAGCAAGATTGCCGTGCCGATACGTCAGAACCAGTTCTTCAACGAAATCAAAACAGCCACAACGATTGACGAAACCTTCGCTATTCAAGGTGATGATGAAGAC
>CAZUII010000051.1:0-4735 GCA_964619985.1 uncultured Candidatus Saccharibacteria bacterium
TTTTTTACATGGATAGATCCATGTGATCTCAATGAACTAATACTATCATCTACTACCCAATGAAGTCAAATCGTGTGGATAATCATCGTCACTACGGTAACTCATACATTACAAAAGATTATTACTCCTTCACCAATATCACTCCAACAATCAAAACCGCAAATAACGCCAACTTGTGCAATACTTTCCTCCGATGCAAATCTTCCTTAAACAGCTTCGGAAATATTCCTCGACCAAGCCATGCGTAGATAATCAGGAAGAACGGTGCAGAAATGGTAATCCCCTTTACTACACTGACTGACGTAAGCGAGATTGCCGAACTTTCGGATACCTGCCCTAAAAAGGTAAAGAATTCCTCGAGCAAAAAGAGTGGAGACAACTTGATGAATAGTGGTAATACGGCACGAGCATCTTTTCGCACTGTTTTGGAAAACAGTAGTGTGCAAGCAAGTAACAAACCTACAATCGATTCGCCTCCCACAGCAGTACTCACGCTTACACCCTGATCAAAAAGTAATTTAAGAAAAACTCCCTCGAACGACAAGAGAAAGGCAGCTGACCCGATATACCAAATCGCTTTGCTGAATTTGAAACGCTTCTTCGAGTGATGCAATCCGAGCATGATGACGGACACAATAATGAGTCCAATGCCAAGGTATTGCTGAAGATCGAGAACTTCTCCAACGATAATAAATGCCAAAATCGGAACGAATATTCTTCCGATGGCAAAGAAAGAAATGGCTACCGATGTGTCATCCGATCTCAAACCTTGATAATATGGATAAAGATAACCAACACCGACGAGACCGAGAACAATGAATATGGGAATCGTATGAAGGGGTGGTAATTCCGGCGGAGAAAATGCGAACAAGATTGGTATGAAAATGAGATTGAAAAGAGATGTGTAGAAAACAACGGTAAGTGGGTGTTTGAACTCCTTTGTAACCAGAAATTCATCAAAGATCTCGGCAACAGCGTAGAAAGCGGGAGATAGAAAGGCGTATAAGAGCCACATGGGGAGAATTATATCACAGCCACAGCAATCGCCCCACAACATATACACAAAAAACCGCCTCCGCACTCAAGTGCATAGTGGCGGCGAATGGATAACTTGCCCGCTATCGTCCAGGAATCCTGATCCTCAAGCTTTGCGTTTTGCCGCATCCGGCATTGCTGCCATAGTTCGGGTCGCTGAATTCTTCGAACCCCATCCTTTTGAAATGGGCTGAAGTACGGGGACCTCCCAGATAAGATTGAGCTCGGGGAATCGGCTGAACAAGTCGTGGTTTTCTGGCGGGACTAGCTTGTGTATATGAATGTTGTTCGTCATATCTGAAACAACGCTACCATACATTTGCTATAATTCAACCATGTCCCGCAAAAATAAATTAGTAGATATCTTGATCCTTATCGCTCTAATGCTCGCAGCAGCCGTGTTTACTGTAATCCTGTCCGTAGATAAATTCATCTCCGTTCTTCTCTTTTTCGGCCTGCCTTGCTTGTACCTTATTTTCCGAGACTCGACCACCCTCAAGAAAAGTTTTGTATTCGCCTTCCTCTTCTCGATCCCCTTATCGGTTTTCGTGGATACGCTCGCCGTCTTTGACGGGGGCTGGTATGTGCCTCACAGCATCGTACCCTATCGATTGTTCGGAGCAGCCACATTCGAAGTATGGCTTTTCGGCCTATTATGGGTTCTTTTTGCAGTGCTCTTTTATGAATATTTCTTCGATCATCACCGCGCATCCGACTGGTTTCCGAAGATATATACGAAACTCCTCTACCTTTTCGCCCTTTTGGTCATCGGGGTTACTGCAGCATTTTTCATCAATGCGGCACCTTTGATTATTCCCTATTTCTATACTTGGGTTTCCTTGATATTTGTCCTGCCCCCCCTTATTTGGTTTTTGATACGTAAATCAAAGTTTCTGCTCCGCTTTACCGTGCAGGGAATCTATTTCTGTATCCTGCTTTTGGCCTACGAGATTGCGGCGCTTCAGATCGGGCTCTGGAGCTTCCCTGGCGTTCATTTCATTGGCTGGGTAAATCTGTTCGGCTACTCATTTCCATTCGAGGAATTCGTCTTCTGGATGATATTCGCCACACCGTCCATTCTCGCCTATTATGAATACTTTGCGGATGATGGAAAACTGTAGCATATGGAGCTAGACGAGATATTCTCTAAAAATATACACTAAAAGGATGAATACAAGTGTTCCGATAAGCGATTTTGCCGAATAATTATCCGCATGCGTCTTTCCTCGGATTATGAGATATGCCAATTCGTCGACAAAAAGCCCCGCACCAATCGCATAAATCGTGATAGATTTTAGAACTAACCCGACGGTGATTGCCATGATTCCATACATGTAGTGATGCACCCTGAAACCACCAATCGTCGGACCTGGAATAGGTTTTAGAAAAAGAAATAAACGCACCACAAGAATAGTGCCGAGAAATATGAAGAAAAATTCGTTACTAGAAGCCATGCTTATTTCATGAGATTAGATGTAATCGACTCTACAATCTGTCTAGTAACTGACTCTCTTTTTTCCATAGGTATATCCAAAAGATACAAATATTCCGCAAGATCCTCATCTTCGGTAAGCAATAATTCCCCATTTTTAGTGCGCACCGCGTCTATTCGCTGTATGCCATAAGGTAATTGTTCCCAGTCAACAAATTTTTGCGCAAATATCAAATCACTTTGAATTGGTTCATACAATCTAATATTTCGATCGACAAGCCGGTTGGGCATGGTGATGGCGTAGGAAAACATATTGTCAATGTAAAAAAATGAAGGCTCAGAGGTAAATTCTTCAAATGGTTGGATTATGTAATCGACCAGTTGCCTTTTCAATAGCTCGCTTCTAGTCAATTTTTCGTCCCCATGTCCGTCGGAACTGTCTTTGGGTTTTATCCAGTAATATTCGGATGCAGGGAGTTTATCAATATCTCCAACACAATCAATAGATGGAATGACGGGAAAACCGCGTTTGTAGAGATCGACAAGGTACTCTTTTCCGCGATTATCCCCTTTTCCCGTCAACGGATTGTATGTCGGTAATCCCGAATCCCTAATCACCTGTTCGATACGTCCCCATTCTGACGCATATTCATATGTCGGCCAAATGTTCCTGACAACAACACCCTGCACGGAAGAAAGAAGCCGCTCACAGTCGAGGGGATGTGAAACAACGACCTCAAAATCCTTACGTAAAACATCGATAAGGTAGTTATCCTCTTCAGGCGCGTCATTTTTGAGGTTAGTGAGAAAAAGGATTTTCATATTTTTATTATATCAGATATATGATTGAAGCCTTGCTGCATTTTCGTATATCTAGTATCATTACCCCATACAGAAATTGTTGCGGCCTACCACCCGCAATCGGCCGTAAGACCGAGCAGCATGCCTAATCTGTCAAATGAGTGCCCGCATGCGTAACGCATTGCAGGAAACTCGGTGGAACCACGAAGAACTCTGTTCTCCGCCCGAGTATGTACGTGAATTTTTGCGTATATACTCGGGTGTTTTTATTTATAAAATTAATAGCCACATTATTACTCCCATGAACCCAGACCAGCTCGCCCATCTTCGCCATACGCTCGCTCACCTCACTGCCGCTGCGGTGCTTGAACTTTTCCCAGAAACAAAGCCGACCATCGGTCCAGCTATCGATAACGGCTTTTACTATGACTTTGAATTCAAGACTCCCATCACCGAAAAGGATCTCAAAGATATAGAAAAGAAGATGCGCAAGCTCCTGCCTTCATGGAAAGAAATGTCGGGTAGAGAAGTTTCTACTGCTGAAGCTCGTGCCGCATTTGCTGGCAATCAGTACAAACTCGAACTCATCGACGAGATCGTGGCTAAGGGTGAAAAAATCACTCTCTACACCGCAGGCAAATTCACCGACCTCTGTCGTGGTGGACACAGCGAAAGTCCTGCAAAGGATATTCCTTCTGATTGTTTTAAACTTTCCAGGCTTGCCGGTGCATACTGGCGCGGTGACGAAAAGAATACCCAGCTCACTCGTATTTACGGCCTAGCCTTTGCAACAAAAGAAGAATTGGAAGCCTACGAAACTATGATCAAAGAAGCGGAGAAGCGCGATCACCGAAAGCTCGGTAAAGAGCTCGACTTATTTGAATTCGATGACGATGTTGGTCCAGGACTTCCCCTCTGGCTTCCTCACGGCGGAGCTATAGTTGAGGAATTAGAAAAGCTCGCCAAGGAAACCGAGTTCAAAATGAATTATGTCCGCGTGCGCACACCTCATATCGCCAAAGAATCAATGTACCTCAAGAGTGGTCACCTTCCATACTACGAGGAATCCATGTACCCTCCGATGGAATATGAGGGCGGCAAATACTACCTCAAGGCCATGAACTGCCCGCACCACCACAAGATTTTTGCGGCTCGCCCAAAGAGTTACCGCGATCTTCCATTGCGCCTTGCCGAATACGGCACCTGTTATCGTCATGAGAAGTCAGGCGAACTCTTTGGCTTGATGCGCGTACGCACCCTCCAAATGAATGACGCACACATGTATTGTACTGAAGAGCAGTTTGCGGAGGAGTTCAACGCCGTCAACGAAATGTATCTCAAGTACTTCAAGATTTTCGGCGTAGACAAATATGTCATGCGCTTCTCAACTCACGATCCAAAGCGTCTTGGTGATAAATTCGTCAATGAACCAGAGCTCTGGAAGAAAACCGAGGACATGGTTCGCAA
>CAZUII010000052.1:0-4620 GCA_964619985.1 uncultured Candidatus Saccharibacteria bacterium
CCAAGCGCCTTTTCCAATGTATATGCGGAATCAGGAGTAAACACGGGCGCGATCGGACGAGCGTGCGATTGTGCGAATATCATATCGACACCGAATAATTCACCTACGTGTTTACTTGCTTCCTTAATACGCTTGAAGATCTTGAGGCGAGTCTCCAGATCTTGGATGTCACCCTTCTCTTCTTCCGTTAGGGCCAATTCGGGCAAGAGAGATTTTGATTTGATGAGGAGCAGTGTCGAGGCAATCAAAATAAAGTGTGCCGATTCACCCATGGGCATTTCCTGAAACTGTCGGACATGCGCAATAAAGTCATCGGTGACCTTCGCCAACGAGATATCACTAATGAAGAGTTTTCTTTTTTCAATAAGGTCGAGAAGCAGATCGAGAGGACCTTCAAAGGATTGGGTTTTGACGGTGAAAGTCATGATTTATGCGATCGCATGCTCCAAACGACCGATGCGTTTGTCATGCGTGTGTAATTATACTATTAATTAATACATTCGACTAAGTATGTACTACCTATGAATAACGCAGCCAAAATCACTCAACTCAACATCGCCAGTCAGAAAATAATCTTTGGCAATCAGTAAAGATAGTGTTTCCCGACAGGCAACGTCATTCATTCCCCTTTGTATCCGTGCTTCTCTACGATCCGCACTATCCGCAAACAGTACGGCCGCGGACATTGTCGCGATTAAAAAAGCCAGGGTTCCCGTCGCCAGCATTACTACCGCCGTAGTTGCCACAAATCCCTTTTGCGCTTCTTCGACTTCATTCATGAGGTTCAGATTATTAATGTGGGTGGCATACAGATAGTTGATCATGTTTCCGATAAGCAGTGAGAGGAGCACAGTAAAGATCATAACTTCAATGAGTGTTATGCCACGGATTCTGTGAATCTTGTATGTGGTAACATAGTTCATATAAAGGATATCTTATATATAATCGGCGCTGATAAACTCAAAACGTAGATGAAATCACCGTCGCATGTCATGGTTTGCGGAAGCGTCGGGAGGGCAATGCTGGCCGCCGTCGTTGTCGAGAGATTGTGGTTGAGTATTTGGACTTCGCGGCCAGATTGCCGAGTAGCTGTATAGATAAATGAGCGGTCCATTACAATTCCATAGATTCCTCCGGCGGTATCTGTCGATGTAGTATCCGACGAATGAACGAATGGCGCAGTACTGCTTCCCCACTTGAATAATTCGTAATCCGACTTTACGTTGAAACCGCCGGAAGTCCGCCCAAAAGCAAGCTGGTCCTCAAAAAATGACAGTGCCTTGCCTTCCTGCCGTTCCCAGCCGGAGGGTCCATACCAATCAATCAAAAACGGGTGCACAGGATCGTGAACATCTATGACGCTCAATTGCTTTTGATCTGAAGCGGCTGCATAAGCTATGCCATCACGCACCAGAATCGAATTTACCTTACTCCCCATTTCCAGACCCCCGATTTTGAATGGTTGCACAGGATCCGAAACATCAATAATTGAGAACTCTTCACCGTCCCATTTTTCTGTACCTAGATATATGAGATTGCGGTCAAAGAAAATGGCGCTTGCTAATGGCGGTGTGGCAGTGGCATACGGTAGAGGCAACTTGTAGCTGGATTCAATGATGGGATTGGAAAGATCTGGCATTGAAATGACTTGAAGCTGTCCGGTTCTGCTGGTGACTGCGGCAAATATCCTCTTTCCTGCCACCACAATGGACGAAATACCGGGGCCTGTGTGAAGTCCCGAAATTAATCCGGGACGCGCCGGATCTTTGATATCTACAATGAGGATGTCAGGGTCAGATTGTCTGGCCGAATCAGTGGAAATGTAGGCTCGTCCGTTTCTCACCTCGATATCAGTGAGAGGCAGCGATGGATCTGCCGGTACTACGATGGGCGTTATTTTTGGATTAATTGAATGGGACACCGAGCAAAGCGGGGTTCCCGCAGCGTCATTGATATCCGAGAACGGATAGGAATTAACCTTGCTAAAACGTATCGACTGCCTCGGCGTAAAAACTATAATATCCGTTTGGATTCGATCATTACCATACCAGTGTGCATAGCCTGTAATTGTAGTAGTTGCGAACGGCGAAAAATCAGGATCATCTGATTCGAGAATATGCTCGCGCGACTCATATGCATTCATGCCGTCAAATTCTTCGGCATGAGCTTTGTAGACATCCAGCAATCGCTGGCGCTCCTTGGCAAATTCAAACACAGTCCGTGAATTGCCTGAAGACTGGCTTATGGTAATAATAAAAAGCGTCGCCAATGATATGGCAACAAGAATATCGACGAGGATGAGACCCCTATTAATGTTGGAGCACCTTCGATATGTCATAGATAGGCATCATTATTGATAATGCGATACTCCCCACCGTGCACCCCATGCCAACCATCATGATAGGCTCGATAAGAGATGTAAGGCGCTTTAAGCTGTGATCCATGTCTCGGTCAATAATAGAAGCGGCTCGGAGTAATGAAGTGCCCAAAGTGCCCGAGGCTTCACCGGCCGAGATGAGTGACGGCACATAGCCGGGAACTTGTTTTGATACGCCTTGCAGAATAGTCCCACAGGGAATGCCTTTGTGAATATCAGGAACTTTTTCCTGCAAAGACCGCTTCAGCGGGAGAAGTGAGATGGTGTTCACGGTGTTGGAGTATGAACGAGCAACTGATACGCCTGATTCGACCAATGAACCGAGTGATTGGAGGAACAGTGAGAGCGAGTAGGAAAATATGAGGTGGCCGATAAGGGGTGTGCGAATAAACAGGCATTGGCACAGATAGGCGAATGGTTTTACTTTTGCATAGAGAACTAAGAATAAAATTACCCCGAAGATCATCCCGCCGAGGCTATACAGTCCATACGCAACCATATGTTCTGAGATTGATATGATTATGCGCGTCAGGAGAGGTAGACCGACATTCAAACTCTTCAGCATCGGCGTAATCTGCGGCATGACTCCCCGTACCAGACCAATCGTGAGAAGAGAAGCAAATACGGCGATAACTCCTGGGTATACCAGGGCGGAGATGCATTTTTTCAATGCTTCACCTTGCTTTTCCAGCATTGTCCGGGAAATGGCAAAGGCTCGGACAAGTTCGCCGGATGATTCGCCATGTTCGATCAGACTGGAAAGTGTCTTTGACAGGCTGATGTGTTTCGCGAAGGACGCCGAGACTGAAATGCCGGACATGACATCATCCCGCACCCGTTCCATCGAGACCTGCTGCTTCTTTTGACTTCCCTGCCCGCTGACGCGCAGGGCCTTGTCCAAAGGAAGCCCGGCTGACATGTAGAGCTCCAGGCGCTCAAGCAACAGGATGCGATCCTTGTCCTTCCATGGTGAAAAAAGTGTCATAAATACATATGTGATTAGGACTATTCGTATAATACGCGCGCTATTTCCTCTCGGGTCGTAATGCCCCATTCGACTTTTTCGTGACCATCATCGCTCATGGGCCGGAAACCCTGCGATCGGGCGTAGGCTGCGTATGTGGAAACTGTTTCCTTTTTTCCAATAAGCTGTTTCATCCCCGCATCAATGTCGCACACCTCGGCAATGACGGATCTGCCGTTGTACCCGGTATTCAGACACCCGGAGCATCCTACTGCAAAACAATCGCGGCACATGGCACGGACGAGGCGCTGGGCAATGACGAGCTTCAATGTGGAGGCCAGCAAATAGTGATCTACGCCCATATCAACCAGTCTGGGGATGGTTTCCAACGCAGAATTGGTATGCAAAGTCGACAGGACAAGATGCCCAGTGAGCGCCGTGTGAATAGCGACACGCGCAGTCTCGGCGTCACGAATCTCTCCCACCATGATCACGTCTGGATCCTGTCGCAAGGCTGATCGCAATCCAGAAGCAAAGGTGACGCCATAGGTGTGCCTGATATGGACTTGCCGTACACCCGGAATCTCATATTCAACAGGATCTTCGAGAGTGATGATGGATAAGGGCTGGCGAGCCTTCAATGTCAGGCAGGTATGCAATGTCGTGGTCTTGCCGGAACCAGTCGGCCCAGTCACCAATATAAGACCGGAAGTTCGGGTCAGCGCGGAATCTATGGAGCGTACATGTTCAGGCGTAAATCCGAGCTTGGCAAATGATACATCTGACGACACCCTCACCGGTAATATGCGCATAACCGCATTTTCTCCATGATACGTTGGCATAAATGAGATGCGTATCTGATACGGCGAACCATCAATATCGGCAGTCCAGCGTCCATCCTGCGGTATGGCATGAATGTCCGTACGTACTCCAGCCAGGATTTTGAGTCTGGCGATAATCTCCTCGTGAAGCCGCCGAGGCACAGTACCCGCGTGAGTCACCTGGCCATCGATGCGCAATCGTACGCAGGTATCGCGGCTTTCGGGGTCATAGTGAATATCCGAAGCACGCATGTGGACAGCGAATGAAAGTATGGAATCTATGGTCTCCACGGCAGTGCTGAATTGTGTAGGAAATGCTTGTTTCATGGGGTTTTTGGGGTAAATCTGGGCACAGGCTAGCCATGTAGGCTGGCCCGACTAGAACCATAGCAGATAGCGATGAAGACCAGATAAAGAAGTGATAAAGATTTGCTGAAGATTAGAATGTGTGTTAGGAT
>CAZUII010000053.1:0-4365 GCA_964619985.1 uncultured Candidatus Saccharibacteria bacterium
CCTGTTTGATTGCACGCTTCGAATCGGCACGGTCAAAGATGGTGAAATGTCGTGTTAGGCCAAGTAGTGTCGCATTTTCTCGGATAATATGGACGCCAAGTGCATGAAACGTGCTGACAAATGGTCTTTCGCGCATTGAAATGGGAAGATTCAGCCCCTTGTCTTCAGAAAGGAGTGCCCCAACACGCTCACGCATCTCCTTTGCGGCCTTATTGGTGAATGTTATGGCAAGAATGTTGTACGGAGCGACACCGTGCTTGATGAGGTTGAGAATGCGATGAGTGATAACTTTGGTTTTGCCTGATCCGGCTCCAGCAATAATCAAAACCGACCCTTCGAGGGTCTCTACTGCGTGCCGCTGCGCCTCATTCAAGGTATTCATGAGGCTAGTGTACCAGAAGAATGAGGAATCATGAATTTTTTAATAAAAACTGGCATAACCGTAACAAACTTTATTAATATTATTCAATAAAACTTGACATTACAGCAATTGTTATGACTGTGTATATCATTCATTGACAATAGTTTCGCACCTGCTACTGTGAATAAGTACCATAGAAGGTATGTGTCAAGATATGGCTTTACAGAGCCATTTATGCTTTATAACAGAAGGCACTGTGCACCAACAAAACCACCACGATTGACTTGCGGAAGCGGCACATTTGTTATGCAATTTTCGTCCCCATCTACAACAACATATTCAACCACGCCAAAGCGTCTCATGATCTGGGTCGTAGCTTTTGTTTTATTCGTAGCAGGCATATGTATTTACTCAAGGACCGCTCACGCCGGTCTTATTTCATACATGGAAACGGTTTTTGGAGGTGGCAAAGTGTCGGCAAAGGTGACGCAAAGCCAAGTTCACGCAGGATCACAGAAACTCGCATTGCTCCAGGCGGCAAGCAACCTCGACCCAAATCCGGAGAAAGCGTCCGGAGTGTCTCCTGTCATAGGCAACGCCTTGGTTGCGGATGTCACTTTGTCTGAAGGCGCAAGCGATACAACCAGCACCCAGATTAGCTCATACGTCGTTCGTGAGGGAGATACGGTCACCGGTATTGCCAAAATGTTCGGCGTATCGGTCAATACGGTCATGTGGGCGAATGATATCAGCCGCGCCTCTGCTTTGCGTGTCGGCCAGACTCTCCTCATTCTCCCTGTTACCGGCATCAACTACACCATTCAAAAAGGGGATACCATAAAAGGCATTGCTCTCAAATACAAAGCCGACGTAGATGAAATACTCCAGTATAACGACCTCTCGCTTTCCTCCGCTCTTATTGCCGGCCAAACTATTTTGATTCCTGACGCTGAATTGCAGGTTGCCGTACCTACGAAAGTTGTTGTCAGAAACAACCCGGCGCACGATACAAACGGCCCTGATTATGGTAATTATTACGCTCGGCCTGTCATTGGAGGCGTGAAGACGCAAGGACTTCACGGGTACAATGGCGTTGACCTTGCGGGACCTGTCGGGACGCCTATATATGCCTCTGCGGCCGGTACGGTCATCGTGAGTTCCAGTAGCGGATGGAATGGTGGGTATGGGAACCTCATCATTATTTCTCATGATAATGGTACGCAGACAGTGTATGGTCATCTTTCCAGAAACTTGGTTAAAGCCGGTCAGCGTGTGGGGCAGAATGAGAGAATCGGGCTTATGGGATCGACTGGTAAAGCCACCGGCCCCCACTTGCACTTTGAGATTCGCGGTGCGCGCAACCCTTTCTAACTGACGAATTCACATAGACTCGCGATACTGGAGTGCCTCAAGCAGGTACTCTTTTGTTATGACATCAGTATTGCCGAGATCAGCAATGGTCTGCGCGACTTTTATGATCCGATGAAATGTCCGTCCGGATATATTGAGTCTCTGGGCTGAAAGGCTTAGTGTCGCGCGAGCGTCAGGCGATAGCTGTACGCACGTCTCGATCTCCCGAGCGCCCATTTCGCTGTTATACGAGATAGTGAAACCATGACGAGCAAACCGATCTGATTGAATAGCACGTGCGGACACGACTCTTTTCCGTATGGCTGCTGAAGTCTCGGTGGAAATGACAGGCGCGGCAAGCTGCTGATAATCGACCTTTGCAACCGACAGCCAGATGTCGATCCGGTCGATGATTGGTCGGGATATTTTTCTCCTGTAAGCGTTCAATATCCGCTCGGGACACGTGCAGCCGGCGAGTCTTCCCAGCCCGCAGGGACAGGGATTCATGGAAGCGATCAGAATACACTGGGCAGGAAATGTAATGCTTCCCTGCGCTCTGGATATGGTGATATTCCTATCCTCAAGTGGTTGTCGCAGAGCGTCGATGACTTCGCGGCTGAACTCGGGAAATTCATCCAAGAACAAGACTCCTCGGTGTGCCAGAGTAATTTCTCCAGGTTTTGGAAATCCGCCACCGCCGACGATAGCGGGATATGATGCGGTATGATGGGGCGATCTGAATGGAGCACGGGCGATCAGTCCTTGCTGCAGGATATGCGCGGCAGAGTAGATGCTCGTAACCTCTACTGCGTGTTCATAGGAGAGCGGGGGCAAAAGCGAATGGAAACTTCGTGCGAGCATGGTTTTGCCTGTCCCTGGCGGACCGCACATGAGCACGTTGTGAGCCCCGGCTGCCGCTATCTCAAGTCCGCGCTTTGCAGACTCATTTCCCCGCACGTACGCCATGTCCTCATATAATTTTGACTCTTCTGCAACGGGAACATTTGCTGCCGAGATAGGCTCGATCAGGCAGATTCCTCCAAGATGCGCTATAAGGCCGGCCATTGAACGTACCGGATAGACTCGCATACCATGTGCCAATGTCGCTTCCGTGCTGTTGTCGTATGGGACGAACGCGGCGACAAATCCTTGGTGCGCTGCTTGGCACAAGATCGGTAATACGCCGCTCACCCTGCGAACGCTTCCATCGAGCGACAGCTCTCCCGTGAAGAGTATTTTTTCCGTAGGCAGCTTGATGTCCCCCGATGCTGCCAGGTAGGCCATAGCCATGGCGAGATCAAACGACGGTCCTTCTTTGCGTATATCAGCCGGAGCCAGGGAGATGATGACTTTTTGATTCTTTTGTTTCGGTGACACGTATCCGCTGTTCTTTATGGCTGCGGCAATACGATCTTTGGCTTCCTCTACAGCGCGATCCCCAAGTCCCACTACGGAAAATGAGTGCAGGCCGTGCGATATATCGACTTCTACCGTGACTACATGCGAAGTCAGCCCGATAAGTTGCGCGCTATATGTTCTGGTGATAGTCATACGCCCACTATATCAGTGGGCGATGAAGAAACGCTGAAGAAGTGATAAAGTTTTGCTGAAGTTTATGGGTGAGCGTGCTTTATTGAGATGCGGGCGGAAGGGTTGGCGAGGAGGCGCTCTTCTTCCATAGGCTTTCCACAGGTCTCGCAAATGCCGTACGTTCCCTTTTCTATGCGGTCCAGAGCCGCCAGTACCTCGATAAGCTGTTTGTCCAGCTGGCTTACAATGCCGGTGTTTTCTTCGAGCTCTTCAAGTTTGTCGGCCACCTCATTTTCATCAGCCGAATCGACTTCGATATCGCCCGTAGTTGCTTCCCAGTTGCCGGCAATGCCGGGATTGCGTCGCCCAATGCCGCCGAGCTGGCTCTCGAGGTCGGCTTTTTCGGCCAATAATTTCTTTTTGAATTGTTCGAGCGACTTTTTATTCATGCCTGAATTCTAGCGTATAAATGACTGTTTTTCAAGTCGGCTCAGAATTTCCGCGAGCGTTGATTCCTTGTCAGTTACCACAACGTGCGCATTATCAATAAATGAATACAGGAACAATATCTTGCCGTCATCAGTCCTGAACGCCCGCACGTCTTTGTTTTTTATGATGCGATCCTCAAATGTCCCCCGAATGGCGGCATATTCGATGGTATCACTGTACAAATACTGTCTAAGATCGTCGGCCATTACTCGTTCCCACTGGAGCATGCCCGCAAAAGCATTTTGGAAGAAATTGGTTGTACCAACGATGAAAACGCTTTTCGTATTGTCAGCATCACTGTATACCCCTAGCATCCAAGTTGCCGTAAGAGAGCGACTCAATACGTCGGGCGCATGTATGTCGAGTATCCGAAGCATGTCCTGCGCAGTAACGCGAGCTGACGTCCCTGCCGTGTCCTGTGTGGCAACAATCAGCTCTCGTATGGTGTTTGGCGCTTGGGGCTTTTGTATTTCATCAGACAGACGCTGGCGTATGAGCGCGGGGCTCTCGGTTCGTATGGTGACGACAACCTGGTTGGTCGCCGGAATGATGCTTGGCGCAGCCTGCTGTTGAGGGACTACCGGGGTGACAGGGGCTAGGGCGCTTTTGCTGTACAAGTAATAAGCGCCATATGC
>CAZUII010000054.1:0-4147 GCA_964619985.1 uncultured Candidatus Saccharibacteria bacterium
TCTCGCCAGATGTCGAGCAAGTTCCTATTCGCAAAGGTTTTGGCGAAGGGCTTCTCAAGGCCGCTGAAGCACATAAGAATGTCGTTGGTTTGTGTGCAGATCTGACCGAATCAACCCAGATGGAAGCTTTCAAAAAGAAATTTCCTGAACGATTTACCGAGATTGGTGTTGCGGAACAGAACCTCGTAAGCGTTGCATCAGGTATGGCCGCTATGGGCAAGATTCCTTTTGTCAGCTCGTATGCAGTATTTAGTCCTGGAAGAAATTGGGAACAGATTCGTACGACGGTCTGTTACAACAATCGTCCGGTGAAGATTGCTGGCTCGCATGCGGGAGTTTCTGTGGGTCCCGATGGAGGAAGTCATCAAGCGCTTGAGGACATTGCCATTACGCGTGTACTGTCTCGCATGGTAGTTATCTCTCCGTGTGACGCTATCGAAGCAAAGAAGGCGACCATCGCAGCCGCTAAGACAGATTCGCCGACCTACATTCGACTGGCGCGCGAAAAGACACCGATCATTACTACGGAAGATACGCCGTTTGAGATTGGAAAGGCGCAAATTGTATTCAAATCCGAAATTCGAAGCACTAAACTCGAAACAAATTCGAAATCAAAAAATCAACATTCAAAACAATCAGTTGGCATTATCGCTACAGGCGCGCTTCTGTTCAAAGCTCTCAAAGTTGCACAGAAACTGGAACAGGAAGGGAAGGAAGTTATTGTGCTTAATCTCGCAACCATCAAACCTCTCGATGAGCATGCAATCATTAAACTTGCTCACGAGACCCGCGGCATCGTAACGGTTGAGGAGCATCAGATTGCCGGTGGCATGGGTTCAGCCGTAGCAGAATGTTTAGCTGCGCATTTTCCGGTGCCGATAGAATTTATTGGTGTTAAGGATCAATTTGGCCAGACAGGGAGGTCTGATGAACTAATTGAGCACTATGGCATGGGAGAAAAAGACATATATGCGGCGGTTCAGCGGGTGATGTTGAGAAGGTAGGACCATATTAGAGGCTGTGAATAACCACTTGCGCAATTTTGGATACCTGGTATAATACTCATCACTAACGCATATGAATTTCCATTTTACAAAGATGACCCGTAACTCGTACGTGCTTACCATTTGGAAGCATGTTTGGAGTCAGTCTTTGTAATGAATTTCACCCTCAATTAATTACAGACACAGGCTCCAAACGAACGTACGGAGCCTGTTTTGTTCTTTACAATTCAATCCATTGCCTATGAAAACACGAAACACGGGCAGTATATCTCCGCTTTTGCCGGCGGCGCGTCCCCAGGTCCGTCTGTCGGGCCGTGGAGGACGCACGCTTTGCTCAACTCGGGCGAAACAGCCGCCGGTCACGATTTCGGTACGCTGGGTTCATCCGTCAGAATACGCATTTGATGTGCGTATCGGGTGCGCGCTCGCCGTGGCCGAATGAGTCCGTTACATTAACCTCAACACAAACGAACTATGCCAGTCACACTAGCAATACTGGGTGGTACACCAGCTAACGAAATTGTATCAAGCATACAACCCCAAGCAGTTTACACGCGCAAACAGCGCCGGGACTCGCGGCCTCCAAAGTCTTCAGATTCACATGCGTGGCGTTGGCAAGGTGATGATCCGCCCACTGAGGTTGTCCGCTCGCCAATCAATCCAGAGAGCTGGGTTACTGCTCATGAGCGACAGTGCATTGTCTCAGAACTCTTGCCGAAGGGCTGGGCTTTTGCCAGGCGCAAAGGTTGGGCTCTGGTCAAAGGCGAAGAAGGTGCCACTGGTTGGTGCAAGGTCAACGGTCACGGCCTGCGCCGTTTCCACATTTTCAAGGAAGGGATCTGGCAGCGCGAGAATGAGTTTATTGACAGTGGATATTGAATTTTGTCGCTATTAACCGCAGACAGTGATCTGCCATAGCGACGCGTCCCGTGCATTGCCAAGGAGGTGGTGCACGGGATTTTTGTATAAAAAACAGCGCAGCTGGTGGCTGCGCCGAGAGGGAAAAACAGGTCACATGTTCAAAAGCGCGGTGACGAGTCCAGCGATAGATTCAGAAGTCATTGTCCAACCCTGAGGGGAGAGTACATCGAGATACGCGGCCTGGAAGTAACCACAAGCTCGTAGTGCCAGTTCTTGGTCGTCTAAACAATCAACCAGGATAGCAAGTGCAGTTTGGTGTAATGCCGCTGTGTCTTGTCCCCACTCGTGTAAGTTACCTCCCCCATAGTTATGAACTTCTTTGTGCAAAGGGAGTGGGTAGGTACCATTAACCATGATCTGTGTGACCCCGTTAGTACGTGTTGCAACGTAGGTTTGGTTCAATTTCATATTGTCTCTAAAACAGGTTTAGTTTGAGGATAAGTAAAAAGGAAGTGTTTGTCAAACAGATAAAATAATATATAGTAATGCGTATCCATGAGTTTTTCACCCTTCAAGATCGCAACACCCTTCGCACCAGCCGGTGACCAGCCAAAGGCCATTTTGTCGCTCACGGAAGGACTCAAGAAGGGACTCGATAGTCAGACTCTCCTCGGTGTGACCGGTTCAGGTAAGACTTTCACCGCCGCCAATGTCATCGCCAACTATGGCAAACCAACGCTCGTCATTGCTCACAACAAAACGCTGGCAGCACAGCTTGCCCAGGAGTACCGTGAATTTTTCCCCAATAATGCCGTTCACTATTTCGTCTCGTACTATGACTACTATCAGCCAGAGGCCTACATTCCTTCGAGTGATACTTACATAGAAAAGGAGGCCATGATCAACGAAGAGATCGAACGTCTGCGCCACGCTTCGACGCAGGCTCTTTTGACGCGCAAAGATGTCATCATTGTGGCATCCGTTTCTTGTATCTATGGTTTGGGCAGTCCTGAAGAATATGAAAAGGTGAATTTGAAATTGAAGGTGGGCATGGAACTCTCGCGTGCCGAACTCATCCGTAAACTGATCGACATTCACTTTGAACGCACCACTGCTGATGTGAACTCGGGTAACTTCCGCGCCATTGGTAACACTGTGGAGATTATGCCGGTCAATGACAAGACTATTTATCGTCTGGAATATGAGGGTAGCAGCATTTCTGCCATTACCGAACTTGACCCGGTCTCACGTTCTGTTCGTGGCACGCATGATACGGTCTTTGTCTTTCCGGCCAAGCACTTTATCTCGACCGACGAGCAGAGCGTGCGCGCCTACAAGACCATTCAGGCCGAGCTTGCCGATCGACTCAAGGAGCTCGAGAAGGCTGGTAAAATGCTTGAGGCCGAGCGTCTCAAGCGTCGCGTCAAATATGATCTCTCCATGATCAAGGAGATTGGCTACACCAACGGTATTGAGAACTACTCACGACATTTTTCTGGCATGATGCCAGGCGAGCCACCGGATACGCTTCTATCCTATTTTCCCAAAAAGAAAGATCCCAAGACCGGCAAGATAGTGGCGGATTTTCTGACCATTATTGATGAGTCGCACGTGACTATCCCGCAGCTCAATGGTATGTATGCCGGTGATGCCTCACGCAAGGATACGCTGGTTGAACACGGTTTCCGTCTGCCGTCGGCAAAAGATAACCGACCGCTGAAGTTCGCTGAATTTCTCGAGCGCGTTGGTCCGATGATCTATACCTCTGCCACACCAGGCAAATATGAAGCTGAAACCAGTAAGCAGGTTGTTGAGCAGGTCATTCGTCCGACGGGTCTTATTGATCCGGTGGTGGAGATTCGTCCGATTCGTGAAAGTGGCAACTATGGCGGCCAGATTTTCGACTTCATCGCCGAAGCTGAACAGGTTATCAAAAAGGGGGATCGTGTGATCGCCACCACATTAACCAAAAAAATGGCTGAAGATCTCTCTGAATTTCTCAAAGAGAAACAGATCAAGGCGGTTTATCTCCACAGTGATGTGAAGACTATCGAGCGCATTAATATTCTGACGGATTTTCGCAAAGGGAAGTACGATATCGTCGTGGGCGTCAACCTCCTGCGTGAAGGACTGGATCTGCCCGAAGTCTCGCTCATTGGTATTCTCGATGCGGATAAGGAGGGTTTCCTTCGCAGTGAAACCGCACTCATCCAGACCATTGGTCGTGCCGCCCGTAACGCCGCCGGCCGCGTCATTCTCTATGCCGACAATCTGACCGGTTC
>CAZUII010000055.1:0-4096 GCA_964619985.1 uncultured Candidatus Saccharibacteria bacterium
CAAACGGATTGATATGGTGTTCAGAATTGAGCGAGATATTGAAATACTTCCCTCCCGTAGCTTCGGCCATATACTCGTATTCTTTTTCCGGGTCAATGACGATGACGTCAGTATCGAACATCAGCGTGCGCAAGATTTCAAGTTTGGTTGCATATGACTTTCCCGCACCAGCCGTGGCGAAGGTTACCGAATTGTAATTTTCCAAAGAGAATCGATCAAAAAGCACCAACGATGAGTTGTGGCGGTTGATACCATAGAGGATTCCCTTGTCAGACGTAAGGTCGAAGGAAACGAATGGGAACAATGAAGAAAGTGGCGACGAATTGAGTTTCGAATGCACAGTCAGTTGGTCATCAGCAATTGGAATAACTGACTTGAAGCCCTGTTCCTGCTGGAAAAGCGCCGGTTTTACATAGACCAACTTGGATTCGAGAATGGATTTGATTTCTGACTCGAGCTTATCGAGCTCCCCTTCTGAATCTGCGAACAGGGTAATATATACACCCACATCAAAGAGGTGTTCCTGTGCTTGCATGAGCTGGTCACGAAGCTGTTCAAGATCTTGATACGCAGTATCGAGCGCAGGATCCCGTACCAAACCCTTGTCTTCGCGGCGTGAAATCTGGCTTTGTACTTCGGCAACTTTCTTTTGGAAGTGGCGAAGAATCTTCGCGGTTTCAACTGGATGAATGAAGATCGAAATATTGAAAATCTTGTCGAGGTTGATGATCGGCGCAAACCAGCTTTCGTCCAGGAAGCGTGGATATGAAATAACAAAGAGAGTGCGGCCGACCTTTTCTCCCAAATTGAGATCTTTCGGGCTTATTTTAAGCGCCGATGGTGAAATGACATCTTTGAGCTCCAAGACGCCAGCCTGATATATTTCTTCAGGCAGGATGGATACGATTGGTGACTGTTCTTGTTTTCCGAATAATTTACTGAATATAGACATGGATTTAAGATTTAGGATTTAAGATTTAGGGTTGTGATTATTCTTAAATCATAATTCCTAAATCATAATTCTGTTCATGTGATCTGTATCGGCTTCTCTGTTTCTCCTGGATTGAAGAGTTTGTAGAACAATTCTACCACTTCTTCGGTGCCAAGTTCGGCGGCGCGAACTCCGCAACGCACCAATCCCTGCTCTACAACTGCAACGCGCTGCTCAAGCTGGCTGCGGTATTCTTGAAATTGGGCGTCAGCAGTGGCTGTTTGTTGCTGAGCAGTCTCCTTTTTGCCGAACATGCCGGCGATGGGGTTTTTGCTGGCGGTGAGTAATGGAGGGTCGTACGGTATAACCACGAAAAAACTCTTTGACATAATGTTGGTGCTTTCAACAAATGTTTTGATGAACTCAATATATTCGCGCACTTGAATCTTCATAAGTTCAGTCACTTGCTCCTTGTACCGATCTTCGAGAAGGGCTATGTAGGGACGGATGTCGAGCTTCTTTGATTGGACGAAAATCTGTATGGAAAAATCCAGCGAGTTTACGAAATTTTGAAACTGCATCAAAATGGAACTTTGTTCGTCCTGTGATTTGAGGGCAAAATTGAGCGAGGAAGCTAGGATAATGGCGCGCATACCGCCATTCTTGAGGATGATGACGCCATCGCGTATTTCCTGTATCGGGATGAAGTCTTGTGTTGTTTTCTGTGGAGTGGCCATTAGCGTTGTTTTTTATTGGAGTACATACTTTCCTTGATATCCAAGCTCCAGCTTAAATCCTTGAGTTTGCTATCAGATATTTTGGGCACCATAACGGAGGCGTAATTTTTGGCATCTTTGATAGCTGTGGTGGTAGTCTGCGGGCGCTGTTTCTCAGCCTTTCTCCATATATAGAGTTTGCCGCCAGTGTAATATTTGAAACCATCCTCGACTACTTCGACGAAGCGCTTGCCATTTGTGGGGACTTTGTAGAAGGCAAAAGCTGCTGAAATGGCCATAATAATGATAATAGGAACTATAGCCAGTGTGACACTGTTCAAAAATACATATACGAGGAAGGAGAGGCCTCCCCCGCCAGCAAGATATATGAACTGCTTAAAAGTAAGCGGTCCGAATATCTTGTCTTCAACTTCGATAAATTGGGGAACCTGGAATCGCATCACTCAATATTATAGCGATAAGTGAGGATTTATGAAAGCTCGCTTTTGTGTCTGTTCTACTATATTGCTTCCTTGTAAGGGTCATTTTTGGGTGTACGCGGCGTGGTTGGTGATACAGGCTTCGGTGCGGCCGGTGTTGTCGGTGTTGAAACAGTGACTTTTTGCGTCGATCTCCCTGCCGGATTGCTCAACAAATAGTCCACCAGCGGCTCCGTGTGATTTTCGGTAGAAGCCGGAGCCGATGCGGCGGCAGGCATCGCAGCCGAACGCGCATCGGTCGGCAGATTTGCCGGTGGGGTTGCTTGCCCATGGGGCGAGACTGTATGTGAAGGCATGCTTGCTGGAGGATTTTCCAGACCAGCAAGAATGTTGCTCCGATCAGCCGCAGTTACCTCCCCTCCTGATTCGGGAGCCTCTTTCTCTACACTGAAACCACCGACACGCTCGAGGGAGGAGATATCAGAGGTTGTTACATTTTCAGGCACCTCCTGGTCCTTGGCTGAATTATTTTCTGAAATGACCCGCGATTTAGTTTTGATGGCAGATAATACCTTAGAGTTTATTTCGCTGGCAATTTTTTTTGCGACATCACCTTTGATTCTCAATGAGGAGCTGATTGTATCGACAAATTGTTTTGCCGGTTTTAATCCAATCATTGTTAAACCAGTCTCTTCTATTAAGGTATCAACCTGGTCTAGCATGAGACCGTTACTCTCTCCAATGTCTAAAATTTTTTCTGCTGTTTCAACAGCGAAGAATAATTTCTTCACTTCCTCCGGGACTTTTTTGAGCTGCTCTTCTACTTTGTTTAAATCCATAATTTTAGATTAATAGTTTCTTCGTGTAGTGTCCCTCGTGCTTGCCCCCGTAGTTGTCTGGAACTGGTTTATCTGGTTACGTATAGCATTAAGGTCTGCTTGTGCCGCCCGAATCTCATTTATCCTAGGAGTGCCGCTATTTATGCCTGTAGCATTTCCGCCAGTTAACAAATCATAGCGTTCTTGCTGGTGTTGTGGCAGATGGGCTATACCACCGACTCCTGGCTGGTTACCTGCATTTACTATGCCGTTCAATTCTCCAGTTAGTCGATTAACATCCGCCGTAACTTCGGTTAATCTGGTTGTCAAAATTCGGGCTGCACCAACACGGTCTGCTCTGCCCATAAGATGGAGAACGGATTGTCCTCTTCTAGACTCAAATGATCCTGCAAGTCGGTCAGCGTAGGCTGTTGCCCCCGCACGATTCAATGACTGAGCGAACTGTTCACGTGCCTGAGTTCTTGTGCTCAGGTTAGTATTAAAGCCGCCCGCAATTGCACGTGTGGCTTGAAGCGCCGCTTGGCCTGCTCGACTTCGACCAGCATATGCTTGGAAGTTTTGATTCTGGGCAATACGGCTTGCCACTCTTCCTCCAGTATCTCGCCATGCGGTAGCTCCTCCCTGCGTTGTCCAACCCCCCACCTTCTTCCAAATATTTTCAGCCTTAAATTTATCTGCCCACATAGGTACCATCGCCCCCATGCTCATGGCCCCCAAAAGAGGCGCGTTGAGCATGACAATAACCAGTACGGCGTTGACGGCGAGGACCATGAGATCGCTCAAGAAGCCGCCATTTGTGGTGAGGTTGCCGGCGTAACCGTTTTGGAAAATAGAGCTCGAGGTGAGCACGCTCAAGGCAAAGTACATCAACAAAAGGTAAACAGGCATGAATACCAACTGGTTTTTAAGTTGCGTTTTCCACATGGTCGCATACTTCCCTATTTCTGGTACGACGAATGACGCAAATAGTATTGGTGAGAAGGCCAGCAGGAAAATAAGTATGACGAAGCGCACGATGAATGCCAACGACGCAAGGAAGAAGCTCAAAGCCGCAGTAATCATGATGATGATCGAAGTGACACCAATGAGGATAATTTTTACTGGTGTCGCCCAGGCATTATTGGCATTTGCCTGTGTTGCTTGCGCGACTTTGTTGCCTGTGGAGCTTAA
>CAZUII010000056.1:0-330 GCA_964619985.1 uncultured Candidatus Saccharibacteria bacterium
TCGTATTTAGCACTTTGCTGTGAGAATCTTTCTCTCAGTGCTTGTTCTTCGGGACTCATGCCATACTGTTTGGGGCTTGATGAACATCCGAAAGCGATCAGGGAAAGCAGAGCGAGTACTAAAAAGCGAGACTGAATTTTCATGGTCATATCCGTTAATGTTTGAGAAGCGATTCTGTTAGAACCGCTGAGTTAATTGAAACAACTAGCCGGAAGTTTACCCTCAGCGGAACACTTAATAAATAACTAATTTTCAAAAAAGTTATTTATTCTCGCAGCAAGGGGATTGGCGAAGATCGCGGTATTTCTAAAACGACACAGGGCCCACGCA
>CAZUII010000056.1:340-3957 GCA_964619985.1 uncultured Candidatus Saccharibacteria bacterium
AATCTTTTATCGTAAATCTCGACAAGGTAGAAAAACTTTCCGCCATGTTCAGTGGAAATTTTGAAATTTCTCTCCGGGGCTCTCCAGATCTGCGTATTCCTCTTTCCCGCCGCTATGCCCGTGAAGTCAAAGACCGCTTGGGGAACTGGTAGTATTAACTTTTGCTATTGTCACTTAAGAGAATCTCTTTCTAAACCAGGGCCCACGCATCTTAATTCCAGCAGATAAGAGGAGATAGAGCAGAATTTGCCGATAAAGGGGAAAACCTCGAGGAGGATTTTCCCATGGGTAAGAGCGCTGGAGATTTTGTAAGCCACTTTAGCATTATTCGAGATCCGCGGATTGAAAGAACCAAACTTCACAAGTTAGAGAGTATATTGTTCATCGCTGTCTGTGCAGTGCTGTGCGGAATTGAGAGTTGGGAAGGAATGGAAGAGTTTGGGGAAGGGCGAAAAGAATGGCTGGCAAAGTATGTGGATTTGAGAAATGGAATACCGTCGCATGATACGTTTGGGCGATTGTTTGCGCAATTAGGCCCGCAGGAATTTGAGAAAAGTTTTTTGAGTTGGATTCAGGGCGTTTATCAAAAGACAGAGGGAGAGGTGGTGGCTATCGATGGTAAAACCGTGCGAGGCAGCCGACACGGGAGGATTGGACAAAGTCCGTTGCATCTTGTCAGCGCGTGGGCATCGACAAATCATTTATGGCTTGGGCAAGTGGAAACAGAGGAGAAATCCAACGAGATTGAAGCTATCCCACGATTGCTGAAAATTCTAGATTTGAAAGGCTGCATCGTGACGATCGATGCCATGGGCTGTCAGACAGAGATTGCCAAGGAGATTCAGGACAAGGGAGCCGATTATGTGCTGGCGCTGAAAGGCAATCAAGGGACGCTTCACGAAGATGTAAAGCAGTACTGGGAAGATCCGAAGCTGCCTGAAAAAGAATACCAAGAATATCAGACAACGGATAAAGGCCATGGTCGTTTGGAGATTCGCAAATACCGAGTCAGCGACCAGATTCAGTGGCTTGAGCCGCGCAAGGATTGGAAAGGTTTACGCAGTATTGTGGAGGTTGAGAGTCAGCGTCAGATCGGCGAGCAAAACACGGTGGAGAGGCGTTATTATTTAACAAGTTTGAAAGCCGACGCCAAGGAAGTCGCCAAGGCGATTCGAGCTCACTGGGAAATCGAGAATAAAGCGCATTGGTGTTTGGATGTGACTTTTGGGGAAGATCATTCAACGGTGCGCATTAAGCAAGCGGCTCGGAATTTTGCTCTCTTGCGACGTTTGGCTATGAATATGTTGCGCAAGGAAACCTCCGTAAAGAAAAGTCTTAACATGAAACGCCATCGCGCAGTTTTAAGGACAGAATACCTTGAGTTAGTGCTTGCTATAAATTAGATGCGGGGGCCCTGTGCTCCGCCTGAATCGACCCAGCGCGGATAACTGTAGCGCACCGATGACGACATGAACCCGATCGTCCCGAAATCTTGCAGGCTGGTGAAGCCGGTTCCGGTGTTGTACTGCACTTTCCAGACGCTGTTGCCATCGGTCGCCTGCACACGGTCCGGCAAACCGTCACCGTTCACATCAAAAAGATCTGTGTGCTGCTCTCCTGAGTCGGAGTAATAGCGGATAAAGTCTCGGCGCACCGAGCTATCCATTCTGAGGATCGGGCCGTAGTCTTGCATCGTCGTAAATCCCTTGCCGGTGTTCCACTGTACTTTCCAGTTGGTGTTACCATCCATCGCCTGCACCCGATCCGGCAAACCATCGCCATTCAGATCGATCATGTCGACGAAACTCTCGCGTGTTTCAGAGACCGCGCGAATCGCATCGCGGTGACTTATCGCGCTCATCCGCTCGGTGGTGCCCCAGTTTTGCATGGCGGCAAATCCGCTGCCGGTATTTAACTGAACTTTCCAGCTGCTGTCGCCCTCAGAGGCCATCACGCGATCCGGCAAGCCGTCTCCATTGATATCGAAGAGTTCCACAAGCGTTAAGGATCCGCTTGAGCCGAGGATCGGACTGTAGCGGATGTGGTCATAGCGAACGCTGCTTGAGACTTTGCGCGAGATCGTGCCCCAGTTGGTGTTTGTGCCGCTCAATGCGCTGCCGGTGTTTAACTGCACGACCCAATTGGTATTGCCGTCCTGTGAGATGATCCGGTCCGGCAAACCGTCTCCATTGATGTCGCTTAAGTCGGTGACTTGTTCTTTGGCGTCCGTCACGCGCGAGATCCAGTCGTAGCCCGACCACGAGGTGGGTTTGTACAGCGTCCCGAAATCCGCGAGCGAGCCAAAGCCTGTTCCATTATTGAGCTGAATCTTCCAGCTCGTGTTGCCTGCAACCGCTTGCACGCGGTCGTTGAATCCGTCGCCGTTCATATCGACGAGATCGACTTTCGTTTCCGCCGCGCTTGTGACCGTGCGGACATAGTCGTAGTCTTCAGAGCCAGACGCGGCGCGCTGAATGCCGGAGAAATCCGACATGCTGTTAAAACTCTGGTCTTTGTTCTGATACGTGAACGTGGTGGCCGGAAGACTCGTCGTTCCATCTGTCCCGTATTCGGTGACGCTCGCAAGGCGTGATCGTGCCGTCGCCGCGGAGTATTCGTAACCGAGTGTGTACTTTCGCGCAAGTTGATAAACGCCCGCGCCGTCTTTGACTTTCACCTCGAGCGTCTTCAAACGTTTTGCGGTCGTCACTTTCGCGCCGGTCATGTACGAAAACGTGCTGTCATTGCGGTTCTCGAGCGTGAAGATCACGCGGTGCGAATGCGCGAAACTTTGCGTCTCGTTGCCGTTGTAATCAATCTGCGCGGGATAAAGTTCGCCTTGATCCGTGGTGTAGGTGACCGACATGTAATTGCCGGAGGTGTCGATCGTTTTATCCAGCGCCCACTTGAAGGTGCCCAGCGTGTTTGTCTGGCGGCTTGCGGCGGCGAATCCGAAACAGTACTTAGTTCCCGATTTGTCGGTGACAGTCCATTTGTTATTCGCCGCATCGAATGAGAACTTCAGAAACAGAGCCTCGTCTTTGGCGCGGTACTCGTTGGTGCCCACACTCACAAGTTCGGAATACACGCCTTGAAAAGAGAACACGTATTTGTCGGTCGCATCATATTTGGGAACGCCGTTTTTTAAGTCACGCTGAATGAAGCCAAGGTCGAGGCCCCAGCCTGCGCCGAGCCAGCTATTGCCGCCGCTTGAGGAATACGAGAGCGCAAGACTCGGCTGGATGTTCTTGCGGCCCGGAGGCACGAAGATCGGCACCGAGGTTTGAGCGCGCCCCGTGAAGAGATCGGCCTGGAATGCTTTGACCGGCCCGGCGGATTCGGCGATCTGGCCAAGCTGTCCCGCCGCAATTCCCGATGAAGTCGCCGACGATCCCGGAAGCGCAAACGCAAGCGTCCCATGATCAAAGATGTAACAGAACAAATACGCCGCAATGGTAAGGCTCGCGATCGGTTTTTTCTTCATAGCTTTTAGCTCCTTTGGGATTGCTTTTAATTTATGACGCACAGCGGAAAGATTAGATCTCTCACGCTCGCTTGACGCTCGGTTCGAGATGACGCCGTGCTGGTTCACTCGGTTCGAGATGACGCCGTGCTGG
>CAZUII010000057.1:0-3886 GCA_964619985.1 uncultured Candidatus Saccharibacteria bacterium
ATCATCGATAACGATGGTGGATGTCGTGGCGACGTTGACCACATGGACAGCCGCGTCTTGGATCGGCTGGCCATTGGCATCAAACACGCGGACGAAAAGCGCCCCGTTATTTGAGGCTGTTTCCAGATTTTTCGGCGCAACTTGTCCAGTCAGGCTTACCGGCTTAAAACTTTTGCAGCCATCGCAGGAAACCGTGATATCGACAAGCTTATTATCGGCCGGAGAAAGGTCATTGGGCGAACCGCCAATCGTGCCATCAAATGGCAGATCGAGGTTGCGTACCGTCGTCGTTACCACGAAAGTCACCCCGCCGCGCACCAGTGACTGCGTATGAGCCAATTTGCCTTTCGGAATACCGCCGACGATGCCGACATCGCCATAGGGCATATTGCGAGCCATTTCGAACTGCTCATTTGCCAGATTGATGGCCAGCGTCTTGTACTGACTTAGATTGATCAGATTAAAAAGACCGATGTAGGCATTGTAGGCCGCCAGCGAAATCACCAGAAATACGGCCGTGCCGACAATAACCTCGACGAGAGTAAATCCGTCATTGTAATCTTTCTTATACTTCATACGTTATACATCATGCTTAGATGGCATCTACCAGCGAGTACATCGGCGAAATCATGGCAATCGCAAAAAATCCGACGGCCGCGGCAATCACAATCATCAGGAACGGCTCGATGACCGTGGACATGTCCTTGGTTTTTTGCTCAACATCTTCCTCGTAATAATGAGCCACGCCGATAAGCATCTCCCCTGTCTTGCCCGTCTCTTCACCCACGCTCATCATCTCCGCGATGAAGACAGGATACAGTTTGTCGGCCTCTGCAAATACTTTTGACATGAGATCCCCCTTCTTGATGGCCTCGCGTGCCTTTTCCAAGACGGCCCGAAAATAGACATTCTGGACGACATTGGCGGTAATATTGACCGACTCCACTACATCCACGCCGGAACCGAGCAACGAAGAGAGCGTGCGGGCCGTACGGGCGGTATTCACCTCTTGGACCAGGCCACCGATGATAGGTATCTTCAAGACCAGCGCATGAAGCACCTTTTTCCCCTGCATCCGGCGCGACCACCAGACAAAACCAAAGCCGGCAAGAATAACAACGATAAGTACCAATAATCCGTAATTCTGAAAGAGGTCACTAATCCCTAACACAACCCGCGTACTGAATGGCAGAGCGACATTGAGCTCGGTAAATGTCTTGGTCAGCGTCGGAACCACGAAAATAAACATCAGGATGCCGATGAGAATCATGGCGCAGAGAATGACCCCCGGATAAATAAGCGCACCTTTGACCTTGCGCTCCAGCGTATGACTCTTATCCATCTGATTGGAAACTACTTTGAATGACTCGGCCAGCGTACCGCTCTGTTCCCCCGCGCGAACCATGGAGATAAACAGCTGATTGAATACTTTGGGATGTTTGGTCATGGCATCGGACAGAGTCGCGCCCTTACTGATGTCGTCGATAAGCTCCAGCAAGATTTTTTTGAAAGCCTTGTTGTGTGATTGGCGCTCCAGTACCGATAGCGCGCGCGACAGAGCCAGCCCGGCTTCAAGCATAGAACCGAGGTTGCGGGCAAAATTGATTTTCTCGACTGTCTTGACGCGATTGAAGAGCCGGCCCAGAGATATTTCCCTGTGCAGTCCTCGGGAAGTGGCCGTTTCATGTATCTCCACGATCTCATCGCCGCTCTCGCGCACGAGTTTATAGAGTTCGTAGCGGTCAGCCACGTCCTTCTCGCTTGAATATATTTCACCGTCCGATCGCTTGGCTTTAAAAACAAAATGGGGCATTGTAGCAAGTTTACAGTTTACAATTATAAGTTATAAATGACTTTGAACAATTAGATAGAGTTTAACACCATTTCCCATACTCATGCGACTAGACTAATAACTAATAACTGTAACCTGATAACTTGCGATTACTCCGTCACCACCCTCAACACCTCCTCGATAGTCGTCTTCCCTTCCACGCATTTATAAATACCGTCCTCCAGCATCGTCAGCATGCCCTCTTTCTTGGCCTGCGCTTCAATCTCCGCCGCCGTGGCATTCTTCATCACCAGATCCTTGATGGTCTGATTCATACGAAGTATCTCGTGAATACCTACGCGACCTTTGAATCCATCGCTATCACCCGACACTACGGCCTTCCAGAAGGTCAAATCTTTAACCGTATCTCCCGGCTTCACAATCTTGTCAGCCTTAAGAGCCGCAAGGACTCGTTCGAGGTCAACCAGTTTCTCGAGTTCAGCAAATTCGGCTTTGGTCAATGTATATTTTTCCTTGGTCTCGGTAAGTTGGCGCACCAGACGCTGACCGATGACGATATTGAGTGTTGAAACGAGTAAGAACGACTCGACTCCCATATCCAAAAGACGTGGAATGGCTCCGGCCGCGCTATTGGTGTGCAACGTCGACAGTACCAGGTGACCGGTCAGCGCCGCGTTCACCGCCAACGCGGCAGTTTCATTATCACGGATTTCACCCACCATGATGATATCCGGGTCCTGACGGACGAGGGTGCGTATTCCTTGAGCAAATGAGAAACCAATCTCTGGGCGTACCTGCGTCTGGTTGATGCGGCCGATCTGATATTCAATAGGATCCTCGATGGTAGAGATGTTCACGTCCGGCGTATTGAGCAAATCAAGCATGGTATACAAGGTCGTGGTCTTACCTGAGCCCGTCGGACCCGTGGTGAGAATCATGCCCGTCGTCTGCTTCAGTGCGTGGTGAATACGCTCCAATCCTTCTCCATGGAAATTCAAATATTCCAAGGTAAATCCGGAAATACTCTCACGCAAGAGACGCATCACAATCTTTTCTCCATAATACGTCGGCAATATAGAGACACGGAAGGACACCTTTTCATTATTCATGTCTACTTTGAAACGCCCGTCTTGCGGCAGACGCTTTTCGTCGAGCTTCAAGTTCGAGAGCACTTTGATGCGTGCGGAAACGGATGGGCCGGCCTGCTTCGGCAGGACCATGGCATCATGCAACAGTCCGTCGATGCGGTAACGAACGAGCACTTGGTTGTCCATTGGTTCAATATGAATATCTGATGCGTTCTGAATAGCCGCATGCTTGATGAGCGTATCCACGATGCGGACCACCGGCAAATCCTCGGCCAGCTTCTTGATATCAGCCGCTGAAGATGGATCGCCATTCTCTTCTGAAATGGTCTTGAGCGTGGCAGTTTCTTTTTGAATCAAATCGCCAAATTCGGCCTTCAAACTCTTTTGATATTGCACCAACACTTCTTTGAGTGAGTCTGAGTCCGTCAGACGTGGCTGGATCTTCAGATTTACCTTCTTTTTGATGAAATCAATGGCAGAAAGGTCGTTCACATCGAGCATGGCAACCTCGAGCGTGGTGTCAGTCTTCTTGAACGGAACAATATTGTGACCGCGAGCGATCGGCTCCGGAATAAGTGAGAGTGTATCGAAGTCTATCTTCTTGCCCTTGAGGTCGACGAATGGGATGCCGAGCACATATGCCTCCATACGGCGCAAGTTGTCGGCGGTTATCTTGCCTGCGGTCACGAGGATGTCACCGAGGCGCTTTTCGTTTTTGTCAGCCTCCTTCTTTGCAACCTCAAGATCCTCCTTTGAGACGAGGCCTGAGTCGAGGATGAATTTATAGAGCTGGGTGTCTTCGATGAGCATTGGGGTAATTATACCAAAATCAGCCCAATTAGTCTTTTATCCCGCACCTCTTCTCTACTGGGTTTGGTAACGGGTCATTGCGAAAGCGCGATGACCCGTCCATTTATTTTTGGGCAGCTTCTTGTTTTTTGCGCAGAATATGCTACACTACCATCGTCATCAGTTCGCCAACCGGCGGACTTATTTGTTAGATGAG
>CAZUII010000058.1:0-3616 GCA_964619985.1 uncultured Candidatus Saccharibacteria bacterium
TAGGATAGGGACATACGGCATAATTATATAGTAATTAGCTTTTATCTGCTGGTGTCTCTGTGGACAATAATTCCTTGTGTTGAGCCATTAATGCTATAATCTAGGCCATGATGACTCATTCTCCGGATAAGTTGACAAATGTAGCAATAATTATCGTAATTACTTTACTTTTTTCAATAAATGTTGCAAAAGCAGAAAATGTAGCCCCGTCAACATTTTTTTTGCGACCTCTCAAGGTGGGTATGAGTGGCGAAGACGTGCGTGAACTCCAAAAAATCCTTAATTCTAGGCCCGATACAGCGGTTCGGGGTGTTGGAATCGGTTCGAAAGGCCAAGAGACTACCTATTTTGGTAGTCTGACGCGTGATGCAGTGGTGAGGTTTCAGGAAACGTATCGCGATATCGTGCTTGTCCCTAATGGGTTGAGCTCGGGGACTGGGTATGTTGGGCCTGCAACATTGGCAGTCTTGAATTCAATTTCTCCAGCCACTTCTCAGGAGCCGAGGGTGGCTATTGAACAAGCTCCACTTTCAAACATACAGCAAAAGGTTAGCGATAATCCAAATGAGGAGAACCTTGATATTTTTCTTAAGACAGTAGATCGAATTGCGCGTACTCAAGGCACGTCTGAAGAGACTATTGCACATATTAAGAGCAATATTACACAGAGCATCGCCACTTCGACTGATCTTACGAAAGAATTTATTGATATTGTACAAAAAAGCATTTCAACAGTTCCACAGCCTATAAAAAACAAGCTGACAGACGCAATAAAGCATGTTATTTCTGCCATATTTCCTAAGCCGGCATCTGCCCAAGTCGCATCTGACTTTGGCGGTAGGCTTCTTTTTGCATTCAAGTGTGACTGCAGTCAAACGTGGTTAATTACCATCTCGCCTCTCCCGCCGACATATGTAGTTCTGTTGGATTATGTACCAATGACGCAAATGTATCTTTCCTACAACATACCTAAGACAACTCAACTTTTGGGTAAGTACACAAAACCAAAAGTTGGCATGTGCTTTGTCTCTGCCGATGAGTGTACAGTACCGATTCCGTCAGAAGGATTAATTACCCCGGCCGTTGGTTCGGCATTAAGGTAATTTTTGACTGGCAACCTCAATCCACTCCCCCACCGTCATATCTTCCGCGCGAACTTTTTCGTTCAGTCCCAATTTTTTCCAAATAATCCCAACTTCTTCTTTGCTCAAAATGGCTTCTAAGTTGCGCGTGACGAATTTTCTCTTGTGTGCAAAACCCGCTTTTACAATCCTAAAAAACCTTGAAATATCAACGTTTTTTGGCGATTCGGGGGATGTGTGTTCGGAGCTACTTGCTTCAAAAAGTTTTGCTGAAACATTCTCAATAGAAAGAATCGCCGAATCAACAGTTGGTGGCGGTGTAAATGCTCCTGGTGGAACTTTGGCAATAATTTTTGGCGTACCAAATGCTTTGACCGACACCGAAAGAATACTTTCCTTGCTATCTCGCGCGCAAATTCGCTCTGCAACTTCTTTTTGTACGAGTAAGACCATGCGGTTTGGTCGCGGTTCATGCTCAAGAAATTTTTCCAAGATGGCGCCAGTGATGTAGTACGGAATATTGGCCACCAACGCGTATGATCCGTTTGAAATAGTTTCAGTGTTTAATGTATTTTCATACAACACATCGCCAGAAATAATTTTTAGGCTCCCATTTTTTATTTCGGTAAAGAAATCTTGCTCAAGCATGCCGATGGCGCGCTGATCTTTTTCGACTGCGATGACTTGTGCGCCAGAATTCAACAGTGCACGCGTCAACACGCCAGTTCCCGGTCCAATTTCGAGCACCTGCTCCCCTTGTTGGATATGTGATGCAGAAATAATCTGTTCCAACACGTGCGTGGAGTTCAAAAAATGTTGCCCGAGAGATTTTTTTGCAAATAATTTCATTAAAAATCTATGAATAACGCTTTTGCTCCCGTCGGTTTTTCCGGCGCAGCTTGTTCCTCGATCAGATTTTTTTCAATATCATCAATAAATTCTGATGGTGTGTTGACGCGCTGCGCACCGTAGACAGTGCGGATGAGCGCATGACTCAAATGTACCTTGTTTCGGGCGCGAGTCAATGCGACATAGAAGAGGCGTCGTTCTTCTTCCTCTTCTGCGGGACTAATGCCCGCATCATCCATATGTTTGAATGGAAAGAGATCCTGCTCCATGCCGGCAATGAATACATGGTCAAATTCGAGCCCTTTTGAGGCATGAACCGTCATGAGTTTTACTGCGTCTTGGTCTTTCTGGAGTTCATCCTGGTCGCTGGCTAGGGCAGCATTCTCAAGGAATTTCTCAATTCCAGGTGCCATTTCAAGCCCTGAAATAAGGGTTTCTTGAGATTTTGGTGCTGTGGTCGCTGATTCAGCCTGTTGGGTGACTTCAGGAACATAATCGTCATACTGCGCCGCCACCGTCACCAATTCCCTGACGTTGAGCAATCGCTCCTCATCCTCCACGTCCCCACTCATGAGCATGCGCTCTATACCTGACTCCTGGATGACGAACTTTACTGCTTCCGAAGGTTTCTTTTCCAAAATTTCTGCACGAATATCATCGAGAAGTTTCCAGAATCCGGCAATTTTCACTTTCATCGCAGGTGGAAGCAAGTCCGGTTTCTCCGACATGATCTTGGCTATCGTCGCTTTACCAATTCCCCGTGTTGGTACATTGATGATGCGACCAATATCACCCCAGGATTCCCTGTTCAAAGCCGCACGAATATATGAAAGTACGTCTTTAACCTCCTTTCGTTCGAAGAATCTCACGCCAACCAGTTGATACGGAATATTTTTCTTGATAAATGACTCTTCGAGCGCACGTGATTGAAAGTTTGCACGATATAAGACAGCAATATTTCTCGCAGGTGTTCCTTTTTCAATAAGATCGCGCGCAGTGTCAGCAATATTTCGCGCTTCGTCGACTTCGGTGTAGGCCGCGTTGAGTCCGATCTTTTCTCCGTCAGCATTGTCGGTATATAGTGTCTTCTTTTTACGCAGAACATTTTTGACGATCACACTATTTGCCGCCGCAAGAATAGTTTTTGTTGAACGATAGTTTTTTTCGAGCGCAATAACCGTCGTATCAGGATAATCTTTTTCAAAATTGAGAATATTCTCGATGGTTGCGCCTCTCCAGCTGTAAATATTTTGATCCGCATCTCCCACGACGCAAATATTTTTGTGTTCGCCCGCTAAAAGTTTCGTAATCGTGTACTGAACTTTGTTGGTGTCTTGATATTCATCCACATGAATATATTTCCAGATTGTTTGGTAACGTTTTCGCACCTGTTCATTTTTAGTAAGCAGTTGAGCCGTTTTCCAGAGGAGGTCGTCGAAATCCAGTGCCTTCTCCTTTGCCACGATTGCATCATATTTTTCCCAAACTTGAGCTACAACTTCTTGCATATACCCTTTTGCACCATCAAAATATTCAAGTCGGCCGATATTGTCTCCCTTGGCGCGGGAAATCATGTTGAGAATGGTCCCGGGGTCAAATTGTTTTGGGTCAACCGAGCACTCCTCCATGGCCTGTTTGATTGCACGCTTCGAATCGGCACGGTCAAAGATGGTGAAATGTCGTGT
>CAZUII010000059.1:0-3545 GCA_964619985.1 uncultured Candidatus Saccharibacteria bacterium
AAGCTTTGGCTGAAACGAGACGAGGTGCAATCGAGACAGCCATGAAAACTTTCAAAACATCCGTCGAGACCGCCAAAGACGAGTTGAAAAAAACGTTGGGCGATTAGTATCATGGTGACCATGAAAAATAAGCAGGGCTCTTTTTCCCAAAAAGTATGGGAAGTGGTTTGTGCTATCCCAAAAGGACAGGTGCTGACCTACGCCGAAGTGGCAAAGCAGGCTGGATTTCTTGGGGCAGCTCGAGCCGTTGGGAACCTTATGAGGCAGAACTTTGACCCGGCTCGACCCTGTCATCGAGTAGTACGATCCGATGGAATGCTGGGGCAGTACAACCGTGGAACAAAAGCTAAGGGGCGAATTTTAGAGACAGAAGGGGTCTGTATTCGGAACGGCCGGGTAATAAATGATGAAAATTGACCCTTGCCAGAAATGCAATTTTCTGACACAATAACACGACCGCTTGAGAGTATGTCTTCATCATGACCCAAGATATTCGAGACCGATTTATCGTGACTGCCGATGACTATGGGATTCGCCAGACGGCGGAGCCTATTTTGCGTTTGGTGCACGAGGGCAAGGTAGATCGGGTAGCGGTACTGATTCACTATGTGTCACTTGACCAGGCACGGGCGCTTTTGGAATCCGGAGCCAAGATTGATTTGCATCTTGAACTGATCGGTGTGCTCAAAACAGGCGACAAGGTTCGAGAAAGTGCGGTGTCACGGGGAGTGAATTTTTTCATGCGCTATATCACTGGACTCTTGACCGCAGAGCAGGTCGAAGATGAGTGGAGCGATCAGATTAGACGGTTTCAGGAACTGTTCGGTCGCTTACCGGATGGACTTAATTCTCACGAGCATCTACATTTTTTTCCGGATTTCTCTCGAGTGTTTGTGGCACTCGCCAAGCGGCATGGCGTACAGTATGTTCGTTTCAGTCATCGCGGGATGCTGCTTTCGCAGAATTTTAATCTGATTGGCAAAGTACTATCTTTTTTGTGGGGACGAACAGTGCATCTGTATCAAAACGAAACATTCGAAACATCAGAGTATTTGGTGAGTTTGGATTGGTTGTCTGATTTTGCATCGTTTAGTCGTGAGATGCCGAGCGGTACCGTTGAGCTAGTCGTTCACCTGGAACGTGAAGAAGATTATCGCATGATGCTCGAGCACTTCTAGATTAGTCTCAAAACTACTTATGACTCTCAAAAAACATCACAATCCGGAACCGAGCGGCTCTATTATCGTCAAGGGCGCCCGTACACACAATTTGAAAAATATTACGGTCGAGATGCCACGGAACGCCATGGTAGTGTTTACCGGTTTGTCCGGATCCGGTAAATCATCGCTGGCATTTGATACGATTTTTGCCGAGGGTCAGCGCCGCTATGTCGAGTCGCTTTCTGCGTATGCGCGGCAGTTTTTGAACACGATGCAGAAACCGGACGTCGATGAGATCGTCGGCTTGTCCCCAGCTATCTCCATTGATCAGAAATCAGCCAGCCGCAATCCTCGCTCGACCGTCGCGACCGTGACGGAGATCTATGATTACCTGCGCGTGCTTTATGCTCGTCTGGGTCGGCCACATTGTCTCCTCTGCAATCGTGAGATTCAGAAATTGGCGCCGGAAGAAATGCTCTTGCTCGTTTCAGAAAAAGTACAGGACGCCTTGAAGAGTACCAAGAAAAAAAAGGAGGGACTTATTATTACGTCACCGGTTGTTCGTGGTCGCAAGGGCGAATACTATCAATTGCTCTACAATGCTCTGAACAAAGGTTTTTCGGAAATTTTTCTCGATGGAATGCGCAAGAGTTTGCGTGAACAGGTTATTCTTTCCAAAAACAAAAAGCACGACATCGATTTTATTGTTGATGAGTTGCCACTCGAAGAATTCACCAAGTTTCCAGAGACGTCCGAGGAGCGTCTGTCGGAGGCGGTGCAGCGCGCGCTCGAGGAAAGTGACGGTTTGGTACAGGTGCATATTGGCAAGGAAAAGTTGGTTCTGTCTTCCAAATTCTCGTGTCCCTATGACGGCTTTTCCTATCCAGAAGTGGAGCCGCGTTTGTTTTCGTTCAATTCTCCATATGGTGCCTGTGAGGCCTGTAATGGTTTGGGAACCAAACACTTTTTTGGTGATGATCCCTGTGACGTCTGTCATGGCACGAGGTTGCGTGAAGAAGCCCTTCATATCATGATTGGCGGAAAAAATATTGTCGAAGTGACCAAGATGATGACGGAAGAAGCCAAGCAATTTTTTGATGGTTTGCAGCTCTCCGAACGCGAACGTCAGATTGCTTCGGTGGTACTGCGTGAAGTCGGTGGACGACTGCAGTTTCTGCTCAATGTGGGATTGAATTATCTGACACTCGATCGCCGCGCTAACACTCTGTCTGGTGGTGAGGCACAGCGCATCCGGTTGGCCAGTCAGCTCGGGAGTAAACTAGTCGGCGCGCTCTATGTCCTTGATGAGCCGACTATTGGTTTGCATCAGCGGGATAATGAGCGATTGATCGAAACGCTCAAGGCATTGAAAAATTTGGGCAATACGATCATCATCGTCGAGCACGACGAAGACACGATTTTTGCCTCTGACTTTATAGTCGACATCGGACCGCGGGCGGGAGTGCATGGTGGTGAAGTCGTCGTCTCGGGTTATCTCGAGGATTTGCTCATGGCCAAGAAAAATACTTCCGGGTCGTTGACGCTGGCATACCTGCGCGGCGAAGAGTCCGTCCCGATTCCCAAGACGAGACGAAGTAAAAAAAAAGGTCTGATCAAAATTCGCGGTGGCAATCTGTTCAATATCAAGAACATGAATGTTGATATTCCGCTTGGTCGGCTGAACGTGGTGACCGGCGTGTCTGGCTCCGGCAAGTCGACCTTTCTTTATGAAATTTTGCACAAGAATCTGCAGGCGCGTTTTGATCGTCGCTACAAATCAAATGAAGTCTTCAATTGTACGTCTCTTTCCGGAACCGAGTATCTGTCGCGTGTTGTGCTGATTGACCAGAGTCCGATCGGTCGAACGCCCCGTTCCAATCCGGCTACCTACACGGGTGCCTTTGGTCATATTCGTGATTTGTTTGCCGCCAGTGAAGAGGCACGTGTCCGTGGCTGGAAAGCTGGGCGCTTCTCATTCAATCGTCCCGGTGGGCGCTGTGAAACCTGCGAGGGCAACGGCTTTATCGCGGTGGAGATGCACTTTCTTCCGACCGTCTACGTGCAGTGTGATGTCTGTGATGGTAAACGCTTTACCAAGGAGACGCTCGAGGTCAAATACAAACACAAGAGTATCCACGATGTCCTTGAAATGACGATCGAGGAAGCCTTTTCTTTTTTTGCTGATATTCCAGCCATTGCCGATCGGCTGAAGACATTGAACGAAGTGGGACTGGGGTATCTGCGACTCGGTCAGTCGGCCACCACTCTGTCCGGCGGTGAAGCGCAGCGTGTCAAAATATCGAGCGAACTGTATCGGCAGCATATTGAGCGCACTATCTACCTCCTCGATGAACCGACTATCGGACTGCACTATGAGGACGTCAA
>CAZUII010000060.1:0-3455 GCA_964619985.1 uncultured Candidatus Saccharibacteria bacterium
GTCCAGAAACAAGAAATCCCCCGTTAAGCGCTATGGGGGACTTCCGTGCCGTGACTGTAATATGAAGGAATTGTAGCAAAAAATCAGCTTCTGTCAATCACCAAGCCACTCTATTTCACCTGCACTGGCTTGCCATCTTTGATTTCCCAGATGCCAATAGGGGCACGGAATGATGATGAACTTTTTGCCTTGGTCAGATTTCCCGCTTTGCCTGGATAACTAGTTACACCGAGGAGATACCCGAGAACATCGCCTGACTCAAATCCATTGACGAGCAAGTTGAACGAGTCGAAGGCGTACGGAGCAACACGGACGTTAAATCTCGTATCAGGAAATGCCTTGATAAATTCATCAGCAAACGCCGGATTTGAAAGCGAAGCATCACTGTACCAGCGATCATTGAAGAGGGCCGGATCAGCACCGATAGAGAATGTGGCGACACCAGCAATATTTGTTACACCGAGCGTCTTCAACTCCTGCCCGATGATATCAAGCTGTGGAGGAAAGAATCCGATGAGGAACAAGTCGGGCTTGGTAGCACGTGCCTTAGCAATACTTGTCTTGAAATCTTTGATCGATGGTTCGATGCGCTCATCATAAACAATAGTGATACCGGTCGATGTTGCCTGATCACGAAGTGCCTGAAGAAGGAGGTTGAAGCCGGGCTGATTCTGTCCCAAAACAGCAACAGTCTTTACGCCACGCGCCTTTGCTTCATTGAGCCAGGTCCTCGTCTCATCATCAGCCATCAGAATATTGGTGAAGTTATAGGCACCATCAGCTACACGAGTATCACTGCAGAGGCAGATTTGAGGAATTTTCGCGTTGGCGGCAATGGGCTTAACAGCATTCCCTGTTCCCGAAGTTACCGTGAGAATGGCTTGAACCTTTTCAACATTCACAAGCTTCTGAGCGGCGCTCGCTGCTTGTGCCGGGTTCGTTCCATCATCTTCAAAAACGAGCTGGTAGGTATTCTTGGTTGTACCAATCGACGTAAGTGCAAGCTGTGCACCCTTTGCTAGATTTGTACCGTAGACAGCGGCGCCACCGGTCATTGGTCCGATAACACCAATCTTGATAGTTTGCGCAGGCAATAGACTCGCCTTATATTCCGGTGTAGTCCGCCCAGCCCAGATCGCGAGAATGACAATGATGATAATGACGATTCCCCAGATAATTTTTTTATTCATAGGTATGATAATAACATAAATATGGATTAAAAAGACCGCGACGAGTGTCGCGGCCGCGTGGCTGGATAGTGACAAGTTAGTTCAACGAGTACTCGGACCCGATGCCGTGTTCGTAGTTATACTTTTCCTTCAAGAGGATTGGCCAGCCAAGTATTCCGAACAGGTATATCACCGCGACAACCATAAACGTAAATGAGTTCTCGATGCCGAAAAATAGCCAGGGATCTGTCTGCGGGTCCATAATCTTACGGTCGCGGTACTGACAGCGCATGAATCCAACGAGGGCGATGGTGCCGACGCTGATCCAACCGATGATAAAGCCAAAGATAAATCTGATGATCCAGTCATGATTGATAATGTGCATAACCTGCTAGTTCCTTTCGGAAATCACTATAGCATGAAGAAATGGGCAGGCAAGCTCGTCAGACTACTCCCCCAAATACGCCTCAATAACATCTTTCCTCGCCAAAACTTCATCAGGAGTTCCCTGCGCCAAGAGTTGTCCCGCATCAAGCACATACACACGATCGGAAAGCTCACGGATCAGGTCCATGTTGTGTTCCACCAGAATAACCGTCTTACCATGCTCACGTAGCTCCTTCATCACCGCCACTACTGTCTTTATCATTTCAGGAAATAGTCCCGCAAACGGTTCATCGAAGAATACAATCTCGATATCACCCACGCCGCTGTGAACGATTGCCAAAACACGCGCAATCTCAAGGAGCTTACGCTGACCATACGAAAGATTTTTGGCCAATTCATTGCGCTTGTCCCACAGGCCAACTTTTTTGAGGACTTCTTCAGCCTTCTCCAAGTGCAGCGCCGTGTGTTTCTCAAACAAAGCCTTCCAAATACTGCGTTCAGTCAGAACAACCAGAATGTTATCGAGAACAAGCATCTGCTCGAAGAGCTTCACATCCTGGAATGTACGTGTCATGCCAAGAAATGGCACCTCATAGGCACGAATGCGGGTAAGCTTTTCTGCTCCAGCAATAATAACTTCACCACCATCGATCTCATGCATACCGGTCAGCGTATTGATGAGCGTTGATTTGCCAGAGCCATTCGGGCCAACAATAGAGGTAATCTTGCCCGACTCAAAAGAGATGGACAGCTTATTAACCGCATAGACGCCGTCAAAGTGTTTCTCGAGGTTGTGGGTTGAGAGGAGGGGCATGTGTAAATAGTATCATGTAACACTACACAATCAAATCTCCAGCGAACTTCAGCAAATCTTTATCACTATTTTATCAAAACTTTATCTCCCTCTGATACAGTCCCTTCTGTGGGAGGAAATTCCTCTCCACGTGGGCCCGGAGGCGGTCCTCAGCCCATTCTTGCTAGCTTGGGCTTGCGGGTTCGACTCCCGTCGGGTCCACAATAAACTTGACTTTTCGATTCAAATTGTCTAGACTTGTCTTACTAGCAAGGATGGGCTGAGCCTAGAAAAAACTACCTCAAGAAAACAAAAATCCGCAATTACTGCGGATTTTTGTTTTACGAAACCTTTCCAAATTCTTATTTTATATCCACCATCTTCCCTCCTTGCATCACCATCATCTTGGTGTCCGGAAGCCTGTTGCCTGTAGAGCCGAACTGTATCGTGCCACTCGCACCAGGGAATGAAATCTTTTTGATATTGCTTACCCATGTTCCCGTATCATTCGCATGAGCCTGAACTAATATATTAAACGCATCATATCCAATATCAGCCAAGAATCCTGCGTCCGCATTGAATCGAACCTTGTAAGCAGCCTTGAATGCATCTGTAGATTCCAATCGCATACCGCCAACAATGGCACCATCCAATACACTCAAGTCTCCCAACAGTCTTTGATAGTCAGTAAACCCAGAAACAAAGTTTGTATCAAAGAAAAGTGCTGGTTTAGTTTTTACAATCTTGAGATATTCCTTGATGAACTGCGCTCCTTGTTGCGGATAGATGAATAATCCTACCGCTTGAGGATTGCCGGCAGCCGCCTTCAATGCATGCGTGCGAAAATCTTTTTCTGTGGCATCAATCTTGAAATCTGTCGTTGAGCCCTGGAATCCTTTCTTGAAACTTTCAACGAAACGAACCATGGCATCGAGGTTGGTATACACCAGGTTCATCTGCGTAATACCCTTATTTCTCATGTATACGCCGTAATCGTATTCTGAAGTGATGCTGTCAGGATAAATACCGATAACATTGTCATCGGTTGGCTCCCTACCCTGTTCACCACCTTGGATAACCGGCATGCCCAATTTCGTAACTGAATC
>CAZUII010000061.1:0-3361 GCA_964619985.1 uncultured Candidatus Saccharibacteria bacterium
GTCGAGCCCCACGCAATCACTTTATCGAAACAAGATACTTTGATATCATTGTGACATGACAATAATAAATCCCTGGATTAACTTCAATGGCAATGCTGAAGAAGCATTTACATTTTACAAATCAGTATTTGGTGGCAAATTTAAAAACATTATACGCCTCAAAGATATTGCGAGTCCCGACTTCCCCGTCGCAGAAACAGATGAAAATAAAATAATGCGTATTTCTTTGCCTATTGGTAAAGATAATGTACTGATTGCAAATGATATACCAGCATTTATGGGAAAAGTGAATGAAAACGAAAACAGGAGCAAGATTTCAATAAGCACTGAAAGCAAAGAGGAAGCGGAAAGATTATTTAATGGTCTTTCTCTCGGAGGAACAGTAGAAATGCCCATGAGTGATAGTCCGTGGGGTACTTATTTTGGTATGTTCCGAGACAAATACGGCATTGAGTGGATAATCGAATTTACCAAAGAGAAATAGAATATTTCACCAAAACTCAAGCAGTATATGCTGACGATTTAAGGAAGGTCAGCTCTGAAACTCCACCTCAAACGGATACATGCCCATTCCGCATGAACCCTGAAGAGTGCCCAGCTTGCCACTGCCAATATCAATATCGGTTGATCCTGTTTGCGGCAGTAATTTGCTTATGCCCATGCTCGGAATGCGAACCGATGATGAACAGTCAAAGGTTCCTTTGGTATTGAATCTGATGACTGTCGGAATACCGGCCTTTGCAATACTCTTTCGTGGTTGATAGCCTCCTCTTGCAGTTATTTCGATAATCTGTTTTCCATCAATGATACTAACATTGTTTGCATTTGCGACCTGTCCTGCGTCACCATCACTTCTGGCGAGCATAAAAGCTCCCCCGATGATGACCACTGCCACAATAATTGAGATAATAGTTGCTTTCATAATTGCAAAAATATATTAACAGTATACTAGAAATTAAAGACTGGTGGTATAACCCCAATCACGGCCAAGCTATTAACGAGGTTGAAGAGTGCAAACAGGATAACGATCAATCCGGCTGTTTTGAAAAAGACACCTGCTTTGGAGCTTTTTTGGATACTGAACGAGCTGAAGCTGATGAGAGCCAGGACGGGCAATGTGCCAAGCGCAAATGCAAGCATAGTTAGTCCTCCGGTAAGAAAGCTCCCTGTGGTGAGCGTATAGAGCTGCATTGATTGAGTGAATCCGCATGGCAAGAAGAAAGTTGCTATACCGACCAGAAGCGGAGTGAGCGTGTGATTGAACTTTGATACGCCATGAGCGTGCTTTGCAATAAACTTTGGCATTGATGGCTGAAGCTTTTTAGCCCAATGGAATGTGTCGAGAAGATTGATACCGAGGATGAGCATGACGATGCCAATAATCAGGCTCAAGACAAATGTTGCCGAGGTATTGAGTGTGAAGGCTGATCCTATTGCACCTATCACTCCGCCAAGTACAAAGAACGAAACTATCCGGCCGGCATGGAACATGAGCTGGGGTCTTATTTTATCTCCCTCTTTTGCAAACGTAGCCGACATTGAGAGAACCAATCCGCCTACGACTGCCATGCAGGTTGAAAGAGAGGCAATAATACCGATGACAAATGCAGTGCCGTAAGTTACGTTGCCGGCACTCACCAGATTTACAATTCCCATTTTCTGTAGCACAACGAAGAGAACCGCAAAGCCAAGGGCGATCGGGACCGCAATCTTGAAGTCTCCCCATGTGGCATTGTGCTGTTGTCTTTCAACTGAGACAGTATAGCCGTGTGGTTTGAGTGGTATGGTGAGTTCTTTTGCAATCTGCTCCTGCGTCTTGTTGCCAAAGTCTCCGGTAACTTCTACAGAATGATTGTTGAGACTCGAAGTAACGTGGGTAATATGTGGCAGGTCGCCAAGCTCGCTTTCTATCATGAGCACGCAGGCATTGCAGTGCATGCCATGTACATGAAAGGTATATTTTTGTGTTTGTGTAGTCATCATAATTAGCTTTGCATAAGTGTCCCCTTATAATTTTTTAGCTTTAATGCGAAGCGAGTTCGACACCACCGACACCGACGACATGGCCATGGCAAAGCCTGCAAAAACAGGGTTCAAGAGCCATCCGAAGACCGGATACAAAGCTCCCGCCGCAAGCGGTATGCCGACAATGTTGTAGATGAATGCCCAAAATAGATTCTGTTTAATTCCACGCATAGTGATCTTTGAAAGTTTGATTGCCTTTACAAGCTTTGAAATATCTCCACCGAGAAGCGTTATACCAGCCGATTCGATCGCCACATCGGTTCCGGTTCCCATGGCAATACCCACATCCGCCTGTGCGAGAGCCGGAGCGTCATTTACACCATCACCGGCCATTGCCACCACTCGACCTTGCGACTGCAATTCCTGAATCTTTTTCAATTTATCTTCTGGAAGCACGTGGGCAACCACATCATCGATACCTACAAGAGACGCAATGTACTTGGCGGCTTTTTCATCATCACCTGTGAGCATAACTACTTTGATACCGAGAGCATGGAGATTCTTTACTGCTTCGACAGATTCAGCCTTTATCTCATCAGCCACCATCACAAAACCGAGGACATTTTCCTTGGTAGCGAGAATAACTGGTGTTTTGCCCTGAGAGGTGAATTCATTAAGCGTTGCAGTATCAAAGGAAACGTTGAGATCGCTTACCAGTTTTGCATTTCCGACAAAGTATTCAGTTCCATTGATTGATCCTTTCAAACCTTTACCTTGAATGCCTTCAAAATTTGAAACATCCAATAAGGAGATATTTTTTTCTTGTGCATAATTTACAATTGCATGTGCGATAGGGTGTTCGGATTTTTTCTCAAGTGAAGCGAGGATTGAAACCAATTCATCATCTTTCAAGTCCGAATGATTTTGTATATCAACCAGAGTTGGCTTCCCTTTTGTGATGGTCCCTGTCTTATCAACCACCACCGTATTTACCTTATGAAGTTTTTCAAGCGTTGCCGCATCTTTGATGAGAATACCTTCCTTGGCACCCTTACCAACTCCCACGATAATGGCTGTTGGAGTAGCGAGCCCAAGAGCACATGGACATGCGATGACTAGAATGCCGACAAAAGAAACGAGACCGAATGAGAGTGCTTGGGAGAATCCTAGATACTGCGATCCGAAAATAAGCCATGCACCAAGCGTAAGAAAAGCAATTACTAAAACGATTGGTACAAAAATAGATGAGATTTTATCTGCGAGTGCTTGAATCGGTGCTTTACTACCTTGAGCATCTTCAACCATTTTGATGATCTGGGCCAGGAGAGTTTCGGACCCGACTTTTGTAGCTCTGAAAGTGAACGAACCGCTTGTGTTGATCGTACCGGATACCACG
>CAZUII010000062.1:0-2975 GCA_964619985.1 uncultured Candidatus Saccharibacteria bacterium
GATATGATTGGTCGGTTCATCAAGGATAAGAAGTCCAGGACGTTGCAAGACCAGACGCGCAAAAGCGACCAATCCCTTCTGCCCTTCTGACAATGAGGCGATCTTGGTATGAATTGCATCAGCACCAATGAGAAATGATGCGGCAGCGGCACGAAGTTCAGTTTCAATGAGACGGCCTTCGACGGAGCGAATAACTTTTTCCAGAGACTGATAGACCGTATCGTTGAAATCCATCATCGAAAAATCCTGACGGTAGTAGCCTACTCGAACACCCTCGGCGATGGTAATTCCTTCAGTGCTATTCACAATTCGCTCAAGCAATGTACTCTTACCAATACCGTTTGGACCAGAAAGCAACAGATGATTTTTGCGGCGCAGACGAACATCGCAGGTGCGCTTCACCGGCTTGTGAGTCTCGGGGTTAAGAATCGAGTATGATTTTATGGAAATAATATCACCAATAAGCTCCGGTTGTGCAGGAATCTTAAATGGCTTAATGGTGCGATCTTCTTTGCGCACCTCAACAATCTCCTCTTCCAGCTCCTCGGCTTTTTCGCGCATGCGCTTGGCCACGAGACGCATCTGGCCTCCCTTTTGGGCAAATAAGCCAGCCTGATATTTCTTTTCTGCAATCTCCTTTTCACGGCGTGCGTTATCCATATTTTCTTTCTCGATACGCGCTGAAATTTGTTCGACAACATCATGATAGTCACCAACATATTGTTCGACCTTCTTGGTGTGAACATCGAGATACAAGACGCCGTGAGTAAATGCATTCAAGAAATCTGCATCGTGAGAAATGACGAGGCACGTTTTCTTATAATCGATGAGAAATTGAGTGAGATGTTCGATGCCGGCTTTGTCGAGGTTGTTGGTCGGCTCATCAAGAAGAAGGATATCGGGATCTTGAATAAGCGCTGACGCCAGAAGGAGACGCGCCTGCTGACCACCAGAAAATGTTTTGACAATACGATCCTTCACATCAACAACACCCTTCGCCCCCGCTTTTGCTGTCTTTAAATTGACCACTTCAAGAACGGAATCTATGCGAGGATCAATATCGTAGATTTTCTCGGCAAAACAGTTGGCAAAAAATTCACGCACAGTAAGCTCAAGCTGATCTCGAGGAATAACTTGGCGCGCAGTGGCGACCGTGGCGCCTTGAGCAAGGTGAATTTCTCCTGATTCTGGCTTGTTTCCCTCGGTACTGTTGCCGGCATGTTCAGCGCCAAGAATAAGCCCGAAAAGGGTTGTCTTTCCTGCTCCATTTTGACCCATGATTGTCACCTTAGTACCACGGCGAACGTTGAATGAAACCTCATCAAGAATAGGTTTGTTTGGTCCCCATTCAAAAGACACCTCGTCAAAACGGACGACGGTATCTCCCGTAAATGCTTTTGAAGGAGAAGTGGATTGTACGGATTTCTTGGCCATGAGTGAAGATTCAGAGTACCTTATTTTTGAAAAAATAGGAAACAAGTGAGATATGCACACCCTAGTGTTTTCATAAAACCTATAAGGAGTATACTTGTGACAGGAGGACCCAACCAATGAACCTGTACATCGTCATCACCATCGTGTTCACAGTGTATGCAGTGTATTACTTCACCCACAGGCTTGAACGAATCAATATCAAGCAGATTATTTTCACAACGCTCGACAGTGACCACTGTATGACGCTGCCGAAACTGCACGAAGTTTTTCCCAAGTACGACATACGCATTTCGCCCCTTCGACTGCGCATAACTCTGTGGTACTTAACGTTGCTCGGACGCGTGCAGCACCGCTCACAAGGATGGAAATTACCGCAGCCGCGATCAGTCCCAGTTAAACTCGGTGCGAGCTAAATGTGGCCGGCCAGTTCCCGTCATTCGTCGAACCATGCACTTGTTCGACGAATTTTCATCCATACGCACGAACCGCCAGAAGGCGGCTTTTTGATGTCCCACAAAGGCCATTCCGTCAATATTGCGCATTTGCCGCAAAGAGCTAGTATGGCGGGAGCTTTGGTTCTTCTAAAGCTCTAGAAACAACTTCACCATACCATGGAGGAATCCGCGCATGAACATGCGAATCACAGCACTCTACGGAGCTTGGCTGTTGTGCGCGCCACAACATGCCTTTGCCTCGGAAACCAGCACCAATGGAACTATCGGCACTACTGCGGAGGCGAAACAGATAGACGCATGGATGGCCGGACAACCCGACCCTCGATGGCGTCTCTATGATTGGATCAAATATCAATCGGCCAAAAATGGCCGCGAAAATTTCGTGCGATATTTCGGTCCGCTCACCGCGTATAACTGGGCGCAGGCCGGCATCGGAAAGACTCATCGGGCCGGACAGGATCGCGTCGAATCGAAAGGCGAAGACTGGTTCGCCAACACTATCGGCGACACGATGGTCGATTCATTCGCATCGTGGTTCAACTTCAGCCGGCTCAAAAGGGACAACCCTGCAGTCAACTTCGGCGTCAAATTTGCCGAAGGCACGCTCGATTCGCGCGAAGGACGCCTTCAGCCGGATTCGCTGGAACCTGACGATGTCTCGATCAATGAAAGTTGGACGGACTCGTTCCTGAATCCCGACAAGACAAAGTACGGGGCAAATCTTCTCAACGAAAATCCCTATCTTTTCTTCGCCCGGGCCTTTGGAAAACAGCGCGGTGGCCTGCCCCTGTTCATCGCTGACACCCGCATCCGGCTAATGTTCCTATCCTCGCGGATCGGGAGTGTCCGGATCGATCAAGGCGTAACGGTTCCCTTCAATCGGCATGCCCAGGTGACAGCCGGGTACCAATTTTATCCGGTCGAAACCATGGGCAAGGATTCGTCGCCTTCGCTCACGATACGCCTGACATACCTCATCGAACGCAACGGGCCCGACGAAAATGTCTTCTACTGCTCGACACGGCTCGTTGAGCATGAACAGCTCCTGCTTGTCGGTTTCTCATGCGATGCACCTATCAAAACTCT
>CAZUII010000063.1:0-2819 GCA_964619985.1 uncultured Candidatus Saccharibacteria bacterium
AATCTACGTCAAAGGCGTGAAGCAAGATATTCCTGCCAATCTCGGGATCGGTGCACAATTTTCGGGCATGAATGGCTACGATCCGCAGATGCAAATGGCAGCAATGCATACGCATGATGACTTACCACTCATACATCTCGAATTCATGGGCGGGCCCGTGCGCAAAGAAGATGTGACGCTCGGCCAGTTCTTCAAGATCTGGGGCAAAGACGTGCGATCACTCGGCACCAACATGCGCATGACCGTCAACGGCAAAACAAGTACCGATTACGAGAACTACGTCATGCATGACGGAGATAAGATAGAATTAAATTATGACTAGCAAACAACAACTACTCTTGGCTATTGTTACCGCCGTAGTTCTCGTGACAGGCGCGGTGGTGTGGACTAATTCGTCAGCGCCCAAATCTCCTGTTGCAGCCAAGCAAAACGAGATAGTGAATCTGAAAAATGGTGACACCTATACCCTGACGGCTAGCTACGTGACGAAAGAAATAGCTGGAAACGAACAAAAAATGCTCGCATACAACGACATGATCCCGGGACCGACTATCAAAGTCGCACAAGGAGCCGAAGTGACAATTAACTTTAAGAACGATACCGATTTGCCAGCACTTCTCCATTCTCATGGTGTCCGCATGGATAACGCATTCGATGGTTCGCAGTCGATACAACAGGACATCCCTCCAGGCGGTTCGTTCGCGTACAAGCTTAAGTTTCCAGATGTAGGCGTTTTCTGGTACCACCCACATGTTGCAGAAGTGTACGAGCAGCCACTCGGCCTCTACGGTGCATTTGTGGTCCAGCCAACAGACGCGAATTATTATCCGCCCGTAAACAAGGAGGAGGTTCTTTTCCTGTCAGATCTTCCAGTCAGTAACGGAAATATCACGCTTACGCAAGACGGAAAGGATAAGGTGCTCATGGGTCATTACGGCAACGTGATGCTTGTGAACGGTCAGGAAGATTACACTCTCGATGCAAAAACCGGAGAAGTGGTTCAGTTCGATGTCATAAATGCAGCCAATGTTCGACCGTTCAACTTCGCTATCGCTGGCGCGAAATTGAAGGTCGTCGGCGGTGACAGCGGCGCATACGAGAAAGCGACGTGGCAGGACAGCGTTATCCTCTCTCCTTCCGAACGGGCAATTGTTGATGTCATGTTTACGAAGTCTGGCACATACGAAATTCAGAACAAGACGCCCAACAAGACCTACAAACTCGGCTCGATTGTCGTATCAGATGGAAACGCACAGCCTTCGTACGTTGCTCAATTCAACACGCTGCAATCAAACGCGAGCGTGTCACAGAGCATAGACCCATTCCGTTCGTACTTCGACAAAGCCCCGGACAAGAAACTTGTTCTCTCGGTGGACTTTTCAGGAATGATGGCCGGACACATGTCATCTATGGGCGGCGGCATGGGTGGGATGAATATAGGAGCATCAGACGACGGGATCGAGTGGGATGACTCCACAGGAATGATGCAGATGATGAATTCAATGTCTACGGTTGATGAGACTAAGTGGAAGATGACGGATGCAGCAACCGGAAAATCGAACATGGACATCGACTGGACGCTGAAGCAGGGACAGCCTGTGAAAATTGAAATCTATAATGATCCGAACTCGCCTCATCCTATGCAGCACCCGATCCATTTCCACGGGCAAAGGTTTCTTGTCGTATCCCGCAATGGCGTAAAGCAAACGAATCTTGTATGGAAAGACACCACACTGGTTAAGTCAGGTGAGACCGTAGACATCGTGCTTGATCCGTCGAACCCAGGCACGTGGATGGCTCACTGCCATATTTCAGAGCATCTCCAATCAGGGATGATGTTTACGTTCAAGGTACAGCCATGAGAAAATTTGCCGCTATCATCGCTGTACTTCTGTTGTTCGGAGGCGCAGCGTACTGGTATGTTCGCGCGTCAGCGCCATCTACGACAAACGTTGTGGCAAATACCGGCAGCATTAAACTTCAGCCGCAGGAGTCAACAGACAGCGTTCTTGTTGACAGTGCGGTGTTGCCGGTCGATGGATATGTCGTCATCCGTGGCATCGTAGGAAATCATCTCAGTCAGATTATCGAAATAAGCTCGTATCTTGAGAAAGGCGCGCACAAAAACATTCTGATCACGTACGGAGACGAAAACCCAGACAAGGAAGATCTGATCGCTATGCTCTATGCAGACAACGGCGATAAGAGTTTTTCTGGCAATACGCGGCCCTATAAAGACGCGAACGGCCAGATGGTTGCTGTCTATGTGAAAACAGGTCAGCCTGTGCCCGCATCTATTACAGAACCTACGGTCATGATGGATAAGACTATGGGCATGAATATGGCCACCGTACACTACACAAACAAAGGATTTGAGCCTAAGACTATCACTGTGCCGGTAGGCACTATGGTTGAGTTTATCAACGAAACTGATGGTGATATGTGGGTCGCATCGAATCCGCATCCGCAACACAGCATTTTACCGACATTCGACGAATTCGACAGCGTACCTAAGGGCGGCAATTACACATATACCTTCGACAAGAAAGGAATATGGCCATACCACGACCACGAAAACGCTGCTACAGAGGGGGTTGTAAATGTTGACTAAGATGTATGTTGGTCAAAATCCCTTTTCGGCGAGGAGAAGGCTGTCTAGTCAACGAACTCAAATGGTGACTCGCGTCGGAGCACCTTTACCGCAGCCTCCATCTCGTAGGACTTGTACCCGTTAAGAATAACGGTTCGAAGTTCTCGCACCGCTCGGAGCAGAAGGTAAAATGGTATGATTGGGTAATGCACAAGCAGCACAATCAAAT
>CAZUII010000064.1:0-2788 GCA_964619985.1 uncultured Candidatus Saccharibacteria bacterium
AAATAGCCTGGCTATTATACTTTTAGCCGCCTCCGTATTCATCATATTTATTCTCATTATCCATACCCTCCTCAAAAAACTCCGCACCGGTGAGACCTTGAAATACGAATTCATCACCATTATCGCCCACAAATTTCGCACTCCCCTCACCCATATAAAATGGACCTCAGATGAGCTCGTAAAAAATGAACAGGATGCCTACAAAAAACAAAGTCTCTTGGACATTCAGCAATCAAATGAAAAGCTGATCAAATTGACGGGCACCTTGATAGAGTTGACAGAAACTGACAATGCTGCCGCATCTTCGTATACGTTCGAGCGCCTCTCACTATGTAGCTTCGTGCGCGCAGTCGGAGAATCATACAAAGACGCATTTCATGAAAAAAATATCTTCTTCTCTGTGCAATGTCCGCCAACTGATATGTTCGTAAAAATAGATCGACAGCGTATGGAATTTGTTCTGCAGACACTGCTGGAGAATGCGCTGACCTATACTTCCTCAGGCAAAAATGTGGACGTCATCGTTTCAAAAGTCGGACATAAAGCCGTTATTTCGGTGACTGACCATGGCATTGGCATAGATAAGGCAGATGTGTCACGTATCTTCGGCAAATTCTTCCGCGCGGACAACGCCCGCGCCACTGATACTGAAGGCTTCGGCGTGGGACTCTATCTGTCACAGGCGATCATACGCAGACACAAAGGAAGTATAAGTGTGGCTTCTGATGGCATTGGTCACGGTGCGACATTCACTGTATCACTGAAAAAAGAAAAATAAAAAACAGTGTCTTACAACTGTGGACCGTCAATAATAGTCAAAAAAATGTAATCGAATACTTTTTTTGTCACTTGAGCGAAAAAATTGAACATGGAGAAGAGTATACCAAAAAGAGGATCTCCTGTCCTCTTTTTGTGCATAGTATCGATCTGAAACAACTACTGCGTCGGCGTAGCCTTCTTCTTGCCGACCTGACGACGTGAGACGATGAAAATGTTTGAGTATTTCTTTGGAGTGCGTGTCTTCTGACCTTTTCCTGCTGGCTTACCCCAACGAGTCTTGAGACGGCGGAGACCGCGACCTTGGCGCTGTTCACCTCCACCATATGGGTGATCAACTGGGTTCTGAGCTGTACCACGAACTGTTGGACGAATACCCATCCAGCGTGAACGACCTGCTTTACCAATGTTGACAAGACGATTTTCTTCGTTTGAAACTGCACCAACTGATGCCCATGCACTCTCGTGAACCTTGCGAACCTCTGTTGAAGGCATCTTGATGTGAGTATATCCAGCATCGTTAGCGATAACCTGTGCGAATGAGCCAGCTGAACGAACAAGCTTTGACCCACTGCCTGGCTTGATCTCGATATTGTAAATAAAGGTACCGACAGGAATATTCTTGAGAGGAAGGCGGTTACCAGTCTGGATAGGAGCTGTCTCTGACACGATGAATGAGTTGCCAACCTTCATAGTCTTTGGCAAAAGCACGTAACGCTTGGTTCCATCCTTGTAGTTAACAAGACCAATGTAGCCAGTGCGAAATGGATCGTACTCAACGGTCTTGACTGTCGCGATCATGTTCTTTTTGTCATACATGAAATCAATGATGCGGTAGAGTTTCTTGTGACCTCCGCCCTTATGACGAACAGTGATACGACCGAAGGCGTTGCGTCCCATGTCGCGCTTAAAACCAACCGTCAATGGCTTGTACGGCTCTGAAGCGGTGAGGTACTGCTTGAACGGCAATACGGTCATGTGGCGTCGTGATTTTGATGTTGGCCGGAATGATTTCATGGTAATAATTGAAAGATAGTAAATTGAAAGATTGAAAGATTACACAAAATCGATCTTTTCTCCCTTCTTGAGGGTGACCAATGCCTTGCGAACACCAGCAACAACTCCGTGACGACCACGAACGAAGACGTTCTTGGCTGGGTTGTTCAAAATAGCAACCTTAACTGGAGTAACCTTATAGAGACTCTTGATGGCTGAAGCAACAGAGTTCTTATTGGCACCAGCAGTAACTTCAAAGGTATAGACTCCTCCCTGGCTCAAGACGCCTGACTTTTCAGTGATGCGCGGACGGAGAATGACTGCAGATGAGTTGAATACACTTGTCGATGAAGACGTGCTGCCAGCAACTGCAACGGCTTTTGATGGAGACTTTACAGCCTTTGGAGCCTCTTTCTTTTTTGATCCGAATAATGCCATGGTAGTAATAATTATTTTGTGGCTTTGCCAGTTAATGCCTTCAATGATTCGGCAGGATTGGTAACGATCAAGTATGTGTGGTTAAGGACTGAAACAGGGTTAATGTTACGGAATTCCTCAATCGATACATTGCCGAAGTTGCGGAAACTCTTGGTGAGAGCATCTGACTTCTTATCAAAAGCAATCATCGCTGCATTCTTTGCTTTTGTTGCGAGCTTTTCATATCCCTTGATAGTTGCGAGTGAAGAAAGAATCTTCTTGGCATCCTTGGCCTTTGGAGCCTTGATGTTCATGGTATCGACAAAGAGAATTTCTCCGTCCTTGAGCTTGCGTGAAAGGATAGAATAGAGAGCCTTGCTCTTTGCCTTCTTGTTGATCTTGCGATCAAAGTTCTTGTCGTTGCGTGGGCCGTGCGTAACACCTCCACCAACCCAGATAGGAGAACGTGAAGATCCGTGACGAGCGCGGCCAGTACCCTTTTGCTTCCATGGCTTCTTACCACCACCGCGAACTTCTCCACGTGTCTTTGTATGAGCAATAGCCGTGCGAGAATTTGAGTTCATGAGACGAACGATTT
>CAZUII010000065.1:0-2741 GCA_964619985.1 uncultured Candidatus Saccharibacteria bacterium
CAGTCTGATATTCAGGGTGCAATCTCCGTAGGTCGTTTGACGATACGTGATGGTGTTAAGCTCTCTATCATATCAAGTTATGAAAAGGGTGCAAGTACAGGCAGTGTTATGTGTTACGGCAAAAATTGCTTGACCGTCCTAGAGATTCGTTTCCAAAGATTTTTGAAGAAATCTGCTGTAGCGTCGATTTCTGGTGATTCGTCAGCGTGGACGCCCCAGATGCAGAGGCCATAGGCAACCGATAGAGGATTATCTTTAAATGAAGATTTGCCATCAACCAGTCCCATCGAGCCGATACGCGATGGAAGTTTGAGCGCAGCCTTTGCGAGATCGTCGATTGAGTTGAGCGCTGAGCCACCACCGGTAATAACAATGCCCGCTGGCAACAGGCCATTACGTCCCATTTTCTTGAGATGAGCCTCAATTAGTTCGAAAATGTCATATAAACGAGCGCTGATGATTTCTTCAAGTTTCTTGCGTGGATAGGAAGCGCCAGTAATTGCGCCGACTTTAATCTGTTCCGCTTCTTCCAAAGGAACCTTGAGACCGAGTGCGATATCATTGGTAATGTCGGTTGAGCCAATAGGAAATACTTCGAGTGAGGCGGGAATATTATTTTCAAATACAGCAATCGAGACAGTCTCGGCACCGATGTTGGCAAGTACGCATCCCGCAATCTTCTGTGCCTTAGTGAGCGTAACAAAGCCAGCTGCAAGTGGAGCAGCCATAATGTCTTCAACCTCGATACCGGCTTCATTAACAGCAGCAATCAAATCGGCAACATGATGTTCGAGCGAAGTAATATAAAGCGTCTTCAGCTCGATCTTATTTGCAGTCATGCCCAAGGGTGCACCGAGCGAAGGGAAGTTGTCTACTTTATATTGAACAGGGATTTCATAGATAATGCGTCGGTTGGCTTTTGCATTTGGTGGCAAATCTTTTTCGCATTGTTCACGAAGCTTGGTCAGGTCGAGCTCAGTAATTTCAGCGTCAGCGCGTGACGTAATAATAGAGCTGGTAACTGCTGTCGAGTTGAGGCCAATACCGCCAACGCCCACAAATGCTTTCTTTACTTTGATCCCTGCTTTTTCTTCAGCAGCAAAGACTGCAGCGCGGATACTATCAGCCACATCTTTTACATTGGTGACATAGCCATGGCGAAGACCACGAGAGTCAGCGACGCCGACGCCAATGATTTTAGGAAGACCGCGCTCGGTCTTTTCTTTGGTGCTGGCAATAACCACTTTGACGTGATAGGTGCCGACATCAATTCCGGTAATGATATTTCGTGCCATTGAGTGGAAGCTAGACTCGGAATTTCTTGCGAAGCTCGAGTTCTATACCTTCCATTATAGCCCCATGGTCGTGTCCTTTCAAATGGGTACAACCGTGGATGAACAAAAAAGCGATGAAATTTTCATACTCACGGTCAAATTTGACTGCTTCAACGCGCGCTTCTTTTTCGGAAATGTAGATTTCACCTTCAGTATCAGAAAGGGGGAAGCTCAAGATGTCGGTGGCACACTCTTTGTCGCGATATATAGTGTTGAGCTTCTTTATATTCGCAGACGTAGTGAAAATGAGGTTGAGTTTGTAGCGTGCACCTAGCGCCGCGTTCTTAATGTCAACAAAATCGACAGCAGGAACGGTGCTGTCGGTTTCGTTAATAAGATTGAAGGTTGTATCGTTTTTCTTCACCTCTGTTATTTCTTGGCTCCACGCTCTGGCTTGACTGGAGCTTTGCCGAGTTTGACGAGTTCTGCGAGATCCGCACGGCGCTTGATGAGCTTGAGGGTGCGCTGCTTGACCTTATATGGAGACTGGACGCGCGTAGCGAAACGGATGCTGCGCTTGCGCTGAATGATGCCAGAACCCTGGACTTTTCTAGTAAAACGTCGAATAACGCCGAGGGCGTTTTCGTTCGCATTGCGAGTTACTTCTGCATTTATCATAGGTAAAGGATTGTAACATAAGGCTGGTTTGGAGGCAAGAGAAAGGGCTTCATTTAGGAGCCGAGAAGGGGAATCGAACCCCTGGACCATAGAGTACTAATTCTTGGTCCACTCCAAGCTCCCGGCAAATTATATAACTACCTGCAGGGAACTGTATCAGAGTGTGCTGAAGTTTTGATAAAGAAGTAATAAAGTTTTGCTGAAGATTTATTTGTGTAATATAGTTTTTGGTCCAAAACAATAAAACCGCCCTAGAAAAGACGGTTTTATTGCTCTATGGCCCGCTTGGAGCGTCGTATCCGAAGATACGCAAGAATTAGTACTCTGGAAGTGTAGCAAATTTTTTGTAGTTGTCAAGGAATTATGTTACCTTGTTTCTATGAAAGGTTTTTATGAAAGTAGATAAACCAACAACCTCATGGGGCGGTGTGGCCGAATGGTATGACGATCTGGTGGAGCAGGATACTGACTCATTCCAGAAGAATGTCCTCATGCCTAACCTCATTCGCATCGTCGAGCCAAAGAAAGGCATGACTATTCTTGACCTTGCCTGTGGTCAGGGATATTTTGCGCGTGCATTTCATCAAAATGGTGCTAAGGTTATTGGTTACGACATCTCCAAAGAATTAATTGCGCTTGCTCTTGAGCAAGAGAAAAAACGAAAAGAAGGTGAAGAGAAGATTCAGTTCTATGTCACCCCCGCAGACAGTCTTTCATTTATGCAAAATGAAGCGGTTGATGTTGTTACTATTGTCTTGGCTTTGCAAAATATTGAAAACCTTGCAGGCA
>CAZUII010000066.1:0-2695 GCA_964619985.1 uncultured Candidatus Saccharibacteria bacterium
GGGGTAAGTCGTAACAAGGCACGGGTAGCGGAAGCTGCTCGTGGAATATTTCAAAGAATTCAACGTTTTATGTCGCAAGACATATTAACTTATAGTCGATACTTACATTGTAAGATGGTAATTGCTCTTCAACCTTAAATGGGAGCACTTAACCGGGGAAGATTCCCGGAACACATTGACGATCTCAATTGAATCGTTAATGGGCGAACGGAACAAAATAGAGCGCGCTTGTCCCAGAGAGATTTGGGACTAATACCCAAAAAACCGCCGTAATTGGCGGTTTTTTGCTTACCCGGGGAAAGTGGAGTTGACAGACCTTCCCATATATGATATACTTTGCACAGTTCCTCTCCGATTGTGTTCAACCATTAACCCGACGAAAGGAAGGTATGAATAGAAGACGCAATCGGTTTGACAAGTTCGGAGATCAAATGGAGACGCCCTCAAAGGTGTTCTGCTGGTGTATGATACTGGTACTTGCGGTCGGATGCGCGCGAGCAATCGCGTACGCATACGGAGCAAACCTCATTCGGCACTGGTATGACGCACCGTTCCGGTGGGTGGGCCAGATGATCTTCGGCTGAGTCAATGTTTCAAAGCGGTTACGGAGGGCGTTGAGGAAAATCCTTGGCGCCCTAAAATTTTGCCTCTTTTTCATATTTGGCATATAGTGGTGAACACGGGCACGTGGCGTAATTGGTAGCCGCGCACGCTTCAGGAGCGTGTGGAGTAATCCATGGAGGTTCGAGTCCTCTCGTGCCCACAAGTAGCAATTTTTGCATTTGTAGACATATTTTGCTAAGGTATACTCACTGATTTGAGGTATCAGCTCTGATCCATTCCCTTCAAAGCGTATCTCTTGTCTGTATTGAAATTCTGAGGAAAATTCTGGTCAGGGATTCTGGTCTCGAATTTCCATCGGCTTACGCCAATGGAAATCTCTCGATCCGAATTTCGCAAAACCGAAATTCGCGCGCGCATAGCTCAGTTGGTAGAGCACACCACTGATACTGGTGGGGTCCTAGGTTCGAATCCTAGTGCGCGCACAAACAAATGGTTTCGAAATGGTATACTATACCCATGAACACCAAAACCACCCCGAAGGACTTCTTCCTTCACCTGGGCGCGACAGTGGCTCTGTATGTCGCCGTCGGCTCGCTTATTAACCTCTGGTTTACTGTGATCAACTATTATTTCCCCGACGCGCTGGCGGGCTCATTCTATGGCAATGCGGTTGCCTGGCCAATCTCAATGCTCATTGTGCTCGTGCCCTTGCTCTACGTGCTCGAATGGCTCATCAACCGAGACATCGCTCGAATGCCGGAAAAGGCCGACCTGTGGATGCGGAAGTGGAGCGTGTATCTCACGTTGTTTTTGACGGTGGTACTTATTGGCGGAGATCTCATCACTTTGATCAACACATATTTGAATGGAGAAATCAGCACGCGACTGGTCTGGAAAGTTGTCGTCGTGTTGGTTATTTCCAGTGCAATCGGTAAATACTATTTCTTCAATCTCTATAGGAATTTCAAATGGGCAACCGTGTCTCGTCGCTTCATTCCGTGGTGGGGCCTTGGGCTCGTCTTGGCCGCTATCATCATTGGTTTCATTGCTGTTGGATCACCTGCAAAACAACGTGCGCTTCGCTTTGATGGAGAACGTGTTGGCAACCTGCAAAATATCCAGTGGCAGATTATCAACTATTGGCAACAAAAAGGAACATTGCCGGCGTCTATTACTGATTTGAATGATACGCTGTCTGGATTTGTTGCACCTCGTGATCCGGAGACTGATGAGTCATATACCTATAAAGTCAAAGCAATTTCTGGTACAAAAGACACTACTGCCACGGGAGTGCTCTCATTCCAGCTCTGCGCGACCTTTAGCCGTCCCAGCGAAGGTAATGAGGGTCGCGGTAACTATTATGGCGGCGGCGGATATTATTCTACGGACATGGCAATGCCAACTTCGTATCCGGGCCCACGGACCAACGACGTGTGGAATCACGACAAGGGCCTGGTCTGCTTCGATCGCACAATCGATCCTGATAAGTATCCAGTTACGCCAAAATTAATCAGAGATTAGAGCAGCTTTTATAAGCATATGTTCTGTGCTACAATGGCTTCTCATTTTAACAATAAACAACCCACATCATCCATGAACCTCGGCAAGAAGACGAAGATTGTGTGTACCATTGGCCCCGTTACAGAACAGATTGAACCTATGTCGCAGCTCGTTGAGGCAGGCATGAACGTCATGCGCCTTAACTTCTCCCACGGCGACTTTGCGGAACATCAGAAACGCATCGACAATCTTCGTGAGATTATGAAGAAAACCGGCAAAACTGTGGCCATTCTTCAGGATTTGTGCGGTCCGAAGATCCGTATCGGCACCTTCAAGGATAAGATGATTACCTTGCACGAAGGTAAGACCTTTACGCTGACCACTGATGAGATAGAAGGTGATGAGACGCGTGTTCATATCAACTATCCACAACTACCGAAGGAAGTGAAGGTTGGCGGCATGATCATGCTCCAGGATGGCACCAAGAGACTTCAGGTTACCGAGATCAAGGGGAATGACATCATCTGCAAGGTTATGATTGGTGGCAGTTTGTCAGGAAAGAAAGGAGTGAATGTCCCTGGCGCCAACCTCTCATTGTCAGCATTGACCGAAAAGGATCGTGCCGACGTTG
>CAZUII010000067.1:0-2670 GCA_964619985.1 uncultured Candidatus Saccharibacteria bacterium
TATGAGAATAAATATCAGGCCGCAAACGCAGACACATTAACCACAGCGGGTGTTGCTTTTTTCGCTTTTAATAATAGAGGGTGCGAAGTGATTAAAGACCTCACTCATACGAATGGGACGAAAAAAGAGTTTGTTAGGATCGGAGATGCGTATGAAGAATTTGCAGAATGTGAATATGATATTACAGCGGCAGTTCAGTTTGTTAGCAATAAGGGTTACACGAAGATACATTTGTCCGGACACAGTCTCGGTAGTCCAAAAGTTGCTTACTATATGTCCACTACCAAGGACTCAAGAATTTCCTCAATTCTATTCCTGTCACCTTCAGATATGTTCGGATTAGTAAGAGGGGATGCTAAAAGATTTACTGCCGATGTTGCTGAAGCAAAAGATATGATTCAGAAGGGCAAGGGGGAAGAATTAATGACAAGGATGGTGTGGGAGGAATATCCAATGTGCGCTCGAACTTTCTTGAGTTTATTTGGAGATGATTCTAAAGCGGGCATTTTCAATTTCTTTGATCCCTCTGACAAACTAAGTATACTCTCGAAGATTACGCAACCAATTATTGCAATAATGGGAAGGAAAGATCATGTCCTAGTTATTCCAATCATGGATATCATGGCGCGCATTACAAAGGCCGCTACCAGCAGTGCCCATGTTGAAACTGTTATTTTGGGAGATGCAAATCACGGATATTTTGGTCACGAACAAGAGTTGGCTGGCGCTATCACCTCATGGATTCAAAAAATGTAAAAATTGTTGTCTACGTTCCAGAAACTCATGCGGACATTGTTCGTGAGGCAATGGGTAAGGCTGGTGCTGGTCAGATTGGCAACTACAGTTTCTGCTCATTTTCCTCAAGAGGGATTGGTCGATTCAAACCAGAAAGTGGCGCGCAACCATTTATCGGTAAAGTCGGCATTGCTGAAGAAGTCTCTGAAGAACGTATTGAAGTGACTTGTTCACGAGAAAAATTACAGGGGGTGATCATGGCAATGAAAAAAGCTCATCCCTACGATGAGATAGCTTTCGATGTGTATCCGTTGAAGAATATGTAGTTAACTCCTGGTAGGGAGAATCCGGTAGTTGGAGGAAGTTGTTCTAAATAAGCTTTAAAATAAGGCTATTTTGTGATATCCACAACTATTGACATTAATGTATTTACTATGATATAATATCATCTGAATGTGGGGTATGGTCATATACATAATAAAAACCTCTCCACCGAAAATAACAACTGAAAAACCAAACTACGGAGGATCGAAACAATGAAAGCAACGCAATTCCATCCCAGCCAATTGAGCGGCTACACGGGTCATATCTTTGAACTGGAAGTCCTGGGTGAGTGCCGGGCAACATCTCATGGCTACATGCGCTTTTATCGGGCATTGCGTGAGGTTGAGGCGAGTCAATCGCGCCAGGCCAATCAGCCAACGGGCGAAGCAAAACGTTTCCGTGACGCAGTTGCGCAAGCAATGGGTATCCACCCCTTACGCTTGCATCTCTACAGCGCCGTCGGAAGCGCCTTGGATCATCATCACGGGGTTGATGGATTCTTCACTTTTGATGGAATTATCATCACCGTGGACACTACTATCAATCCGCATAAGGACGTTTCTGATGCGCGAGTCATCGTGACCTATGATGACGCGGTCAATGGCTACGAAGAATCGGCTCGGCAGGTTGCAGGCTGGTTCAATCGCGCTCGCGTCTGCAACTGGAAGGGGGTCATCTAACTCTTGACTTACTGGTTCAAATGCGAAAAAGAGTGTGGTAAGTACCTAGTCGACGCCAAAACGCTTGAAGGTTTCATTGTTCCGGAATTGAAGGATCGGCTTGCTGACCGTATCGCGAGGAGCGATGTGGTCGAAGCTATTCTCATATTCAAGCGCGATTGTGGTTGTCCACGGTGCGTACCGGATGGTGAATATCAGATGACGTTTGGTGTTGTTACGGCACGCGAAATAGGTGATTAGCCTGTTTCTCCGGGCGTCGTTGGTTTTACCGCGGCGCCCGTCTTGCTATCTCATTATTTCCTCCCTCCAATTTCTTCCGCCACTTTTTTAATAACCTCTTCAATCGTCATCTGCCCGATCTGGCCCTTGTCGCGACTTTCGAGAGTGACTTTACCTGCTTCAATATCTTTATCTCCGAGAATGATCGTGTAGAACGCACGGTCATTTTTTGCGTTTCGGATCTTCTTGCCAAAGCCATTGTTCGAAAGATCAATTTCGGAGCGAATCATCGCGGCACGCAATGCCTCGTGAATCTTTTGTGCAGCATCGTAGTGAGATTCCATGACAGGAATGACACGGACTTGGATCGGTGAAAGCCAGAGTGGGAAGTTGCCACCATAGTGTTCGATGAGGAATCCAATGAATCGCTCATGGGTGCCGAGTGGTGCGCGGTGAATACAAAGCGGTGTCTTGAGCGAACCATCCTTGTCGGTATAGGTGAGGCCAAAGCGTGTAGGAACAGCGAAGTCGACTTGGTTTGTCGCCAAAGTAAATTCACGGCCAATGGCGCTCCAGACTTGCACATCAATCTTTGGACCGTAGAAAGCGGCTTCGTTTGGTACTTCGACAAAAGGAATCTTTGAATCAACCAGAACTTTGCGAACCATGTCCTCGGTTTTCTTCCAGAGCTCTGGTTCATTGACGAATTTAT
>CAZUII010000068.1:0-2665 GCA_964619985.1 uncultured Candidatus Saccharibacteria bacterium
TTCCCGACCCCTTTCCTGTTCGATTCCTTACCACCGAAGAATAAAAGAAAATCTCCGTATCCACAAGGGACACAGAGATTTTCTCTATGCTGGGGAGATAGGGATCGAACCTATGAATGCCGCGTCCAGAGCGCGGTGCCTTACCACTTGGCTACTCCCCAAGATTGATTAATCTTTGTTTTTCATCAGCACCACTATAGCTTTTCAGATATTTTTCTCTTTGTCGAGCCTGTTCTCGAGATCTACATAGTTCTTGATAACAGAGATCAAAGGGGCGCCGACTTTTGGTAGAAAATGTTTTTCCAGCATTATGCTGCAATAGTCGCTTGGCTGGGTTCTGACTAATGCCAACATAGAGTCCGTGATCTTTTTTACTTCTTAAAATATAGACAAACCACGTCATAATTTTTCTTACCACTTGCCTGCCCGCGGCTGACGCCTTGGCGCGGCCAGGGGCTACTCCCCAAAGTAACGAGTTTAAATTTACCCTAAATTGCCTTTGCTGGCAAGGCAACAGAGAGATGGATCTTGAGTAATACTACGAGATAGCTAACCACGTCATTCCGAGGCTTTTCTAAGCCTCTTTTTTGTATGGACAAAGTCGTCTAAATATGCTATCATATATAGTCGCAATCACGCGGCAAACCACCGAAAGGCACCGAAATGATCGGTCAATCCCTGTCCCTTTGCGTTGCCGATGTTCTCGACGGTAAAGTCGCCCTCGGCGACATCGAACAGATCGTCGCCGGTACATGCGCGGGTAACCTGGAAGCTTTCCAGGGCGTGCTCGATGGCTACGCCGAAAGCTACTGGCGCAAGGCGCCGGAAGAAGGCATCAGGATCGCCCTCGAACTCTACCACGCCGGCAAGATCTGCCAGCCCAGGCTCACGAACACCAACCACTTTCCCGTGCTCGGGAACAAGGGGGTGCACTGGGTCAACTCGGTCGACGAGATCGTCTGGCACGACTCCACCGAGCAAGACGCCGACTGGGCCGATCGCTACATGACGGGTGCCTGACCCCGTCGAAGGCGCTTCAAACGAAGCAATACGACCCGCCACAAGAGGTCGTTTTGTTTTTGTCAAAAAGTCTTTTGGTATACTAAAAAAGGTTCTAACGTCGTCCCATAGCCCCAAATATTTTATTTTATGGATCGTAAATACAAGGCAGTCGTTTTTGATTTCGGTGGAGTGATAGAGATTACTCCCGATGGTAACCCCCTCGAAAAAGTCGCTAGCATTGTTGGTATTTCGATTGATGATTTCCACAAGGAATACTTCAAGCACAATCATTTGAGCAATGTCGATGGACTGCCGTGGGAGGAAACAGTGGCAGTCGTTGTCAGTCAACTCACAGATTCAGAAGACATCATTCAACAGTCACGACAGATCATTCTCGATCATATAGCCAGCCGGACTATAAACAAAGAACTAGTTAGCTTCTTCCCTATACTTCGTCAACAAAATTACCAAGTGGCTATTTTCAGCAACAATAGCGCCCGACTACGACAACAACTGGTCAATGAAAAAATCATGGATCTGATTGATGAAGCCGTCATCTCTGGAGAAATTGGTTTTCAAAAACCACACAAAGAAGCATTCGATGTTCTTTTTCGAAAACTCAATCTCCAACCGACAGAGGTTATCTTTATCGATGATGCACCAAAAAGCCTCGAAAATGCTGAAGCAATTGGTTATACCCCTATCCTGTATCGAAGTAACAGCCAACTAAAAAACGACCTGGGGGCGCTTGGTATCAACCTCGGGTAATCAACGAGACAACAACCTTTCGTTTTATGCCGACAGAAACATTTCTTGATTCAAAAAAGCTCCAGGGACTCATGCTGGCGGTGATATCGGTCATATTCTCCCGTCTTTTCTTTACGCTCCTCGATGACCCCGAAGGACCCAATCTCCTCATTGTTTCCGTACTCGCGGCCCTCTTGTACGGCCTGACCCACTTTTTGAACTTTTTATTCCAGATTCCCCGGACCTACCGCCTGTGGGTAGCTATTGTCTTCCAAGGAATAACCATCTTCCTCCTCTCCCTGGTTTTACGCTGAACGTTCTAAAAAGAGACTCGTGGCCTTGACTTTTGGCACATAAGGAGTACGCTACAAGCGGCAATTTTGCCTGTGACAAAAAAAGGATTCATCATGCCTGCGCTGCATATGCGCTGCACTGGCCAATGCGAGAAAGGCCGCGGCTATCTCCATTCCTGCCGTTTGAATGTCCTGGTGATGCACGGCGAAGCCCCAGTGCTCCCGGGAAGGATGGGGGCACCAGTGCCATCGCCGGCCAGGGAACAGCTGTTGGGCCACTGGCCGCTTCTGTGCCCGCAGGCCAACCCGGACCGCTGCAGGCTGTCGGTGATCACCGATTCAGAGCTCGACCAGGCTGTCGCGCTCCTCTACCACGCCTTCCGTGAGTCAACCGAGGCTTTAAAGACGCGCGACTGGCTTGACTGTGCCATTCGCACGCCCGAAGGGCTTCCGGGCCACGTCCGGGCAGCAATCAGCTCGTTCCCGGGCGCCCTCGGAGCACTCGACTTCGTGGCGAAACGCGGTCGCGAGCTCACGGACGTCATGACAGCCCACCCGCTCAACTAGTCTCGGCCAAGCCGAGCCAGGCTCCAACACGAGCCAGCACAAGCCCACCAAGATTC
>CAZUII010000069.1:0-2625 GCA_964619985.1 uncultured Candidatus Saccharibacteria bacterium
TTCGATTTGGTTTAAGTTGTTTTTTGCCCCTTGAGTCCATTTTATTTTCACTTTTTCTTCTTCTCCCAGATTGCAAGAATGCTTTCATGGTCTTCCAATTTGCCTTTGTCTGCTTCTTGAATTGCTTTTTTAAAATATCCAGCTCTTGATCTATTGATTTCATTCTTTCTAACATGTTCATCAAATCTACTGCCGTGGGCCGAGCAGATTTTATCTCCGCCGCAGCCAGATTTAATTTGTCCGCCTCAAGTTTATATTCATATGCAGCTTGGACATATGCATAAGCCCCTGCCACGCCAATAGCCGGAGCTCCTCTCACGATCATCTTTTTAATGGCTTCGATTGTCTCTTTATAACTCGAACTCTTAAATATTGAAAACTCAAACGGGAGTTTAGTTTGGTCCACAAAATAGACAACGTCTTTTTCTCTCCACACTGATCTGTATTCTTTGCCTTGTATTAACATGAGATAATTATACGCCGTAACTCCATATAACAGCAAACCCCCGAGCCGAATTGCTCGAGGGTGCTTAGTACATGAACCAGACTAGAGTGGTAACACACCAGGTGACTTCATTACCAACTTCGCTGATAAGAAGTCCGATGTTGTGCTCGCTCCAGTTGTATTTACCGTCTTTCTTCACCATCACCGCGCTGAGCACCTCAATAATTCGAATGCAAACCGTGAGGTGGCCAATGAGGAGCGTCGCTCCAGCAAGTCCATCGTTACTGCCTGCATGAACGATACAGTATGCGATGTAGAGCTGGGGCGTACTTTTCACGATAACGGATATTATCCCTCTCGTGATCGGTTCCGACAGCGTCTCAGTCAGCGTCTGTTGTCTACGTAGTGCAAGGACGCACATTATGCTGACACACACGATTGCTGACAGAAGGGAATCAGTGTTTGACCACGTACCCTTGACGCTGATGACTGCCAACATCGCGAGCCACAGGACGAGCCAGTTGGCGTACACGATGATGAGTTGGGCGGAAGCGAGCTGGCCAGATTTGGTGACGCGCGCCTGCTTGTAGCCGCCAATCGCCAAAAATAGATTGATGAGTACGAACACGCTGCAAAACAGTGACCAGGTAATGGTCATGCCGGCCGTGCTTGTCAGGGAGCGGATAACTTGCGGAACAGTGAATATCCACGCAAGCGAAATCTGAAGACCAAACAAGAAGTAGGTCTTCAGGAACTGAATGGTTCGGTTCACAGGACCTCCGTTAGTTGGTTGTTTCAAGGATTTCAGACACTCTGAAATCTGTTAGTATTATAGCATAAAAGAACGTCACTTGTCAATGACCCCTTAGTAATCTGATGACTCTCACATTCTGCAAATTTTCGGTAATTATTTCATCCCTATAATTTCCCCAAATCCAAGACTTCATCAATACGAATCTGCTTCACAAACTCCGGCACGTGAGAAACGAGAATCATTGCACCCTCGTATTCGTCGAGGGCTTTGGCAATCACCGGAATGTGACGGAAATTGATATGGTTGGTTGGCTCATCAAGGATAAGAAGTCCGGGGCGCTGCAGGACCAGACGTGCAAAAGCAACCAACCCCTTCTGTCCTTCTGAAAGTGAGGCAATCTTGGTATGAATAGCGTCGGCACCGATAAGGAATGATGCGGCGGCGGCGCGAAGTTCAGTTTCGATAAGACGACCTTCGACGGAGCGGATAACTTTCTCCAAAGACTGATAGACCGTATCGTTGAAATCCATCATAGAAAAATCTTGGCGATAATAGCCGACACGAGTGCCGGGAAGAATGGTGATACCTTCGGTGCCATTGACGATGCGCTCGAGCAACGTACTTTTTCCAATACCATTGGGACCAGCCAAGAGCAAATGATTTTTGCGGCGCAGACGAACATCACAGGTGCGCTTCACGGGCTTATGCGTCTCGGGATTGAGAATCGAGTACGACTTTATAGAAATGATGTCGCCAATAAGCTCTGGCTGTGCGGGAATTTTAAAGGGTTTAATGGTGCGATCTTCTTTGCGCACTTCAACAATCTCTTCTTCAAGCTCCTCGGCTTTCTCGCGCATACGCTTGGCCACCAGACGCATCTGACCTCCCTTTTGAGCGAATAAACCGGCTTGATATTTCTTTTCGGCTATCTCCTTTTCACGACGCGCATTATCCATATTTTCCTTTTCAATACGCGCTGAAATTTGCTCAACCACATCATGATAGTCGCCAACGTATTGCTCGACTTTCTTGGTATGCACATCGAGATACAAAACACCGTGAGTAAAGGCATTCAAAAAGTCAGCATCATGGGAAATGACGAGACAGGTCTTTTTGTAGTCCACGAGAAATTGAGTCAGATGTTCAATGCCCGCCTTGTCGAGATTGTTTGTCGGCTCATCGAGAAGTAAAATGTCGGGATCTTGAATAAGCGCTGACGCCAGAAGGAGGCGCGCCTGCTGACCGCCAGAAAATGTTTTGACAATGCGATCCTTCACATCAACAACGCCTTTCGCTCCGGCTTTTGCTGTTTTCAAATTGACCACTTCGAGGACCGCATCAATGCGCGGATCTATGTCATACTTTTTTTCTGCAAAACAGTTGGCAAAAAATTCACGCACAGTAAGCTCAAGCTGATCTCGAGGAA
>CAZUII010000070.1:0-2586 GCA_964619985.1 uncultured Candidatus Saccharibacteria bacterium
CCGGGGTGACAGGGGCTAGGGCGCTTTTGCTGTACAAGTAATAAGCGCCATATGCCCCACCGCACAGAAGCACCAAGCTTATGGCTAGCATGGTAATTTTTTTGCCCGCATGGCTTGGCTCCTCCTTTTCATTGCCGATAGTCTCGCCTTGTTCTTGTTTTTTGCTTTCGGCTATAGCGATTGATGCTTGAGAGGTTCTTTTGTGCGACATAGCTTCCGCAACATCTCCTTCATAGGTACGCAGAGGCTTGGCTATTTCTCTCGGCACCGTGTCTGAAGGGATCGGCCGTGGAGGGAGCGGTACTGGCGGAGGGGTTGGTGCCACTGGTTGAGGCGGAACGGCGGGCTTTGGACGGAGATTTGCAGGCAAAGCAGCGTATGCTTCTTCCTGCAGCGATCTGGCTCGCGGCGGCGCTGGAACGGGAGCAGGAGGAGCCACTGGTTTTGATTGAATCGTGCCGAGTGAAGAAGGGGCCGTTTTTTTAATAGGCGGCGCAAAAGGGCTCGGGTCAAAGGTTCCGATTTTTGTGTCCAGCAAATCAGCTTCAGGCGGAGGTGTCGAATGTTTTCCTTGTTCGGTAGTGTCCGTAGTTTCTTTGGTTTCAGGCTGACCAACGAGGGCCTCCCTTGATAGGGGAGATATGGTGTCCTCCGATATTTCGAAGATGCGTTCAGAGAAGTTTCCCCCGCTCGTGCTTGGCGGGGCATCATCGCCAGTTTTGGGATCATGGGGTTGAAGATCTTTCGGGTCCATTGGCATCTATTATAGCCTTTAGTATCTCTTTTTGAAATCCTTGCGAGGTCCGCGCTCCCCCATTGGTTTTGGCGTTTCTTCCCTCTTGGTAAAGAAGTCAGGGTTTGCTTGTTTGATTGAGAGATTGATGCGTCCTTTTTCATCAATTTCCTTAACAACAACGGGAACCTTATCACCTTCTTTGATATATGTTTCAACACGTTCAACACGGAACGGTGCGATTTCAGATACATGCACGAGGCCTTCTGCGTTCGGTCCGATCTTCACGAAAGCGCCGAAGTCCATCATGCGAACCACTTCCCCTTCAAACTTCTCACCTGGCATATATTCACGAGTCATGTTGAAGATGATTTCCTTTGCTTTGAGCGCCGTTTCATTTTTTCCGGTGATGAATATTGATCCATCATCCTCGATAGTAATATCATCGACGTGCGTAACATCACGGATTTCGTTGATGGTTTTACCTCCCGTACCGATAACGAGGCCAATCTGATCAGGTTTGATCTTCATGACGATAATTTCCGGTGCATTTGGAGAAATCTTTGGTCGTGGTGCGGCGATTTCTTTCTCTATGACATCTAAGATCTTGAATCGTGCAGCTTTCGCTTTTTCAAATGCCTCGGCAAGAATCTTGAGTGGAATGCCACCAACTTTAACGTCCATTTGTACAGCGGTAATACCCTCTCGAGTGCCAGCAACTTTAAAGTCCATGTCGCCATGGTGATCTTCCGGTCCTTGGATGTCAGTCAGCACTTTATATTCTGCTGGCTTCCCCTTCGCGTCATAGTTCATCATGAGACCGCTTGCAATTCCTGCAACGGGAGCTTTTATAGGTACTCCACCATCCATAAGCGCCAATGTTGAACCACAGACCGATCCCATCGATGTTGAACCATTTGAGGCCATAGCTTCGGAAACCAAGCGAATAGTATATGGGAAGGTTTCTTTTGCAGGAATAACCGGAAGCAATGCTTTTTCTGCGAGTGCGCCGTGGCCAATCATACGGCGATTGGTGTTGCCGACACGACCTGTCTCCCCTGTTGAAAATGGAGGGAAGTTATAGTGGTGCATGAAGCGCTTGTCTTCTTGGACTATGAGCGCGTCGATAACCTGCGCGTCACCGGGACTTCCGAGAGTCAGAGCAGAGAGAATGTGGGTGCCGCCCCGATAGAAGATACCTGAACCATGGAGAATCGGCGAAACGCCTCCGGCCTTCGCGTAGAGAGGGCGAATGTCATCCATGCCGCGGCCATCTGCGCGCTTTCCATTTTGTATCGCTTGTTCATGGAGCAAATCATTTGTTGCTTCCTCGAAGACTTCTTGAGCCATGGCTGCATTTCCTTCGGGGAATTTTTCAGTGAACAATGTCGTCCACATATCGTTAATTTCACTGATACCTTCATGGCCAGGTTTGCCGCTCATGACATACGTGGCGAGCTTCGGCGCAATTTCCGCATCAAATAATTCCTTTGTACCTGGAGTGGCTTCTGGCAAGACAACTTCAGCCTTCTTTTTGCCAATTTCAGCAATGATTGTTGATTGCCACGCCTGGATTTTTTCAATCCCGGCTGATGCGCGGGCGAGACCTTCGTTAACTATATCTTCAGCCACTTCCTTACTCCCTACTTCAATCATATTGATCATGCCATCTTTTCCGCAGGCGACCATTTCGAGCACGATGCCAGCCTCTTCGCGAGCCTTGAAGTCAGGGTTAATGAGCCAATTACCATCTTTGTCCTCACCAGAGGATGGCTCGCAAGTAACACACTTGCGGTTACCGATGCGTACTGCTGAGACAGGTCCATTCCATGGGATGTCTGATACGCCAAGCG